>CAJAKX010000256.1 GCA_903940425.1 uncultured Opitutia bacterium | reverse complement strand
GGCGGGGATGCGCTGATTCCAAGGGCTGTCCGGAGAAAAGGGCCGCCAGACCGGCGAGGCCGCCGCAGCGAGACTGACGGAAACCAAGGGCAGAAGGACGGAGAGGAGACGGGAGGCGGACATGGCGCGGGAGTCTGGGGAAGAGGATTGCGTCAGACGCGTGCCCCGCATGGTAAGTGAGCAATGGGGTTTGTCACGTAATACGTGACAAGAGGCTGCGTGGCACGGGGTGTTGGTAACGTATTACGTTACCAAGTGGCCCGGGTGGCGTCCGCCGGGCGGTTGGTTCAGAATCTTGGAACCGGCACCTGTACCTTGGCCCTTTTCGGCGGCGGCTGATCGGAACACGGATCCAGACCCGGGAAATTTGCAGACGGAAACGACGGTAACAACGCAGCCAACGGGGTGCATGGCTTCGTTCACCTGCCGGCCTTGCGTGGAGGTTCCGACGGTTCCGGCCCGCGCAACACCACCCTCGCAATCCAGGCGGCGCTCCCCCATGCTTCCAGCCAGCTTGTTCTGAACCAACCTCCCGGACCGGCCTCCCGCCGGGGCGGCTTATTTTACCCTTCAACGTGACGATTGGCTGTGATGCGAGAAGCGAAGCGATCCCGCGATGATCCTATTCCCATCAACAGGCAACCGGCGTTAATTCCCCGGACCCTCCCCATGACCGACCGCCATTTTGTCGAACCCAGCGGCCAGATTGAAATCCATCTCCCGGATGGGCGTACGTTGCGCGGTCCGCGCGGCGCGACCGCCGCCAGCCTGCTCCAGCCCATCGCCGCCGGCCTGCCGGCGCCACTCGTCGGCGTCGTGGTCAACGGGGATCTGCAGGAGCTGACCCATCCCATCGACATGGAAGCGCGCGTCCAGCCGGTGACCATGGCGGAGGCAGATGGCGCGCGGATCTACCGCCGGTCGCTGACCTTTCTGCTCGAGGCGGCGTTTGTCCGCCGGTTTCCCGGGGCCCTGCTGTACATCGACCATTCCCTCACTTCCGGCGGCTACTTTTGCAGCGTGCGCGGGCGGCCGCCCCTCACGCCCGCCGAGCTGCAGGAACTGGAGGCGGAGATGCGGCGCCTCGTCGCGCAGGACCTGCCGTTTGTCGGGCGCGAGGCCGCGGTCGAGGAGGCGATCGCCTTCTTCGAGGGCCGGCACGACCTCGACAAGGCCCGCCTGATGCGCCACCGCCGCAAACCCACCATCGCGCTCTACCGCCTCGGCGACTACGTCGATTACCATCACGGCTTCATGGTGCCCTCCACCGGGTACCTGCAGTGGTTCGCGCTCGCGGCCATGAACGGCGACTTTGCGCTGCGCTACCCGCGCCAGCACGCGGCGATCAAGCTCGCGCCGCTGACCGATTCCCCGAAGCTGCTCGCCTCGTTCCGCCAGTATGGCGCGTGGCTGGAGCGGCTGGGCATCTCGAGCGTGGGCGCGCTCGACGACGCCATCCAGGCCGGCCGCAGCCGCGAGATCATCCTCGTGTCGGAGGCCCTGCACGAACAGCACATCGCGGAGATCGCCCGCCAGATCGCCGACCGCCAGCCCCGGACGCGGCTGGTACTGATCTCCGGCCCGTCCTCCTCGGGCAAGACCACCTTCTCGCGCCGCCTTGCCGTGCAATTGCTGGCGCTGGGGCTCTCGCCCTTCGCGCTGGAGCTGGACAACTATTTCATCGGACGGGAGCACACGCCCCGCGACGCCGCCGGCCAGCTCGATTACGAGACCATCGAGGCGCTCGACCTTGCGCAGCTCGGCGACCACCTGCAGCGCCTGCTCGCCGGCGAGGAGGTGCAGCTGCCGCGCTACCGTTTCCAGGAAGGCCGGCAGGAGCCGGGCGACGTGGTCCGCCTGCGTCCGGAGCAGTTGATCATCCTCGAGGGCATTCACGGGCTGAACCCGCGGCTCATCCCCGCGGCCCTGGCGGCGCAATCGTTCAAGGCCTACGCCTCGGCGCTCACGCAGCTCAACCTCGACCGCCACAACCGCGTCTCCACCACCGACACCCGGCTCATCCGCCGCATTGTGCGGGATGCGCGTGATCGCGGGTACCACGCCACCGACACCATCCGCCGCTGGGAATCGGTGCGGCGCGGCGAGAAGCTGCACATCTTCCCCTACCAGGAATACGCCGACGTGATGTTCAACTCCGCGCTGGCCTACGAGCTCTCGGTGCTGCACCCGCTGGCGGAGCCGCTCCTGCGCCAGGTGGCCCACGGCACCCCGGAATTCATCGAAGCCCGGCGCCTGCTGGCGTTCCTGGACTGGTTTCTGCCCATCGAGACCGAATGGGTCCCCGACAACTCGATTCTGCGGGAGTTTATCGGCGGCTCCATCCTGAAGGACTTCAAGGTGTGGGGCGGCTGAATCACCTGGGGAACCGCCTCACGTCAAGGCGGCACAACGAAATACCCCTCCCACCGGAAGGATCCGGCAGGGCGGGGTGGGCGGGCTTGTCGCCAGACTGTATGAGTCCGGGCTAGCTCTCGTTCACGACGCCGGGATCGATGATGCCAATTGCTCCATCGGAAACGCGCTGAATAAGCACAAAGAATTCATAATGATACGCGGGTCCTATACCGACATGGTGGGCGTGAACGAGCAAAGAAGAACCGTTCAAATAGGCTGGAGAAAAATTGTTTCTACCAAGCGGATCCGATCTGACGCTATTGCTCACTGCCCTTTGCTGAAAAACGATACCGAGTGGAGTGTAGGTTTCTTGTGCATCAGCAGATTCGACTCTAATCTCCAAATCGACCGCTCCGCGGAGATGGAATGTGGCATCTGTCGCCGCGCCCGTAATGGCGACCAAGGGATGAGCGGCGAGCGCCACTGTAGCATCAGTGTATTGCGTCTTTTTATTGGCGACAGTCGCTAGACGGAATTTGATCACCGTAAATGTGACTTGGGCAGGCGCGAGCGCTTTCGAATTTTCGGCAGCGCCGAAGGCAGACGCTGCGACGAACGCGATGATTACACCAACACACAATCCGAGCAGGTTCTTTTTCGTTGCAGGGTTAGTTTTGTTGTTTCGTGGAGATGACGTTTTTGTAATATTAGTAAGTGATAATTCCTATCAAGTAAAATAGCGGAAAACTATCACTCCCCCGACGCCACGTCTCCTGCAAGACGCATTCGAAAGTCAAATATACAGCACGACGGATGTCGCCGGACAATGCACCTGAAATGCAGTGATGTTGTCCAGCGTGATTACTTC
>CAJAKX010000255.1 GCA_903940425.1 uncultured Opitutia bacterium | reverse complement strand
GGCGCTCATCGATGACGTAGTAGAGTTCCTCCTTGAGGTGGAAGAGTTCGTCCTTGTTGAGGTCGGAGTTTATCTCCGTCTCGACCTTGTCGAGCAGCTTGCGCCATTCGGGCGTCTCCATGAGCCGGAGGAGCTGCTTGTTCTTGGGATGGCCCATCTTGACCTGCAGCATGCGCCGGAGGGCGAGCAGCCGGTCGTCCGGGGCCGCGCCATTTTTTTCGAGGAGTTCCCGGGCCTCGGTGATGAGCCGGTTGCAGAGGCGCGTCTGGTCGTTGACGAGCTGCTCGACCGAGGGCTGGATGCGCGTGAACGGCTGTTCACGCTCGATGGGTGCGGGACCGGAGATGATGAGCGGCGTGCGCGCCTCGTCGACGAGGATCGAGTCGACCTCGTCGACGATGCAGTAGTAGTGGTCGCGCTGCACCTGGTCCTCCTTGCGCGTGGCCATGCCGTTGTCGCGCAGGTAGTCGAAGCCGAACTCCGAGGCGGTGCCGTAGGTGATGTCGCGGTTGTACATCTCGCGCCGGGGATCGTTGGGCATGAGCTGCTGGATGCAGCCGACGGAAACGCCGAGGAAATTGTAGATGTAGCCCATCCACTCGGCGTCGCGGCGGGCGAGGTAGTCGTTGGCGGTGACAAGCTGCGCATTGCGGCCGGAGAGGGCGTTGAGGTAGAGCGGGAGCGTGGCGACGAGGGTCTTGCCCTCGCCGGTGGCCATTTCGGCGATCTTGCCTTCGTGGAGCGCGATGCCGCCGATGAGCTGCACGTCGTAGTGCACCATGTCCCACGTGAGTTCGTGCTCGCACACGGTGATCTTGCGGCCGTAAAGGCGGCGGGCGGTGTTTTTGACGACGGCAAAGGCCTCGGGCAGAAGCTGGTCGAGGGTTTCGCCGGCCTTGAAGCGGTCGTGGAACTCGCCGGTCTTCGCCCGGAGCTGGTCGTCGGTCAACGACTGGCAGGAACGCTCAAATTCGTTGATACGGATGACGATGGGCCGGCACCGCTCGAGGAATTTACGGTAGTGACGGCCGGAGAACTTCTTCAGGAGCCAGGAAATCATGAAAAGAGGGTGAAGCTAAATCGGCACGGAGAGGCTTGGCAAACGGCAAATGCCAGTCCCCTTCCCGCCTGCAACCGGCAGGCAGTGTCCGGCGGGAGCCCCTTCACACCCGCCCGCGGAAATAGGCGATGGTGCGCTTCAGGCCTTCCTCAAGTGCGATGGCCGGCTTCCACTTCAGGGCCCGCCGGGCCTGGGTGATGTCGGGCCGGCGCTGCTTCGGGTCATCGGCCGGGAGCGATTGGTGCACGATTTTCGATTTGCCGCCGACAAGTTTGAGCGTGAGCTCGGCGAGGCGGAGCATGGTGAACTCGTCGGGATTGCCGAGGTTGAGCGGACCGACGGTCTCCGTCTGCTTCATAAAACGCACGAGACCTTCGATGAGGTCGTCGACGAAACAAAACGAGCGCGTCTGGGTGCCGTCGCCGTAGACCGTGAGCGGCTCGCCCTTCAGCGCCTGCACGATGAAGTTGGAGACCACCCGGCCGTCGTCAGGCAGCATGCGGGGGCCGTAGGTGTTGAAGATGCGCGCGACCCGGATGTCGACGCGGTTCTCCCGGTGGTAGTCGAAGAAGAGCGTCTCGGCGCAGCGCTTGCCTTCGTCGTAGCACGAGCGGCGGCCCACCGGATTGACATACCCCCAATAGGTTTCGGGCTGCGGATGCACCTGCGGGTCGCCGTAGACCTCGGAGGTGGAGGCCTGCAGCACGCGCGCCTTCACCCGCTTCGCCAGGCCCAGGCAGTTGATGGCGCCCATCACCGACGTCTTCACCGTCTTGATGGGATTGTACTGGTAGTGCGGCGGCGAGGCCGGGCAGGCGAGGTTGTAGATCTGGTCGACCTCGACCTTGAAGGGATCGACCACGTCGTGCCGCAGAAATTCAAAGCGCGGGTTGGAGAGCAGGTGGACGACATTCTCCTTCCGGCCGGTGAACAGGTTGTCGAGGCAGATGACCTCGTGACCGTCGCTGATGAGCCGATCGCAGAGGTGACTGCCCAGGAAGCCGGCACCGCCGGTGACGAGGATTCTCATGTGTTTGGTTGGGGAGTTCCGATTGGTGATCGCTGCCGGCAGGGCAAAAGCGAGGATGAACGGCCGCAGCGTGGCAGGCTTGGCGAAAATCTAAAACCAAAAATCGAGAATCAAGGCTTGTCCCGGCCCCCCTCGTAATGCTCGATCCACGCGCGATGCCAGGGGTCAAAATCGCCCGCTTCGAGGTGGGCGCGCGCCTGCGCCATGAGATCGAGATAGAAGTGCAGGTTGTGGATGGTAAGCAGCGTTCCAGCCAGCATCTCGTTGGCGAGCGTCAGGTGCCGCAGGTAGGCGCGCGAAAAGTGGCGGCACGTGTAGTTGTCGAGTCCCTCGACGACCGGCCGCGGGTCGGCGCGATACTGTTCGTTGCGCAGGTTCATCGGCCCGTCCGGGGTGAACACCTGGCCGTTGCGGGCGCAGCGCGTCGGCAGCACGCAGTCGAACATGTCGACGCCCAGCGCGATCATCTTCAACAATTGCGGTGGCGAGCCGAGGCCCATCGTGTAACGGGGCTTGTCAGCCGGAAGGTGCGGCGTGGTGGCAGCCACCTGCCGGAACATCTCCGGCTCGGGTTCGCCCACGCTCACGCCGCCGATCGCATATCCCGGAAAATCGAGCGCGGTCAGCGCCTCCGCCGCCTCGCGCCGCAGGTCGTCAAAGATGGAGCCCTGCACGATGGCAAACACCAGCTGGCCGGCGGCCGGCATTCCGAGGTCGCGCGCCGCCGCCAGACATTCGCGCGCCCAGCGATGGCTGCGTCCGACCGCGCGCTGGCAGACCTCGCGCTCGCCCGGCCAGGGCGGGCATTCGTCCAGCACCATGGCGATGTCGGAGCCGAGGTTTTGCTGGATGGTCATCACCTCGCGCGGACCGAGGAAGATGGTCGCACCGTCAAGGTGCGACTGGAAGGTGATGCCCTCGTCGCGCACGCGGCGCAGCTTGGCGAGACTGAAGACCTGGAAACCGCCGCTGTCGGTGAGGATGGGGCCCTCCCAGCCCATGAAGGCATGCAGGCCGCCAAGGTCGCGGATGAGTTCGGAGCCCGGCCGCAGGTTGAGATGATAGGTGTTGCCGAGGATGATCTGGGCGCCGATCTCGCGCAGGTGTGCCGGTGTGACGGCCTTCACCGTTCCCTGGGTGCCCACCGGCATGAAAATAGGCGTCTCTACCACGCCGTGACGGGTGGTGAGGCGGCCGCGACGGGCGGCCGTGACCGGATCGGTCTTGAGCAGCGTAAAGTGCGCAGACATCAAAGCGCGCAGCTTCGAATGTGGTGCTGGTGAACGCAACCGGTTTCACGCCGGCGGAGGCGTCCAGCGCGTCACGCCGGTTGACGGCGGCGCCGCGGCCAGCCGGACACGCGCCTCGGTCCATTCGGGCCGGTCCAACCATGGCACGCAGGTGAGTAGTTCGCTCAAGGGCACGGTGACGAACGCCCGCGACCACATCCGCGGATGCGGCAGGATCAGTTCCGGCCCGGCCCGCGTCTCGCCTTCATAGAGCAGCAGGTCGAGGTCGAGCGGGCGCGGGCCCCAGCGCACCTCCTGCTCGCGCCGGCGACCCGCGGCCTTTTCCAGTTGGTGCAGGACGGCCAGCAGCGCCTCGGGCGTGAGCGTCGTCTCGACGCCCAGCACGAGGTTGAGGAACTCCGGCTGATCGAGCACGCCGACGGGCGCGGTCTCGTAAACAGCCGATGCCTCCACGGTTTTTATGCCGGGTTCACGCGCCAGCGCCGCCAGGGCGCGGCGCATCGTGGCCCAGCGGTCACCGAGATTGGCACCCACCCCAATGAAGGCCTGTCGCACGCTGGAAGACATGGGTCCTATACGTCGTATAGGTCATGTGGTCCGGGTCCGGCGCACCCGCACCGCCAGACCGGCGCAGATGAAATCCACCGGCGGCTTTGGTTTGATTACCTCAACCTCGACCGCCCGCACGAGGGGAAACGCGCGCAGCAGTTCCGCCGCCACGGCCTCCGCCAGCGTCTCGGCGAGCTTGCAGGGCGGTCCTTCCATGACCGTGCGCACCGTTGCGTGCACCGCCCGGTAGTCGACGGTGCGGGTGAGATCATCGGTCCGGCCGGCCTCGGCCAGCGGCAGTTCCAGCTGCACGGTGACCTCGAAATCCTGGCCGCGGGCCGTCTCCTCGGGCAGCACGCCGTGGCGGCCGAAGAAATGCATGCGGGAAAGGGTGAGCGTGTCGGGAGTCATGGTTTCCAGGTGAGACCGGCCCTGATTGCATCGGCCATCCGCACGAAGCGCAACATCGGCGCCACGTCATGGACGCGCACCATCTGGCAACCCTGCCGGATGCCCCACACGAGCGTGGCGCCCGTGCCGTCAAGCCGGTCGTCCACCCGCGCGCCAAGCACGAGGCCGATGGTCGACTTCCGCGAGGTGCCGAGCAGGACCGGGTGGCCGAGCGCGACGATCCGGTCGAGGTGTTTAAGCACCTCGAGATTGTGCTCCGGTTCCTTCGCGAAGCCAAAGCCCGGGTCGAGCCAGAGCTGGTGCGCCGGCACCCCCGCAGCCTGCGCCACGGCAAGGCTCAGCCGCAGGTCGAGCAGCAGGTCGGCCCAGAAGTCGCCGTAGTTCCGGTCGGGCCGGTTGTGCATGAGGATGACCGGACAGCGGAGCGCGGCCACCGCCGCCGCCATGGGCGAACGCGGCAGGGACGGTGCGGGGACGCCGCTTTGCAGGGCCTCGATCCCGCGCCGCCGCTCCTCCGCCGTAAATCCGTGCAGGCAACCCCAGATGTCGTTGACGATATCCGCGCCGGCCCGCACCGCGGCGTCCGCCACCGTCGCCTTGTAGGTGTCGATGGAAATGGCCGCGTCCGGAAAGGTTCGACGCAGCGCGGCCAGCGCCGGCAGCACGCGGTCACATTCCTCGGCCGCACTCACCGGCGCCGCGCCCGGCCGCGTCGATTCGCCGCCCATGTCGAGCACATCGGCGCCGGCCGCCAGCATTCCGCCGGCCCGATCCACGACCGCCTGGGCGGAGGGCAACTGTCCCCCGTCGGAAAAGGAATCGGGAGTGAGGTTCAACACGCCCATGACGAGCGTGCGACCGTCCGGCACCGGCAGCGGGCGGCCATGCGGGCTTTGCCAGGAGTGGAAAACAGTTGATTCGGCGGGTTCCACGAACCGTGCATGACTTGCATGGTGTGCGCCGACTGGCAAGCCCCGGCACTTGACCGTTCCTCCCTCCTGGGGGTAGAGTACCCTGTGCTGCTGGTCATCGACAACTTCGATTCCTTCACGTTCAACCTGGTCCAATACTTCGGCCAGTTGGGCGTGGCGCAGCGCGTTTTCCGCAACAACGAGATCACGCCGGAGCAGGCGCTGGCCCTCAATCCCGACCGGGTGCTGCTCTCCCCCGGCCCCTGCTCGCCGCGCGAGGCCGGCGTCACCCTGGACATCATCAAGGCCTTCGCCGGCCGGAAACCCATCCTCGGCGTCTGCCTCGGACACCAGGCCATCGGCCACTACTTCGGCGGGCGCGTGGTGCGGGCCGGCCGCCTCATGCACGGCAAGCTCTCGCCCATCCTGCACCGCGGCACCGATGTGTTTCGCGGTCTGCCCTCGCCCTTCCGCGCCACGCGTTATCATTCGCTGCTCGTCGAGCGCGCCACCCTGCCCGACTGCCTCGAAGTCACCGCCGAGACCGCCGAGGGCGAAATCATGGGGCTGCGCCACCAGACGCTGCCCGTCTGGGGGGTGCAGTTCCACCCCGAGTCCATCGCCACCGAGCACGGAATGAACATTCTGCAAAACTTCCTGTCGCTCAATTGAGCCGCCCGCCGTCTCCCCCCTGACAGCTCCCACCGCCCACCCCGCTCATGCGCTGCCCCAAATGCACTTCCATCGCGGACAAAGTGATTGACTCCCGCATCAGCAAGGAGGGCAACACCATCCGCCGCCGCCGCGAGTGCCTGGAATGCGGCCACCGCTATACCACCATCGAAACCCTGGTGAGGGATGGCATCATGGTCACCAAGCGCGACGGACGCCGCGAAGAGTTCGACCGGGAAAAACTCCTTCACGCCATCCGCGCCGCCTGCCACAAGCGTCCGGTCGACCTCGAGCAGATCACCATGATCGTCGACGACGTCATCGACGCGCTGGAGGCCCAGTACGAAAGCGAGATTCCCAGCCGGGCCATCGGCGACGAGGTGATGCGCCATCTGCGTCGCATCGACCAGGTGGCTTACGTGCGCTTCGCCAGCGTCTATAAGGAATTCCGCGACCTCTCCGATTTCATGGAGGAGATCAGCCATCCCGAAGAGCCGAAGCAATGACCAGCAGCGACCATCTGCGCCGTCTTCACTTCATCAACGCGCTTTTTGCGGGCCTCACCGGCCACGACCTTTACCTCGCGCAGCAGATTCAGACGGCCATCACCACCAGCCTAGCCGAGCCGGCCGACCGGCCGGCGGAACGGCCGCCTCCCGACGGGGACCCGGCCGGCCCTGAGCGCATCGAAGGGGCCGAACCCAGCGACCCGGCTTTCGCCGCCGCCGCCGCGCGTCTCCTCGAGCGCCTTTGCGACGGCCGGCAGGATCACGGTTTTTTCCACTGGGATGCAGCAGAGTCCGCCGCCGCCGTCACGCCGCTCTTCGCCCGCGAGCATGTTTTGACGGGCCTCCGGCGCCTGGCGCGCTATCGCGAATCCACCCTGCTCGTCACCAATCTCCGGCCGGCGCACTGTCCGCCGCGCCGCCGCTGGACCAGCCGGCGCCAGCGCGAATACCGCGAGTCGCTCGCGCTCATCCGCGACCTCGCCGCGGCCCGCAGCCGCCGCAGCGCCAGCGTGAACCTGCTGTTTCTGTAGTTTTGTTTTTACAGGAGACCGCAGAGGAAGCAGAGAAGGGATGCCATGCATCCCCTATTCTCCAAAGCCTCCAATCTTACGCAGGTCATCATTGGCGCTGCCATCGAAGTCCACCGCGACAAAGGCCCCGGACTGGTGGAATCCATCTATGAATGGTGCCTCACCAGGGAGCTCGAACTGCGGCGGCGGCTGGACTCGCTCAATCAGAAGATTGTCAAGGTCCGGTATAAAACCTTCGTCAGGGAAGAGCCTCTGCGCTTCGATATGCTCGTGAATGGATGCGTATTGGTTGAGACAAAGTCCGTCGAGGCCATTTTGCCCATCCACAAGGCCCAACTTCTGAGTTACATGAAGCTTCTCGATGTTCCGCTCGGACTGCTGATCAACTTCAACGTCGCCAGACTCACTGACGGCTTGTCCCGACTCATACTGCCTGGCGCCGATGCGTGATCCTCTGCTGGCTCTGCGCCCTCCTGTGAAATGAATTCATGAAAACCGCCTTCCAGCGCATCATTGAGCGAGAGATTCCCGCCCGGATCGAGCACGAAGACGAGCACTGCATTGTCATCCATGACATCCAGCCGCAGGCACCGGTGCACCTGCTCATCATCCCGAAGAAAGTCATCGCGCGCGCCGGTGACGCCACCGCCGCCGATGAGGCCATCCTCGGCCATCTGATCGTCACTGCGGGCGTGGTCGCCAGGAAACTCGGCCTCGCCGGCGGCTACCGCCTCGTGATCAACAACGGCTCCGACGCCTGCGAAAGCGTGCCGCACCTGCATGTGCACCTGCTGGCCGGACGCCAGATGAACTGGCCGCCGGGCTGAGCCGCTTACGCTGATTCAAGATTCAAGACGGAAGATCGATCCGCCTGCACCGTCTCAATCTTGAATCCTCCTTCTTGAATTGGCGCTACGCGCCGCCGCGCGCCTCAAAGGCGCCGTCGACGCGCTTGACCACGAGCCGCTTCAACTCGAGCAGCATGAGCGTGGCACCCAGCTCGTGGGCCGGCATCTGCGTGAGACCGACGAGGGCGTCGATGTTTAGAATGGAGCCGCCGCGGAAGCATTCGAAGACGCGTTGCTCCGTCTCACTCAGTCCACCCACCATGGCGCTGTCCGCCGCGCCCGCGGGGATCGGCGCCGGTCGCAGGCCGTCGAGGTAGTTCAACTCGGCGAGGATGTCGTCCACGCTGGTGAGGAGTGTGGCGCCGTCGCGAATGAGCTGGTGACAGCCGTGACTGGAGGGCTGATCGATCCGGCCCGGCACGGCGAAGATGAGCCGGCCCTGTTCGCCGGCAAAACGCGCTGTGATCATCGCGCCGCCATCGACGTCGCTCTCCGCCACCACGACCGCCTCGCAGATGCCGGCGACGATGCGGTTGCGCATGGCGAATGACTGCCGGTCGGCCCGTCGGCCGAAGGGAAACTCCGACAGGATCGCGCCCGTCTCGGCGATCCGCCGGTAAAGGTCGAGGTTTTCCGGCGGGTAGATGAGGTCGAGGCCGGTGCCGAGCACCGCGGCCGTCCGGCCGCCGACCGACAGCGCGCCCTCATGCGCGGCGGTGTCGATGCCGCGCGCCAGTCCGCTCACCACGCAGAACCCGCGTTCGGCAAGCTCGGCGCCGAGCTTGCGGGCGACCGCCTGCCCATAAAGCGTGGTCCGGCGGCTGCCGACGATCGCGATGCACGGATGTTCGAAGGCGTAGGCGCCCTTGCGGTAGAGACCGATGGGCGGATCGTGGATCTGGCGCAGCAGCTTGGGGTAGGCGTCATCGCGCGTGGTGATGAAGGTCGCGCCCGTGTCGGCGAGCTTTTTTTCCTCACGGGCAAGGTCGAAATGTTCGCCCCACTGCGCGAGGGTCCGGCTGATGGCCGGACCGACACCCTTCACGGCCCCCAGCCGGTTCCCGCTGACGGCAAAAATCGCCCGGGGATCGCCGCCCAGCTCCTCGAGAAGACGGTTGGTCGTGATCGGGCCGATGTTGGGCAGCGCGTTCAGCACCAGGAACGCCTGCTGTTCTGTGAGTTCAACGGGCATCGGACGCGAGCCGGAGGGCGGCGGGAAGATAATCGAGCAACTGGGTCGCCTGCACCGCCACCTGGCCGCGGTCCCGCGCGAGCAAATCGGCGGCGAGACCATGCCACACCACCCCGCGGCACGCCGCCGGCACCGGCTCGCACGTCGACTGGGCGAGCAGCCCGCCGACCAGGCCCGCCAGCAGATCGCCGCTGCCGCCGCGCGCCAACACCGGTCCTCCAAAGAAACTGTGGTAGACGCGGTCGCCATCGGCGATGCGCGTGACCGGGCCTTTGAGGACGACGGTCGCACCCGTCTCGTGCGCGACGGCGCGCAACACGGCGGAATTCGCCTCGCGCCCGCCGGCGAGCCGCTGGAATTCGCCGGCATGCGGCAGACAGACGACGCGCTCGCCCCGGACGGCGGCGAGCACCGCGGGCTGCAGTGCGTCGGCGTCGAGCACGATCGGCAGATCGGTCAGCTTGACGATTTCGCCGGCCAGGGCGTGCGCGCCGCGCTCCGGGCCGAGCCCGGGACCCATGACCAGCGCGGTGGCCCGCTCGAGTTGCGCGCGGAACAGCGGCAGACCCTCGGGCGCGAGGCTGCCCGCGGGGGTCTCCGGCCAGCCCACCCAGATGGCCTCCGGGGCGCGCGCCGCGTAGGCGGCCGCGAGCGATTCCGGCACAAAAGCGGTGACCAGCCCCACCCCGCTGCGCAGTGCGGCCCGCACGCACATCAACACGGCACCGGGGTAGTGGCGGGACCCGCCGATCACGAAAAGGTGTCCGAAGGTGCGCTTGTCCGACTGGGGCGCGCGCAATGCGGCGAGTGGAGCGAGTACCGAGGGTTTGAGCACCCGATCGACCGCACCCGCGATATTGTTTTCCGCCTCAAAAAATCCGAGGTCAAGGTAACGCAGCCGCCCCACCATGTCGCGATGGCGCTCCGCGAGCAACGGCGCTTTCACGCTGCCCGTGGCATAAGTGAAGTCGGCGCGGAAGATGATGTCGCCCGCCTCCCCGCCCACTCCGCTGGGCAGGTCGACGGCCGCCCGCAGACGGATGCCGGGATGCGCGTTGACGCGGCGGAGCACCTCGGCCGTGGCGACATCCACAGGCGGACGAAACTGGAAGCCGAAGATGCCATCGAGGCAGAGGTCGTATTCCCCCCGGCCTTCCGGATTCCCCTTTTTCGGAGGCAATTTCGTCACCCGTCCGGGGGCGATGCGCAGCAGCTCCCGCCAGGCGCGCCAGGCCAGCGGCCGGAGGGCCCGTTCCCCGCTGACAAACAGCACGGTCGCCTGCGCCGCCGGATGCTGTTCAAGGATGGTTTTCGCCGCGAACAGGGCATCGCCGCCGTTGTGGCCCTTGCCGGCCAGCACGAGCACGCGGCCGGCGGCGGGAAAGCCGCCGATCTCCTTGAAATCCTCGAGCGCCGCCCGACCCACGGCGGCGCCGGCCTGCTGCATCGCCGGCCATTCGCGTGCCTCCTCGCCGCCAAACAGCCGCGTCTCCAGCGCCTTCGCCTCGGCGCAGGGGAGGATGGGATCGGACCAGGCGGAGTTCATGGCGGAAGGAATCCTCCTTCTCAGGCCGGAGGCTGCCGCACCAGCGCGGCGACGGCCATTGCGAGTGTATCGGTGTGTGAAAGCGAGATGTGCACGTGCGTGGCGCCGACCTGGGCGAGCAGCGCCCGGCCCTGCTCGTCGAGGCGCACGAGCGGCTCGTTGCGCGCGCCATGGTAGACGGAGACCGATTTCCAGCCCAGCTCGGCGCCGATGCCGGTGGTGAAAGCCTTCGACACGGCCTCCTTGGCGGCGAAGCGCGCCGCCAGGTGCCGGTGGGGGAATTTACGGTCGAAGCAGTAGGCGCGTTCCTCGTCGGTGAACACGCGCTGGAGAAAGCGCCCGCCCTGCCGGTCGAGCACGCCACGGACGCGCTCGACCTCGATGACGTCGCAGCCGAGGCCGAGCAGGATCCCGCCGGGAGGCAGAGTGAGGTTCATGAGGAAGTAGTGAGTAGCGGGTAGTGAGTAGAAGGGAGACGGCGACGGCAAGATGCTCAATGCTCGCTACTCGATGCTCGCTACTTGCCCACGTTCATCCGCGTTTTCATTTCGCGCACGGCCTCCTCGACGCCGGTGAAGAGGGCGCGGCTGATGATGCTGTGACCGATATTCAGCTCGTGCAGGTGGGGCAGCGTGCGGATTTCGGCGATGTTGACGTAGTTGATGCCGTGGCCGGCGTTCACCACCAGTCCCAGCTGGTGGGCCAGCGCCGCCCCGCGGCGGAGGCGCTCCAGCTCCGCCGGGCGGCGCGGGGAGTGACAGGCCTCGGCATAGGCCCCGGTGTGCAGCTCAATCCACGGGCTGCCGAGCCGGGCGGAAAGTTCGATCTGCGGCTCGTCGGGACTGATGAAAAGGCTGGTGACGATGCCCGCGGCGCGCATCGCCTCGACCACGGCGCGGACGCGGTCCTCGTTGCCCACGACATCGAGCCCGCCCTCGGTGGTGATCTCCTTGCGGTTTTCGGGCACAAGACAGACCGAGTCGGGCTTCAGCTTGAGGGCAAACTCCGTCATGGCCGGCGTGCAGGCCATCTCGAGATTGAGGCGGGTCGCGATGGCTTCGCGCAGCCGCCAGACGTCGCGCTCCTGGATGTGGCGGTGATCCTCGCGCAGGTGCACCGTGATGCCGTCGGCGCCGGCGCGCTCGGCGAGGACGGCAAGCGTGACGGGATCGGGTTCCACATTGCCGCCGGTGGTGCGGCCGCTTTCGCGGTAGCGCGCCTGGCGGAGCGTGGCACAGTGGTCGATGTTGACGCCGAGGAGGATCATGGGGGGAAAGGGGATGCTGGCATAAATTCAGGAGCCAGGAAACCACGAAAATATCATTGCAGTCGCCAGCGCATGCTTGCTGGCTTCGTGCCCTCCGAATTCAATCTCTCCGTGACCACCCCGCGGCCCAAGCCTGAAAACCTGCTGTTCAATCTAGTCTGCAACGTCGTCATACCGACGGTGATCCTTGCAGGATTCAGTGGCGAGAAATGGCTTGGTCCCAAATGGGGGCTGGTCATCGCCCTCGGATTTCCCGTCGGCTATGGCCTCCATGATTTTGCCGCCCGGCGGCGCTGGAACTTCATCTCGATCATCGGCTTTGCGAGCGTGCTCATCTCCGGCGGGTTCGGCCTGATGAAGGTGGGGGGATTCTGGTTTGCGGTAAAGGACGCCGCCATCCCCGGCATCATCGGTCTCGCCGTGCTGGCCTCGATGCGGGCGAAGACCCCGCTGGTGAACGAGCTGCTCTACAATCCGCAGGTGATCGACGTGGAAAAAGTGGATGCGGAACTGACGGCACGCGGCACGCAGACCGAGTTCACCGGCTTGTTGCGACGAGCCACCGGTCTGCTCTCGCTGTCGTTTTTTGTAAGCGCGGTCCTGAACTTTTTTCTGGCCCGCCATCTCATCAGGAGTCAGCCGGGCACCGCGGCGTTCAACGGCGAGCTGGCAAAGATGCATCTGGTGAGCTGGCCGGTGATCGTGCTGCCGAGCATGGCGATGATGATGCTGGTGCTCTGGCGGCTGCTGCATGGCATCAAAGCCCTGACCGGGCTGGAGCTGGACGACATCTTCCGCGCCCCGCCGGAAAAGAAGGCTGGCTGAACAACCGTCGTCGGGCGGCGGCTCCGCCGCGGAGCGTTTTGTCGTCCGCCGGGTCGTGCCTACTTCCGCTTGTGCGGCGGCACGTAGTCGCGCTGCTGCGGGCCGACGTAGATTTGGCGCGGGCGGTAGATGCGGCCCTTGGGGTTGGCGGCGACCTCCTTCCAATTGGCGATCCAACCGGGCATGCGGCCGATGGCAAACATGACGGTGAACATGTTTTCCGGGATGCCGATGGCCCGCATGATCAGGCCGGAGTAGAAGTCGACGTTCGGATACAGCTTGCGCGAGAGGAAGTAGTCGTCCCTGAGGGCGGCCTCCTCGAGGCGCATGGCGATGTTGAGGAGCGGGTCGTTCTTGATGCCGAGGCTGGCCAGGGCGCTGTAGAAACTCTCCTTGATGATCTTCGCGCGGGGGTCGTAGTGCTTGTAGACGCGGTGCCCGAAGCCCATGAGGCGCTTGTCCGCCTTGCCCAGCTTGGCCTGCTCGATGAACTTGGTGCCGTCGTCACCCTCGGCGTGAATGCTCTTGAGCATCTCGATCACCGCCATGTTGGCGCCGCCATGCAGCGGTCCCCAGAGGGCGCAGACCCCGGCCGCGGTGGAGGCGAACAGGTTGGCGCCGCTGGAGGCCACCATGCGCACGGTCGAAGTGCTGCAATTCTGCTCGTGGTCGGCGTGCAGCAGCAGGAACAGATTGAGGGCCTGGGCGACCTCCGGGAGCGCGATGTAGGGCTCGTAGGGGGTCGAGAACATCATGTGCAGGAAGTTCTCGCAATAGGGCAGGTCGCGGCGCGGATGAATGTAAGGCAGGCCGCGGCTGGCGCGATATGAGTAGGCCGCGATCGTGCGCACCTTGGAGATGATGATGGCCGAGGTCTCCTCAAAGTTTTCCAGGTCGTGCTGGTGGTCGTTGGTGGCGAGATGCGGATAGTAGGACCCCAGCGAGTTCAGCATCGCCGAAAGGATCGCCATGGGATGGGCGTCGGCCGGGAAACCCTCGAAGAGGTGCTCCATGCCCGAGTGGATGGGCGAATTCTCCGTGAGCAGTTGGGAGAACCGCTTGCGCTGCGCCGGAATCGGCAGCTCCCCGTTGATGATGAGGTAGGCCGTCTCGATGAAGGAGGAATACTCGGCAAGCTGCTCGATGGGATAGCCGCGGTAGCGGAGAATGCCCGCCTCGCCGTCGATGAAGGTGACGGCGCTCAGGCAGGAGCCGGTGTTGCCGTAGCCCTCGTCAAAGGAGACATAACCGGAGTCGCTGCGCAGGTTGCGGAAGTCGACCGCCTTCTCGCCCTCCGTGCCGGTGATGACGGGAAGATCATAGTCCTTGTTGTCGAGCTTGAGGGTGGCTTGCGGAGGCATGGAATAATAAAGAGCCAATTATTTTTCCGATGCAACCAATGTTCGCGCCAGGTTCCCGTCTCTCACCGGCGCCGGCCCCGGCAGTCCCGGCTTCTCAAGCCTGGCGGGCGGCGGCGAGCGCAACGAAATTCCGGTAGATCTGCAATCCCCGGGCCTGGCTTTTCTCGGGGTGGAATTGCGTCCCGTAGCAATAACCCCGGACAATGGCCGCCACGAACGGGCCGCCATAATCGCATTCCGCCAGCACGAGCGCGCGTTCCGCGGGCACGACATAATAGCTGTGCACAAAATAGAAGGCCTCGCCTTCGTCGCGCAGGCCGGTTTGGAGCGGAGTCCCCAGCCGGACGAAGCGCACGGTGTTCCAGCCCATGTGCGGCACCTTGAACTCCGGCGGACGCTGAAAACGCACCACCCGTCCGGGGAAAATGCCGAGTCCGGTCACACCCCCGCCTTCCTCCGAGTGCTCGAACAACGCCTGCATCCCGAGGCATACGCCAAGGAAGGGCCGGTCGGCGGCGATCCAGTCGCGCACCGTGGCGTCGAGGCCGGTCGCCTGCAGCGCGGCCACGCAATCGCGCAGCGCCCCCACGCCCGGCAGGATGAGACCGGCGGCGCGCGCCGCGGCCATCTCCGCCGGCGTGCGCACGACGCGCACGGCGCCGCCCACGGCCTCGACGGCCTTGGTGACGCTGCGGAGATTGCAGATGCCGTTGTCGATGACGGCGAGCATGGGCGGGGCCAAACTCATGGTTTTGGGTTGTGGGTTTTGCGTTGCGCCAGTGCCGAGTTGAGGGGGGATCGCCACCCAAAACTCAAAACGCAAAGCTCAAAACTTGATCAGAGCTTCCCCTTGGTCGACGGCAGCCGGTCCGCCGCGCGGGGCTCGATCTGCGAGGCGGCGTCAAGCGCGCGGGCGAAACTCTTGAAAACGGCCTCGACCACGTGATGCGGCTCCTCGCCGTAGACGAGCTTCACGTGCACGTTGGCGCCGACCGTGTTGGCGAACGCGCGGAAAAATTCCTTCACCAGCGCCAGGTTGAAATCGCGCACAAACATCGTCGGCGCGCTGACGTCGTAGACAAGGTGGGGCCGGCCGCCAAGATCGATGACCACGCGGGCCAGCGCCTCGTCCATCGGCAGGATGAAAAAGCCGTAGCGCTTGAGGCCGAGCTTGTCGCCCAGCGCGGTCTTGAAAGCCTCGCCCAGCACGATGCCGACGTCCTCGACGGTATGGTGGTAGTCGACGGCCACGTCGCCGCGGGCCTTCACCTCGAGGTCGAACAGCCCGTGCTTGGCAAACAGCGTGAGCATGTGGTCGAAGAACGGGATGCCCGTGTCGATTTTCGACATGCCCTTGCCGTCCACCGTGAGCTTCACGGTGATGTCGGTCTCGGCGGTCTTGCGCGAGAGAGTTGCTACGCGTGTTTTAGCCATGCCTCGAGGTTCTCCTGCAGGACGAGCATTGCTTCGTCGGTGCCGACGCTGATGCGGAGGAAGGAGGAGGTCAAGGCGTGGCTCCCGAAGTGCCGGACAAGGATTTTGCGGGCATAAAGGAAGTCATAAAGCCCCCGGGCCACCTCCGGGCCGGTGCGGCCGGCGCGGTCCCGCGGTTCGGTAAAGAGGAAGTTGGCCTGTGAAGGCTGGGTGAACCAGCCGAGCTTGGTCGTCCACTGCCCGTGGACGCGATCGCGCGTCGCCTTGATCTTCCGGACCAGCGCCGCGTAGTAATCGGGATCGCCCAAGGCTGCCAGGGCCGCGGCCTGGGCGAGGCGGCTGACGTTGTAGCTGTCCTTTACACGGTCGAGCAGGCCGATCACCTCGGGGCGCGCCAGCGCATACCCCACGCGCATGCCGGCCAGGCAATGCGACTTGGAGAGCGTGCGGACGATGCAGAGCGTGGGGTGTTGGGGCAGGAGACCGGCGGCGTTCTCCTCGGCAAAAGCCGCATACGTCTCGTCCACCACCAGCAATCCGTGGAAACGGAGCAGGATCGCCTCGATGTCCGCCGTGCGGAAACCGACCCCGGTCGGCGCGTTGGGCGACGTGAGAAAGAAAACCTTCGCGGCCGACGCGGCAATGGCGTCCACCGGCAGCTTCATCGAACGGTCGAAATCAAGCGAGACGGCGCGCCCGTCCTGGATGCCGACCAGCACCGGATAAAGCGAATAGCTCGGCAGGGTGAAGCCCGCCGCGGACGCCGGCGCACAGAAACAGCGCACGAGGAGGTTGAGGACGTCGTCGGCGCCGTTGCCGATGAACACCTGGTCCGCCCCGAGCCCGTGCAGGCGGGCGACAGCCTCGCGCAGGGCCGTACTCGCGGGATTCGGGTAAAGGCGCAGGGAGGCCCCGTCTTCGCCGATTTCGCGGCGCAACGCCTCCACGACCCGTGGACTGGGCGGGTACGGACTTTCGTTGGTGTTGAGTTTGATCCAGCCCGGTTCGCCGGGCTGGAGGCCGGGCGTGTAGGCATGCAACGCCGCCACATGGGGCAGCGCCAGATCTTGGATCTTGGATTTTGGATTTCGGGAGGGCATCGGAATGAAACTGTAGGAGCCTGTTTGCAGGCGACAAAGGATCGCGAGCATTCTGCTGGCCAGCAGAACGCTCCTACATGTTTCGGATCTCCACCGAGCGGCCGTGGGCGTCGAGCTGCTCCATGGCGGCAAAGGCGGCCACCACCGGCGCGGCCCGGCGCAGACTGGTGCGATGGTAGTGCATCAGGCTCGTGCGGCGCATAAAGTCCGTCACGCGCAGGCCGCTGGAAAAACGGCCGCTCCGGCCGGTGGGCAGCACATGACTGGGTCCGGCGATGAAATCGCCCAGCGCGGTGGGTGTGTCGTTGCCGATCATGATGGCGCCAGCGGTGGTGATTTTTTCGCTCAGCCGGGGAACCGCGCGCGCGGTCACGAGCAGTTCAAGGTGTTCCGGCGCGACGTAGTTGGCCACCTCGGCAGCCTGATCGAGGGTTTTCACCTCGATGGCGAGAAACCCGCTGGCGAGCACCCGGCGCACAATCCCGGCCCGGGTAATGAGTTTGAGCTGGGCCTTGATTTCGGCGGCGACGGCGGCCAGCACGCGCGGCGCCGTGGCCACGAGGTAGATCTTCTCCCGGCCCGAGCCATGCTCGGCCTGGGCCAGCAGGTCGGCGGCGGCGTAATCGGGACGCGCGGTGCCGTCCGCGATGACCATGAGTTCGCTCGGCCCGGGCAGGCCGCCCACGCCGACGGTGCCGAAGACCTGGCGCATGGCTTCGCAAACATAGGCGTTGCTGGGGCCAAAAATTTTGTCGACCGCCGGGATGGTCCGGGTGCCGTAGGCCATCGCGCCCACGCCGTAAACCCCGCCGATGCGGTAGACCTCGGTGACTCCGCAGAGATGCAGCGTGGCGAGGAGGCCGTCGGCCACGCGCCCCTCGCGGTTGCAAGGTGTGAAGATGGCGATCTCGGGCACCTGCGCGATCTGGGCGAGCGTGACGGTCATCACCACCGTCGAGACCAGCGGCACCTGCCCGCCGGGGATATTGATGCCGATGCGACGGATCGGGTCGTACTTCTCCCCCACCCGGGCATGCTGGCGGTTGCTTCCCATCCAGTCGCGCGGGAGGGTCAGCCGGTTGTAGGCTTGAACGCTGGCGCGGGCGACCTCGAGGGCAATGCGGTCGCGGGGCGGCAGCATCTTCGCGGCGCGGGCCAATTCGGATGGTTTTACCCGGAACCGGGCGGGTGTGAGTCTGGCGCCATCGATGCGCGCGGCATGGTGGACAATGGCGGTGTCGCCGCGCGCGCGGATGTCGTCAAGGATGGCGGCGACCGCCGCCTGCATCTGCCGCGACGGCGCCGCCCCCCGGCAGAAGGCGGCCAGCTGGGAGCGAAAGTTGCGGGAACCGTGGCGGAGCGTGCGCATGAAAAGGAAACCGCTATGCGGTCTCCCGCCCTGCGTCAAAACGTTTGGCGGGGCATCCTCGCCGGCCTTGATGAGGATTCTCGGGCGCCCCGGCGGGGACTGAGACCATCCCGTGGTGCCCGCTCCCGGGCGACACGCTCCTCAATGCGCACCGCCTGGAGGAGGCGCGGGCGGTGGTGGCCCCGGCGGACTCAACGGCGGCACTGCGAAGTAACTGCCGGGAAACGTCTCGTTGAGCGTGATCTTGTCGAAGGCGATGACCGTCGGATTCTCGACGATCTGTCCGTTCGCATCGGTGACCTTGCTGATGGAGGTCACCTTCTGCGGGAAGCGCAGGCCATCGACCATGATCTCGCCTTCCTCCTTGATGCGGTCACCCAGGCCCGTTTCCGTGAGCACGAGCCGGCCGGTGGTCGCATCGAAGTAGCGGTAGAAGATGATGCCGGGCTCATGGATGAAGGCGACCTTGACGGTCGCGGTACCGTCGATGGTGGCCGGCCCGATGACCTTCACGCTGCCGCCGTGCTGCTCAAGGCCCTTGAAGAAATTCAGGTTTTCCCAGGTATTGGCGCGGAGTTGCTTGATGATCGCCGGCTCAAGCAGGGTGAGCTGCCAGCGGCTCTCATTTTTAACGTCCTGCAGGCGCTGCCAGCCCTCGTATTCATCCAGTCCGGTGACCTGGATGGCGTTCGGCGCGGTCCGGATGATGCGCTGCTGGCAGGGCTTCTGGAAGATGATCTCGATGGCGAAGCTGATGGGTTTGGGGCCCGCCGCCGTAAACTGCCGGGTTTCCATGGTGCCGGCGAAATGCACCGACCTGATCGCGTTGAGCTTGCCCTCGTTGCCGTAGTACGCACGGGCCTTGGCGATGATCTGCTCGGCGGTCTGCGCCCGGGCGGGGGCGCCGGCGCCCAGCAAACCGGCCACGGCCGCGAGAAAACGAATCAATGTCGCAGATCTGATCATGACAGTTCGCGCAAACACGTAAGACTTGCCGGCGGGCAAAAGGTTCGCAACGGGAAAATCTCCTATTCCCATTCGATGGTGGCCGGCGGCTTGGAACTGACGTCGAAGACCACCCGGCTCACCCCGCGCACCTCGTTGGTGATGCGGCTCGAGATGTGCTGCAGCAGATCGTAGGGCAGGCGGGTCCAGTCGGCCGTCATCGCGTCGATGCTCTCGACGACCCGCAGGGCGATCACCCAGGCATAGTTGCGCTCATCGCCGACCACCCCGACCGACTTCACCGGCAGAAAGACGCAGAAGGACTGCCAGACCTTCCAGTACCAGCCGGTGCGCATCATTTCCTCCTGCAGGATGGCATCGGCGTCGCGGAGAACGTCGAGCCGGTCGCGGGTGATGGTGCCAAGCACGCGCACGCCGAGCCCGGGACCGGGAAACGGCTGGCGCCAGACCACTGCGCGCGGCAGCCCCAGGCGGGCGCCGACGGCGCGCACCTCGTCCTTGAAGAGTTCGCGCA
Source organism: uncultured Opitutia bacterium (assembly GCA_903940425.1). Taxonomy (GTDB): domain Bacteria; phylum Verrucomicrobiota; class Verrucomicrobiia; order Opitutales; family Opitutaceae; genus Fen-1467. The sequence continues at coordinate 17,604 of CAJAKX010000255.1, read as the reverse complement.
AGGGCTCGATCAGCCGGAGCTTCATGCGCGCGGGCAGGCCGCCGACGTTATGGTGGCTCTTGATCAGCGCGGCGGGATTGTTGCCGATGGCCACGCTCTCGATGACATCCGGGTAGAGCGTGCCCTGGGCGAGAAAATCGGCATGCCCGATCGACTCCAGTGATTGCTCGAACACCTTGATAAACGTGCGACCGATGATCTTGCGCTTCTGCTCCGGATCGGCCACGCCGCGGAGACGGCGGAGGAACAGCTCGGCGGCATCGACGACGCGCAGGTCGATGTGGAAATGCTTCTTGTAGAGATCGACAACGGTTTTGCGCTCACCCTTGCGCAGCAGGCCGTTGTCGACGAACACGCAGGTGAGCTGGCGGCCGACGGCCTTGTGGATGAGGGTGGCGGCCACGGACGAATCGACGCCGCCGCTGAGGCCGAGAATCACGCGTCCCCGGCCGACCGCGATCCGGATGTCCCGCACCGTGCGGTCGATGAAGTTCTTCATCGACCAGTCCTGCCGCGCATGGCACACGCCGACCAGGAAGTTGCGGATCACCTCGACGCCACGCTCAGTGTGAAACACCTCGGGGTGAAACTGGATGCCGTAGAAATTCCGCTGCAGGTCCTCGATGGCGGCAAAGGGCGAATTCTCGGTGACGCCGATCGCCTTGAACCCGGGCGGAAGCTTGATGACCCTGTCGCCGTGCGAATTCCAGACCCGGAACCGGCGGGGCAGGCCGGCGAAGAGCCGACCGGGTTTTTTGACGGTGAGAAAGCCGTGGCCGTATTCGCGGTGGTCGCTTTTGGCGGTCTTGCCACCGAGCAGATGGCCGAAGAGCTGGATGCCGTAGCAGATGCCCAGCACCGGCACGCCGAGTTCAAAGATGCCCCGGTCGGGCAGCGGGGCGCTTTTTGCGAAGACACTGCTCGGCCCGCCGGAAAGAATGATGCCGATGACGCCATCCTGTCTGAGTTGCGTCGCGGGCGTCGTATAGTGGTAGATCTTTGAGTAAACCTGGCACTCGCGGATCCGGCGCGCGATGACCTGCGTGTATTGGGACCCGAAATCGAGGACGGCGATCGTCTGTGCCATGTGAAGTTATGCAGGCAGGGTTCGCGGCGAAGCAACACCGAATAAACATGGAGTCAACGCGGGAAGCCGTCACCCCTTACGAGCAAGCGCTGCAAATCAAACCCGATTATGTCGAGGTACGGGCTAATCTCGCCCGGGTGCGGCAGCGGGCGGCGTTTCCACATCGTTGACCCAACCGGCCGGATGGGGCCCTAGAATTTCAAACGGGCGTTGGTGTGGCCGCAGCGGGGGCAGGCGGCGGTCTCGGTGCCGACTTTCGCGGTGTAGAGCTGGCCGCAGCGGATGCAATGGAAGGTAACCTTGCGGCGCTCCGTGTCGTAAAGCGCGTGATCACGACGATCGTAATAGAGCCAGACCCCGTAGAAAAAGCCGAGGGCGAGCAGGCAGTAGGCGACGGCACCGAGGGCGAGGTCCATGGAAGCAGGGTGACAGCAGACAGGGGCGGAACGCGGATGCAATCTCACGCAAAGGCAGGCTGGCGCCAAGGGAGAAAACAAAACACGCCGGAAGAGATCGGCGTGCGTGGAAAAATGCCCGGCGACGGGGCCGGCTTCAGGTTTTCTTCTCTTCTTCCGCCTTGCCCGGGGTCTCGGGGGCGGCGGTCGCGGTCGCTTCGGTCTTCTCGGCCTTTTTGGCCGGACCGCGCTTGCCGCGTTTCTTGTAGCCGGGGTCCTCGGCGCCGACGAACTCGATAAGGGCCATCTCGGCGGCGTCGCTGACGCGGCGCGGGGCCAGCTTGTAGATGCGGGTGTAACCGCCGGAACGCTTGGCAAACTGGGCGGCCTTCTCGTTGAAGAGGAGGGTGATGGCATCCTCGTCGCGCACCTTGCGCAGCGCGTGGCGCCGGAGATGGATGGCGTCCTTCTTCTCCGGGGCGGCCGCAGCCTTCTTGGCCTTGGTGATGATCTTCTCGATGAAGGGACGCAGGACCCGGGCTTTCACCAGCGTGGTCTCGATGCGACCATGGCGGATGAGTGAAGCCGCCAGATTGGAAAGCATGGCCGCGCGATGCTCGCGGGTGACGCCGAGGGATTGGCGATGTTTGAGGTGACGCATTGCGGGGAGAAACTCCAAGTTCCAAGTTCCAAATCCCAAGGAAAAGCAGGGGGAGTTGCGAAGCGGGATTAATTCAGAGCTGGTGTGGGTCTAGAGCGTAAAAGGTATGGGAACCTGACGTTTGGCGTTTGCCGCGGAGCGGTCAGATTTCCTTCTTGGTGTCGAGGAGGCGCTCGTCGAACTTCATGCCGAGCGAGAGGCCGAGGGCCTCGAGCTTCTCCTTGATCTCGTTGAGCGATTTCTTGCCGAAATTGCGGTACTTGAGCATCTCCTGCTCGGTCTTCATGGCGAGTTCGCCGACCGTGGTGATGTTCGCGTTGTTCAGGCAGTTGGCCGCGCGCACGGAGAGCTCGATCTCGTTGACCGACATGTTGAGCAGCTTGCGGAGCTTGTTCTCCTCCTCGCTGACGGTGCTCTGCTGACTCTCGAACTCATAATGCTCCTCGCTGACGCGGTCGAACACATCGAGGTGGTGCTTGAGGATCGAGGCGGACTGCTTGAGGGCGTCATCGGGCGTGATGCGGCCGTCGGTCCAGATCTCGAGGATGAGCTTGTCATAGTCGGTGATCTGGCCAACGCGGGTGTTTTCGACCGTGTAACGGACGAGGCGCACCGGGCTGAAGAGCGAATCGATCGGGATGACGCCGATGGCCTGGTCCTCCTTCTTGTTGCTCTCGCCCGGGCAGTAGCCGCGGCCGGTTTTGATCTCGATCTCGGCTTCGACCGGGCGGTTCTTGTCGAGCGTGCAGATCAGCTGTTCGGGATTGACGATCTGGATGGCCGGATCGGGCTGGATGTCGGCGGCGGTGACGGGACCCTCGCGGTTGGCCTTGATGATGAGCCGCACCGGTTCCCGCTTCTGGGAAATGATCAGGACCTTCTTGAGATTGAGGACGATGTCCGTGACATCCTCGACCACGCCGTCGATGCTTTGGAACTCGTGCTGCACGCTCTCGATCTTGATCGAGCTGATGGCGGCGCCCTCGATGGAGCTCAGGAGCACGCGGCGGAGGGAATTGCCGACGGTGTGACCGTAACCGGCCTCGAAGGGCTCGGCGATGAACTTGGCGTAAGTCGGGCTGGAGCCTTCCTCAACCTTGGTGAGTTTGTTGGGCAGTTCGAACTTTCCGAGGCGTTTGGGCATGGCGGAGACAGGTTTAAGGGTTAAGTCGCAAAATGGGAAGCAGGCAGGGTTAGAAACGGCTGTAGTACTCGACGATGAGCTGCTCGTTGATGGTGGGCTCCATCTCGTCGCGGACGGGCAGGCGGACGACGGTGGCCTTGAGGGCCTCGGCGTTGAGCGAGAGCCAGCCGGGAACGTTGCGGAGGCGGTTCTCCTCCAGGCCGCGCGTGGCGATCTGGCGCGAGGAGGCGGCGGGCTTCACCTCGATCTCATCGCCCGGCTTCACGTTGTAACTGGGGATGTCGACCTTGCGGCCGTTCACCCGGATGTGGCCGTGGTTGACGAACTGGCGCGCGGCGGCGCGCGTCTTGGTGAAACCGAGGTGATAAATGACACTGTCAAGGCGCGTCTCGAGGAGCTGCAGGAACCGCTCGCCGGTGACGCCGCGTTCCTTCTTGGCGACCGCGAAAACGCGGCGGAACTGCCGTTCCAGCAAACCGTAAATGTAGCGGGCCTTCTGTTTCTCGGAAAGGCCGACGGCATACTCCGACATTTTGCGGCGCGACTTGGGGCCATGCTGGCCGGGCGGGAAGTTGCGGCGTTCAAACGCCTTGCCGGAGCCAAGGATGTACTGGCCGAAGCGGCGGCTGATGCGGGTTTTGGGACCGATGTAGCGGGCCATGGTGAAAAAGGGTCGATGGTCGGGGCGCGGCTTACACGCGGCGGCGCTTGCGCGGACGGCAGCCGTTGTGCGGCACGGGGGTCACGTCAACGAGGGAGGTGACTTCGAGGCCGATGGCCTGAAGGGCGCGGATGGCGGAGTCACGGCCCAGACCGGGACCGCTGACGCGGATCTGCACGTCCTTGAGTCCGTGCGCCATGGCATTGCGCGCCGCGTCCTGGGCGACGATCTGGGCGGCGTAGGCGGTCGACTTGCGCGAACCACGGAAGTTGCATTTGCCGGCGCTGGACCAGGCGATGACGTTGCCCTTGAGGTCAGTGATGGTGACAACGGTGTTGTTGAACGAGGCGAGGATGTTCGCGAGGCCGGTGGTGATATTTTTCGCCCCCTTGGCCTTGCGAACCTTGATCTCGCCCATCTCCTCCTTGAGCAGCTCCTCGGCCGTGGGCTGCTTGGCGACGCCACCCACCATCTCCACCGGCTTGTCCGCGGGGGCAGCGGCTGGCGCGGCGGCCGGCGCGGCACCTTCCGCGGCGGGAGCGTCTTTTTTCGCCCCCTTGTCGCCAGCGGCTCGACCGTGCTCACCAGCGGCGGAGGCCTTGGGGGCCTTCTCCCTGGCGGGTTTCTTTTCGACGGCCTCCGCCTTGGCGGGAGCCTCGGCCGGCGCGGGCGCAGCCTCCTTTTTCGGAGCCTTCTCCTTTTTCAGAACGGGCGTGGATTTTTCTTCAGCCATGGCGGGGATTAAGCGGAGGTAGGTTCAGCTTTTACCTTGGTGACACCGACGGTCTTGCGCGGGCCCTTGCGGGTGCGCGCGTTCGTGCTGGTGCGCTGGCCGCGGACGGGCAGGCCCTTGCGATGGCGGACGCCGCGGTAGCAGTTGATGGCCTGGAGGCGCTTGAGATTGGCGGTGATGTCACGACGGAGGTCGCCTTCGACGTTCCACTTCCGGTCCGTGATGACGTGGAGAATCTTGTTGAGCTGCTCCTCGGTGAGGTCCGCAGCGCGCATGTTGGGGTCAAGGCCGGCGTCCTTGACGACGAGGCGGGCCCGCGTGGGACCGATGCCGTAAATGTAGCAAAGAGAGAAGGCGATCTTCTTCTTCGGAGGGATGTCGACACCAAGCAGACGTGGCATGGGAAAATTTGAGGGTGGTTAATTGTGAGTGGAGGCAGCGGAAACGGACGAAGGCGGAAAAACGGGCGGCGGGAGCGGGCGCGAGATCGTGAGAATCTCGGGGCCTTTCTCGGCGGTGAGCACGGTGTGTTCGAAGTGGGCGGAGGGCTGGCCATCGGCGGTCACGACCGTCCAGCCGTCGGCGAGCGTCTTCACGTGCCAGGTTCCGAGATTGACCATGGGTTCGATGGCGAGGGTCATGCCGGGCTTGATTTTTTCCCCCGTGCCGCGGCGGCCGAAGTTGGGAATCTGCGGCTCCTCGTGCATCGACCGGCCGACGCCATGACCGACCAAGTCGCGGACGACCCCGAAACCGCGCGCCTCGACAAGGGTCTGGATGGCATGGGAGATGTCGCCGATGCGATGGCCGACCTGCGCCTGCTTGATGCCGACCTGGAGGGCCTCCTCGGTGGTCTGGAGAAGCTCGGCGACCCGCGGCGCGATGACGCCGACCGGCATGGTGATGGCATTGTCGCCGATGTATCCGTGGTATTCGACGGTGATATCGAGCGAGATGATGTCACCTTCGCGGAGGATGCGCTTGAGGGAGCCGATGCCGTGGACGACCTCCTCGTTGACCGAGAGGCAGGTGTGGGCGGGGAAGCGGCGCGAACCGATCTGATAACCATAATCCGCGCTGCGCGCGCCGTAACCGGCGATCAGGTCGCGACCGGCCTGGTCGAGGTCATAGGTGCTGATGCCCGGCTGTACGAGCGCCTTGAGACGGTGCAGCACCGCGGCGGCGATGGCACACGACTCGCGCATGCGCACGATGGCTTCCCGGTCTTTGATGGGGATCATCGGACTGTGTCGGGCTCCAGTAGGAGTCCCAACGTGCGGTAATGTTCGAGCACCGCCGGATTGGCAGCGGGCCCGGCCCAGAGGCAGCCGGTCAGGGCTTCCTCGCGGGCTTCAAGCCATTCATCGAACAGGCGGGCATGGAGCAGCGTAGCCGGGAATCCTTCCAACAGGAATCCCGCATCAGGTTTGCGCGCCCAGAACCACTTGCGCAGGATCGCGAGCAGGGTCTGGTCGGGCACGGCGGCGCCGTGCTGGCGCGCCTGCAAGGCCTGCCGGCCAAGCGGCGTGCGACGGCAAATCTCCTGATGCACAAGCGCTTCAGGAGAGACGTGCTCTATCTTCAAAGAACGGGCCTCGGCGGCCAAGCCCGCAGGCAGCGGGCTGGCGGCACCGAAGTACAGTAGTTTCACCCCGGCCGCAAAGGCTGCCGGACAGCGAAAAGGTGTGGGGAATGACACGCATCTCCCGGGAAGTAAAGCCTTAAAGAACAAAGTGACGGATGAACCAAAAGACCATGCCAGTCAGGAAAATAAGCCCCAGAATGAGCCAGAGCCGGCCGACGGTCTTGAGGTCGGCGGCCTCGCCGATGGCCGAGGCGATGGCGGTGCTGCGGGCGCGGATGCGCCCCTTGCGGAGGAAGCCGTCGTAGTGCCGCTGGAGCAAGAAAGTCTCCAGCTGCCGCATCGTGTCGAGCAGCACACCCACGACGATGAGCATGCCGGTGCCGCCGAAGAAATAGGCGATGCGCTGCGGCACCTTGAACTCGAACAGCAGAAAGTCAGGCATGACGGCGATGACGGTCAGGAAAATCGCGCCGGCCAGGGTGAGCCGGGTCATGATGAAGTCGAGGAATTGCGCGGTGGGCTCGCCCGGGCGCACGCCCGGGATGTAACCGCCGTATTTCTTGAGATCGTCGGCGATCTGGATCGGCTTGAACATGACCGACACCCAGAAGTAGCTGAAAAACAGGATGAGAATCGTGTAGCTGGCGTAGTACACCACGTGGCCGCGCAGGAGATTGCCGGCAAACTCGCTGAGAAACTTGAGGTTAAAGGCGGCGCCGAGCTGGGAAATAACCTGCTGCGGGAAGAGCAGGATCGCCGCGGCGAAGATCACCGGCATGACGCCCGAGTAGTTGACCTTGAGCGGCAGGAAGGAGCTCTGGCCGCCGTAGACCTTCTGGCCGACCACCCGCTTGGCGTATTGCACGGGGATTTTCCGCTGTCCCTGGGTGATCATGATGATGCCCGCGATGACGATGACGAACAGCACGAGCATCATGAGGAGCTGCGGCATGCTGATGGCCTGCACGCCGACGGGGGCGAGAATCAGCGTCTTGAGCGTCTGCGCCGCGCCGGGGATGTCGGCGAGAATGCCGATGGTGATGAGGAGCGAGACGCCGTTGCCGATGCCGCGCTGGGTGATCTGCTCGCCGAGCCACATGAGCAGCAGCGTGCCGGCGGTCATGAAGACGACCGAGGTCGCCAGGAACCAGCTCCGGTTGATGAGGATGATGTCGCCATAGACATTGACATCGTAGCCGCTGAAGAGGCGGCCGGGATTTTCGAGCGCGAGGATCAGCAGCGCGCCCTGGATGACGCAGATGAGCACCGTGGCGTAGCGCGTGTACTGGGTGAGCTTCTGCCGGCCGACGTCGCCCTCCTGCTGCAGGCGGCTGAGGGTGGGCACCACGGCGGTCATCAGCTGAAAGATGATCGAGGCGCTGATGTACGGCATGATGCCCAGCGCGCAGACCGCGCCTTTCACGAGCGCGCCGCCCGTGAACATGTTATAGAGACCCATCAACGCGCCGCCGGTGCTGCCCACCTGCGACGTGAAAAAGTCCTGCAACGGTTTCGGATCGAGGCCGGGCAGCGGAATGTGTGCGCCCACGCGCGAGACGAACAGCAACGCCAGCGTATAGAGAATCCGCGAGCGCAGCTCGGGGATTTTCATCGAGTTGGTGAAGGCGGAGAGCATGGGAGGTTGAAAGGTCGAAAACCGGGGGACGAGGACGGGCGCGGGGGGCGCGCCCCACATTCGGGCGTTACGCGGCAACAATGGCCTGCCCGCCGGCCTTCTCGATCTTGGCCTTGGCGGTGCCGGAGAACTTGCTGGCGGTGATCTTGAGGGCGCGGTTGAGCTCGCCTTCGCCCAGCACCTTGACCGGCACACCCCTGCGAACCAAGCCACCGGCGGCGAGCACGGCGGGCGTCACCTCGGTGACGGCGGCGTCGAGCCGGGCGAGATCGCCGACGTTGACGACTTCGTACGCGACGCGGAAGCGGGCCCGGTTGAAGCCGCGCTGCGGGAGCTTGCGGTAAAGCGGCATCTGGCCGCCCTCAAAGCCGGGACGGATGGAGCCACCGCTGCGGGCCGTCTGGCCCTTGCCGCCACGACCGGAGGTCTTGCCATGGCCGCCGCCTTCGCCGCAGCCGACACGCTTGCGACGGTGGACCGCACCGGGGACGTTCTTAAGTTCGTGGAGTTTCATGGGCGTCTGGAAGGGTGACCGGCGTTGCGGGGACCGGAGCGGGGTCGGCGACCCCGCCTGCAGGATGAGGTTTCAACCATGGCTGCGGAGGGCGTGGACGTCTGCGGCGAGGCGGAGCTGGCGCAGGCCGTTGAGCGTGGCGTGGACGACGGCGATGTGGTTATTCGAACCCATCGATTTGGAAAGGATGTTGCGGATGCCCGCGGCCTCGAGGACGGCGCGGACGCCGCCGCCGGCGATGATGCCGGTGCCGGGGCTGGCAGGGCGGAGGAACACCTTGCCGCCATCGAATTTGCCGAGCACCGCATGCGGAATGGTGTCGCCCTTGAGTTTCACCAAGACCATGCTTTTGCGGGCATGCTCGGTGCTCTTCTTGATCGCGTCGGGCACCTCGTTGGCCTTGCCGTAGCCGATGCCGACCCTGCCCTTCTGATCGCCGACAACCGCGAGCGCGGAGAAGCTGAAACGGCGGCCGCCCTTGACGACCTTGGCGCAACGGTTGATGAAGACGACCTTCTCGATCATCTCGGGCGCGCCGGAGGCGGACTCGGGGGCTCGCGAGGCAGTGGGATTTCTGAATGGGATGCTCATGGGCGTTGGTTAAAAAACAAGGCCGGCGGCGCGCGCGGCATCGGCAAAATTCTTCACCTTGCCGTGGTAGGGCCGGCCGTTGCGGTCGAAGACCACCTGGCTAAGCCCGGCGGCCCGGGCCTTGGCGCCGAAGGCCGTCCCGAGCGCCTTGGCGCCGGCCAGGTTGGCCTTGAGGTTCTGTTTGCGGAGTTCGGGATCGACGCTGGAGAGAAAGACAACCGTGGTGGCGTTGTCGTCGTTGATCGCCTGGGCGTAGATGTGCTTGCCCGAAAACTTGACGCTGAGGCGCGGCCGCGCGGCGGTGCCGGCGATCTTCTGGCGGATGCGCCACTTGCGCTTCTGCAGCAGCTGGGCTTTGTGAATGGTGTTCATGGCTGGTGCGACCCGGTGAAAATTGGTAACGGGAGTCGTTACGCGACGGTCTTGCCTTCCTTGCGGCGGACGCGCTCGCCGACGATGCGCACGCCCTTGCCCTTGTAGGGCTCGGGCGGATAGAAGCTGCGAATCTCGGCAGTGACGGCGCCGACCATCTGCTTGTCGGCTCCTTCGACCTTGAGCTTGGTGTTGTCGGTGACGGTCACCTTGATGCCCTCGGGGATGTCGAAAAGGATCGGGTGCGAAAAGCCGAGCGTGAGATCGAGCTGCTTGCCCTTGAGGGCGGCCTTGAAGCCGACGCCTTGGATTTCAAGGTCCTTGGAGAAGCCCGCGGTGACGCCCTTGACCATGCCGTTAATGACCGAGCGGGCGGTGCCGTACATGGCCTTGGCGAAGCGGCTCTCCCCCAGTGGTGTGACGATGATCTGGTGCTTGTCGTTGACCGACAGCTTGACGACGTCGGCGAAGGTTTTGCTGACCTTGCCCTTCGGGCCCTCCACGAGGATGGAGTGATCCTGCACGTCGACCTTGACCTTGTCGGGAATGGGAACGGGTTGTTTGCCGATGCGGCTCATGGCGGAGGGTCTCCTTACCAAACGTTGCAGATGAGTTCGCCGCCAAGCTTGTGGCGGCGGCAGTCCTGGTCCTTCAAGAGACCCTTGGAAGTGGAAAGAATCGAGATGCCGAGGCCGTTGAGGACGAGCGCAATCTCGCCGGCCCGGCAATAGAGCCGGCGGCCGGGCGTGCTCATGCGGCGGATGCCGGTGATGGCGGGCGCGCTGTCGACATATTTGAGCTTCACCACGAGGGTCTTGTGGCCCAGTTCGTCGGCACCGGTTGAATAGTCGGCGACATAGCCCTCGGCCTTGAGGATGGCGGCGAGGCCTTCCTTGAGTTTCGAGTACGGGGCGGCGCACTCTTCGAGACGGGCCTTGCTGGCGTTGCGCAGGCGGGTCAGGAAATCACTGATCGGGTCGGTCATGTTGGATGTTGTTGGGTTGGCGCCGGGCGGGTCATATCCCACTCCCGCCGGCAAAAGTGGTCACCAGGAGGATTTGATCACGCCGGGAATCTTGCCGGCGAGGGCCAGCTCGCGGAAGGTGATGCGCGAGACGCCGAATTTGCCGATGTAGCCGCGCGGGCGGCCGCTGAGGGAGCAGCGGTTGCGGATGCGCACAGCCGAGGAGTTGCGCGGGAGCTTGGCGATCTTCTTCTGCGCGGCAAAGAATTCCACGTCCGTGGTCTTCGGGTTGGCGAGGATGGCCTTCAGTTCGGCGCGCTTGGCCTTGTACTTTTCGACGAGGCGCCGGCGTTTCTTGTTGCGCTCGATGGCGGAGGTCTTGGGCATGGTCGGAGAGGTTGGAAGGTCAGGCGGCCTTGGTGGCGGTGGGTTTGGCGGGGCCCTCGACCCGGCGGAAAGGCATGCCGAGCAGCCGCAGGAGTTCGCGCGCCTCGTCGTCGGTGTTGGCGCTCGTGACAATGGTGATGTCGAGGCCGATGTGCTTCTTCACGTTGTCGACGGTGATCTCGGGAAAGATGGTGTGGTCGGTGATGCCGATGGTGTAGTTGCCCTGGCCGTCGAGCTTGGGGGACATGCCGCGGAAGTCGCGGATGGTCGGCAGCGCCACGGCGATGAGGCGGAGGAGAAACTCCCACATGCTGGAGCCGCGGAGCGTGACGTGGCAGCCGACGATCTGGCCCTGCTTGAGCTTGAAGTTGGCGATGGCCTTCCGCGACTTCGCCAGCACGGGCTTCTGGCCGGCCAGGGTGGCGACATCGCGCTGCACATCGGCGATCGCGTTCTTGTCCGCCTCGGCGTCGATGCCGGTGTTGATGGTGATCTTCTGCAGGCGGGGCACCTCGTGCTTGTTCGTGTAGCCGCGCAGCTTCATCAGCTCGGGCACGACGTGCTCGAGGTATTGTTTCCTAAGGGAGGGAGTGTAACTCATGGTGATGCGACCGGGTTTCCGAGCCGGAGGCGGATTGAGTGTTGATGGGAAAAGAGAAGTGGATCGGCAAAGGGCAGCGGGACGGCGGCGGCCTCCGCCCTTCAGGTTTTGGCGGCAGCCTCTTTTTTGGCCGCCTTGCTCTGCTCCCAGCGGGCGAGAGCCATGAGGTTGGAGACGTGGACGGAGCCCTCGCGCTCGGCGATGGTGCCCTGCGGATGCTCCTGCGATTTCTTGAGGTGGCGCTTGACCATGGCCACGCCCTCCACGCGCGCCCGCTGCTTGTCGGCCAGGATCTCGAGCACCTTGCCCTGCTTGCCCCGGTGGGCGCCGGCGATGACGACGACCGTGTCGCCGCGTTTGATGTGAAACTTCTGCATGGTCAGAGAACCTCCGGGGCGAGCGAGATGATCTTCATGAAGTTTTTCGCGCGCAGTTCACGGGCCACCGGGCCGAAGATGCGCGTGCCCCGCGGGTTGCCGTCGGGGTCGATGATGACGATCGCGTTGCTGTCGAAGCGAAGATAGCTGCCGTCATTCCGGCGGATGGGCGCCTTGGTGCGGACCACCACGGCCTTCACCACCTCGCCCTTCTTCACCGTGGCGTCGGTCGAGCTTTCCTTGATGTGGACGGTGACAATGTCACCGACGTGGGCGTAAGGCGTGGTCTGACCCATGCGCTGGATCAGCGCCGCCCTGCGGGCGCCGGTGTTGTCGGCGATTTCGAGAATGGAGCGCAGTTGAATCATGGCGGGCCTCCGGGTTGGCGGCGTTCAGGGTTGCGGGTTCAGGCCGACGGTGCGCCCGCCGCCGCCGGGGTTTCGGCGTGACTGGCGGCCGGAGCCGGGGCGGGCGTGAGCTTGGTGGGAACGGTCTGGGCCACGTCCTGCTCGGAGATGGCCTGGGCGATGCCGGTCTTGGCGGCCTCGACCACGCGGATGACCCGCCAGCGCTTCAGCCGGCTGAGCGGGCGGGTCTCCATGACTTCGACCTTGTCGCCGACCTTGGCCTCGTTCTTCTCGTCATGCGCGTGCACGACGGTCTGGCGGTTGATGACCTTCTGGTAACGCGGATGCGGGGTCCGATAAGGGACGGTGACCTTGACGGACTTGGCGCCCATGCGGCTGGTGACGAAGCCGATGAAAGTCTTGCGCTTGCTGCGGGTGGGAGCGGACATGTGGAAAATCGGTTGGAGATGCGCGTCAGGCGGCCGTGGGGGGAGCCTGCTTCTTGGCATGCAGGATGGTTTCGAGGCGGGCGATGTCCTTGCGGTGTACGTGCAGAAGATGCGGCTTTTCGACCTGGCCGGTTTGTTTGCGCAGCCGGAGCTGGAGCAGCTGTTCGCGGGTCTCGCGCAGCTTGGTGGCAAGCTCCGCGGGGGAAAGCTCGCGAATCTCTTTCGTCGTCATGGTGGAGGCGGAGGGACGAGGTTGGCGGTTATGGCCGGGCTCACACCACCGCGCCTTCGCGGACGATGAAGCGGCACTTGAACGGCAGTTTGGTGTCGGCGAGGCGGAAGGCCTCCTTGGCGATCTTGGCGGGAATGCCGCCGATTTCGAAGAGCACCACGCCGGGTTTGATCCGCGCCACGTAGTACTCCACCGGGCCCTTGCCGTGACCCATGCGGGTTTCGGCGGGCTTCTTGGTGACGGGCTTGTGCGGGAACACGCGGATCCAGAGTTTGCCCTTGCGTTTGAGATGACGGGTGATGGCCACGCGCGCGGCCTCGATCTGTGCGCCGGTCATGGGGCCGCGCGTCAGGGACTGCAGGCCGAATTCGCCGAAGGCGAGCGTGTTGCCACGCTTGGCTTTGCCGGCGAGGCTGCCTTTCTGCATCTTGCGGTATTTGCTGCGGGCGGGAGAGAGAGCCATGGCTTAAAAAGGGTCGAGAGTCGGTGGTCGGGAGTCGAAGGTTTCGGCTCAGTTGGTCATGTCGGCGTCTTTTTTGCAGATCCAGCATTTGACGCCGATCTTGCCGTAGAGGGTGTGGGCCTCGGCAAAACCGTAGTCGATGTTCTCCCGGAGCGTGTGGAGCGGGACGCGGCCCTTGCGCTGCCATTCGCGGCGGGCGATTTCGGAGCCGCCGAGGCGGCCGGAACACTGGATCTTGATGCCCTCGGCCCCGAGCGTCATGGCCATCTCGATGGCCTTCTTCATGGCCCGGCGGAAGGCGATGCGGCGCTCGAGCTGGAGCGCGACGTTCTCCGCGACGAGCTGGGCCTCGATCTCCGGCTTCTTGACCTCCTGGATGTCGAGGAGGATCTCCTTGCCGGTGAGCTTGGCGAGTTCGTCCTTGATCTTCTCGATTTCCTGACCCTTGCGGCCGATGACGATGCCGGGGCGCGCCGTGAAGATCTTCACGCGGACCCGGTTGGAGGCGCGCTCGATGAAGATGCGCGGCACGGAGGCCTGTTTGAGCTTCTCCATGAGCTTCTGGCGGATGATCTGGTCCTCGTAGAGGAGGCCGGGAAAGTCCTTCTTGCTCGCATACCAGCGGGACAGCCAGTTGCGAGTGAGGGCGAGGCGGAAACCGACGGGATGTGTCTTCTGACCCATGGGAGCGGAGGTTGGCCGAGGCGGGCGGGGTTGGGCGGGGGTTAGTTTTTCTTCGCCTCGTCGGTGAGGACGATGCGGATGTGGGACATCTTCTTGCGGCGCGGCATGGCGGTGCCACGGGGACCGGCCTTGAAACGGCGGAGCACCGGACCGTTTTCCACGAGGGCGCGGTAGACAACCAGCTGGTCCGCCGTGAGGTTGACCTTCGGGTTGTTCTCCGCGTTGGCAATGGCGCTCTTGAGCGTCTTGAGCACCAGGCGCGCGGACTTGCGCGGGATGAGCGAGAGCAGGTCGACCGCATCGGGGACCTTGTGTCCCTGGATCTGGCGGGTGACTTCGCGCACTTTCTTCGGCGACATGCGCGCGTTGCGGGTAAGGGCTTGGACTTCCATGGTGGGTTGGGCGGCGGAGCGCGTTCAGATCTCCTTGCGGGTCATGCCGCCGTGGGCCTTGAAGATGCGGGTCGGGGCGAACTCGCCGAGTTTGTGGCCGACCATGTTCTCGGTCACGTACACGGTGACAAACGCCTTGCCGTTGTGGACGTTGAAGGTGTGGCCGACGAAGTCGGGGGTGATCGTCGAGCGGCGGGACCAGGTCTGGATGGGTTTGCGCGAGCTGGCCTTGCCGGCCTTCTCGATTTTCGCCATCAGGTGTGGATCGACGAAGTAACCTTTCTTGATTGAACGGGCCATGGTGGGAAGGGGGGATGGGCGATGGGCGTGGGACGCCGGGCGGGTTTACTTCTTGCCACGCGGCGGACGGCCGTTGTGGCGGATGAGAATGAGGCTGTTGGAGGGCCGGGAGCGGCGGCGCGTCGGGAAACCCTTCGCGAGCTGGCCCCACGGAGAGACGACCTGCTGGCGGCCGCCACCGCCCTTGGACTTGCCCTGGCCGCCGCCGTTGGGGTGGTCGACCGGATTCATCGCCATGCCGCGCACGCGCGGACGGCGCCCGAGCCAGCGGTTGCGGCCGGCTTTGCCGAGCGATTCGTTGATGTGGTCGGCATTGCCGACCTCGCCGATGGTCGCGCGACACTTCGCATTGACGAGGCGCATTTCGCCCGAGGGCAGCTTGAGCTGGGCGTTGCCGTTCTCGACGGTGATGAGTTCGAGGCCGGCGCCGGCCGAGCGGGCGAGCTGGGCGCCGCGGCCCGGAACGAGCTCGACGGCATGCACGCGGGTGGCGGGCGGGATGGTCTCGAGCGGATAAGCGTCGCCGGGACGGTACTCGTTGTTCTCGCACTTGCTGGCGCTGATCACGGTGTCACCGACCTTGAGGCCCTTGGGCGCGAGAATGTAGTTTTTCGTGCCGTCGCCATAGGCGATGAGGGCGATGAGGGCGGTGCGATTGGGATCGTATTCGATCGCCTGCACCTGGGCGCGCGCCGCGAGCTTGGCCCGCTTGAAATCGATGATGCGGTAGAGCTGCTTGTGGCCGCCGCCGCGGCGGCGCGAGGTGAGCCGGCCGTAGCAATTGCGGCCGCCGGTCTTGTGCTTGTGCTCGGTCAGACCGCGCTCCGGGCGCTTGTCGGTGATCCCCTCCGGGCGGTTCAGCTCGGTGAAACGGAGGCTCGGGGTGATCGGATGGAAGGTTTTGAGTGGCATGATGGTGGTCTCCTTTCGACAGGATGGTCGGCGCGGTTCAGACGAGCTCGATCTTGTCGCCCTCCTTGAGGGTCACGATGGCCTTCTTGTAATCCGAGGTGCGGCTCGGCCGGCCCTGGCGGCTGCGCTTGTTCTTGCCGCGGACATTCTGGATGTTCACGCGCGTGACGGTGACCTTGAAAGTCTGCTCGACGGCCTCGCGCACGGTGTGCTTGGTGGCGGCCGGCGCGACCTCAAAGGTGTACTGGCTATAATTGGCGGAGAGCTTGTTGGACTTCTCCGTCAGGCGCATGTGCTTGAGCACTTGGTCGGCGTTTATCATCAATTGCCTCCGTTGGTCGCGCGGGCGATGATTTTTTCGAGGGCCTTGGTCGACATGACGATCTTCCGGTACTGGCAGAGATCGAGGGTGTTGAGCTTGACGGCCTCCTGCAGGGTGATGCGCCCGAGGTTGCGGGCGGCGCGGCGCATCTCGGGCGCGAACGGATCGTCGACGATGAGCACCTTCCCCTTGGGGGCGATGCGGGTGAGGATCTGATCAATGACCTTGGTCTTTACCGGGCTGACCTCGAATTTCTCAATGACGTCGATGTCACCCGCTGTGGCGCGATCAAAGAGGGCGCGGCTGAAGGCAAGCGCCTTCACCTTGGCGTTGATCTTCTTGGAGTAGTCACGCGGCTTGGGGCCGAACACGACGCCGCCACCGCCCCAGAGGGGCGAACGAATGGAGCCTGCGCGGGCGCGGCCGGTGCCCTTCTGCCGCCAGGGCTTCCTGCCGCCGCCGCGGACCTCGCCGCGCTTCTTGGTGGAGTGCGTGCCGAGGCGGGCGTTGGCCTGGTGGGCCACGACGACTTCCTTGACGGCCTGCACCCCCTTCTCGCCTTCGAACGCGGGAATGCTGAAATCAGCTTCGTGGCTTTGGGCGCCGTCGGGACTGTAAACTTTGAACTTCATGGCTGCGGAATCTCCGGTTCGTTATTTCGCGGCCTTGAGCCGGCCCTTGATGGCGGTGCGGACGATGACATCGTCGCCATTCGCCCCGGGGATGGCGCCTTTCACGAGGAGCAGGTTTTTCTCAGGGAGCACCTTCACGACATGCAGGTTCTGCATGGTGCAGTGCTCGGAACCGAGGTGCCCGGGCATCGCCTGGTTTTTCCACGAGCGGCCAGGTGTCTGGCGCATGCCGATGGAGCCGATACGGCGATGGAACATCGAGCCGTGAGCCGCGGGGCCGCCGGCGACGCGGAAGCGACGCACGACTCCCTGAAAGCCCTTGCCTTTCGAGATGCCGATGACGTCGACGAGCTGGCCTTCTTTGAAGGCGGCGACCGTGACGATCTCACCCGGCTTCACGGCGGGCGGCTCGGCCAGGCGCACCTCATTCAGCACGCGCGGAGCTTCGGTAAGGCCGGCTTTCTTGGCGTGGTTGAGTTCGGCCTTGCTGGTGTTCTTGACCTTCTTTTTGGCGAAGCCGAGCTGGATGGCGTTGTAGCCGTCACTCTCAGCGGTCTTCACCTGTACCACGGGGCAGGGGCCGGCTTCGACCACGGTGACGGGGACCAGGACGTTTTGCGCGTCATAGATCTGCGTCATCCCGATCTTCTTGCCTAAAAGGGTAGCGATCATGGGCTAAGCGGTAGGTGGAGGGTTCCGTTTCGTGAGACCTACATTAGCAATTGCCGGCGGTGAGCCCGCTGGCTGGCTGCTAACTGTCTGTCAGAAAGTGTGCGTTAAACGTTGATGGTGATGTCGACGCCGGACGGGAGGTTCAGTTTTTTGAGTTCATCGACGGTCTGGGCGGTGGGCTCGATGATGTCGATGAGGCGTTTGTGGGTGCGCGTCTCGAACTGCTCCATGGATTTCTTGTCCACGTGCGGGGAGCGGTTGACCGAGAGTTTCTCGATGCTGGTCGGCAGCGGGATCGGGCCGGAGACGCGGGCGCCGGAGCGCTTGGCGGTCTCGACGATTTCCGAGGCCGACTGGTCGATGACGCGATAGTCAAAACCTTGAAGCTTGATGCGAATGCGCTGGCCTTTCATGGCGGTGCAAAGAACGGGGTTTAGGTGCGGGCCGGAGCCTTGGTGGACGTTTCGACAATCTTGGTGAGGAGCTGCGCC
>CAJAKX010000254.1 GCA_903940425.1 uncultured Opitutia bacterium | reverse complement strand
TGCTTTCCGATTCCGATTACCTCGAGGCACTCACCCGTGCCGCCCGCGGGCGCAGCTTCAAGGCATGGCCCACTTATGCCGACGAGCTGGCCGCCTGGATGAGATCCCTGCCGCGCCGCGGATGAAAGCTGGATTTTGTCCACCGCTTTTCCGCCCGCTTCACCCACGGCGGGAATGGCGGCCGGCCCGGTGACTTTGCGCGCCGCCGCGCTGTTCGGCGCAAGCCCCGCGCCGCCGGGCAAAAGCGGGACCTTTCGGTTTGCTAACCCTCCCCCTCTTACTCAACGTGGCCGCACAACTTATATGGCGCTGACTCTGCTCACCCGGAACAAGAAGACGATCGTGGAGCGATGCCGCGACGACTACTCCACCAAAATGCGGCTGAAGTACGCGCCTTATTACCATGCCATGGAGTGGCAGCAGGGCACGCACGTCCGCCTGAACGGCCGCGACATGATCATGCTGGCCAGCAACGATTATCTCGGCCTCTCCTTTCACCCCGCCGTGATCGAGGCGGGCCGCGCCGCCATGCTGCAATGGGGCACGAGCACCACCGGCGCCCGCCTGTCCAACGGTTCCCGCGCCTACCACGTCGATCTGGAAAAAAAGCTCGCGGTCTTTCTCGACCGTGAAGCCTGCCATGTCAGCGTGGCCGGCTACCTCTCGTGCATGTCCACCGTCGCCACCTTCGCCCAGCGCGGTGATGTGATCCTGGCCGACAAGAACATCCACTCCTGCGTGTGGGACGGAATCCGTCTCTCGCTGGCCTCCTTCGAGCGCTTTTCGCACAACAACCCCGAGGATCTGCGCCAGCTCGTCAAGAGCATTCACCACCACACCTCCAAGATGATTGTCGTCGAGGGCGTCTACTCGATGGAGGGACACATCGTGCGGCTGCCCGAGATCGCCCAGATCGCCGACGACCAGGGCTGTTTTCTCGTGCTCGATGACGCCCATGGCTTCGGCGTGCTCGGACGGCAGGGTCGCGGCACCGTCGATCACTTCCAGCTCAACGACAAGGTCGATCTCCTCTGCGGCAGCCTGTCCAAATCGCTCGCCAGCACCGGCGGTTTCGTGGCCGGCTCGCGCGAGCTCATCGAGTACCTGCGCACCCACTCGAAGCAGACCATTTTCAGCGCCGCCATCAGTCCGAGCCAGGCGGCCTGCGCGTCCGCGGCGCTCGACATCATGCAGACCGAGCCGCAGCACCTGGATCGCCTCTGGCGGAACACCCGCCGGTACCGCGAGATGCTCAAGGGGCTCGGCCTCGACATTTGGGAGAGCGAGACGCCGGCCATTCCCATCGTGCTCGGCGCGAAGGAGCTCGTCTACCGCTTCTGGCAGGCCCTGCTGGACAAGGGCGTGTTCACGGTCATGTCGATCGCGCCCGCCGTCCCGCCCGGCAAGGACTTGGTGCGCACCGCCGTCTCGGCCATGCACAGCGACGAGGATCTCGAGCGGGTCGCCGAGGCCATGGCCTATGCGGTGAAGAAACTCTAGGCGACCCCGGCCGGATTATTGCAGCCCCGCCAGCAGCGTCTTCGCGGTGTCCGCCCAGATGGGCAGCGGCCGCGACACCGCTTCGGTCGCCAGCCGCTTCCACGCGGCGTCATCCGTCAGCACGGTGCGCAGGGCGGTTGTCCACGCCGCCCGATCATTCGGTGCCGCCAGCATGCACCCGCCCCCGCCGGCGATCTCGCGCAGCACCGGCAGGTCGCTGCATACGCACGGCCGTCCTTTCCACAGCGACTCCAGCACCGGCAGCCCGGCGCCCTCCGCGATGGTGGGAAACACCGTGGCCGTCGCCGCCGTGTACAGCCGGTCCAGGAGCGCATCGGACGCGGCTTCGTGATGCTGCACCCGCGGCTGGATTTTGCGCAGCGCCTGCAGACGCGCCGCGACCGGTCCGCCGAAATGCGGATTCACCCGGCCGACGAGGTGCAGCTCGAAATCGGCGCCCGCGGTCCACAGCGCCGCGCACACGTCGAGCAGGAACATCTGGTTCTTGCGCGGTTCGAGGATGCCGACGCAGAGGAGGCGCGCGGTTTCCGGCTTGAGGGGCGAGGTCACGCGGGGGCTGCGGTCGAAGTCCGAGCCGAGCGCAAGGGAACCCGCCACGGCGCGCACCTCCCCGCCCTGCCAGCGCCAGAACTCCACGAGGTCGCGCCGGCTCGCCTCGGAGATCGCCCACACGCGGTCGAAGGCGGCGAGCATTTTCAGATACTCGAGATGCCGGGCCACGCTTTGCGGCCAGGTGATCTGCGGATGCCGCAGCGGGATCGCATCAGCGAACATCGCCGCCAGCCGGCAGGGCCGCGCGCGCAGAAAACTCCAGAAGCCCGGTCGCTCCGCCTCGCTGAACAGCTCGGCCGTGAAGAGCCAGTCGGCCGTCGAGAAAGTCACGGGCCTCCCGCCGTCGGCGTGCCGCCACGTGCCCTTGCGCCCTTCCCACCGCACCGGTGTCACCACGGTGCCCATCTCCTGGCGCAGCCGCGCGCTCACCCGCATCAGTCCCGACTGATGCCGCGCCGCGCCGGATTTGGTGACATCGAAGCAAATCATCCGCTCGTTCCTGCTCCGGTGTTTCCCGTGGCCAAACTCGCGGGAGTTTGGAGGTCTTTCCCTCTTACCGCCTGTTCAAAGCATGCGTGCAGCTGCGTCGCATTCTTGTGCGCGTCATAATTTTCCTCGACCCAGCGCCGCGCCGCCGCGCGCAACCGCTCCGCCAGCGCGTCGTCCTCCGCCAGCCGGCGCAACGCCGCCACCCATTCCTTCGGCCGGTTCACGTCGGCCACCAGGCCGGTCGTTTCGTGCTGGATCGCCTCGGTCGTTGCCGCCGTGGACGACGTCAGCACGAGCGTGCCAACGGCCATGGCTTCGGGAATGGCGTTGGGCAGGCCGTCGCGGTCGCCGGTCGACGCCACCACGCCGGTGTGCAGCAGCACGTCGGCCCAGCGCAAATGCTCCCAAACCTCGGCCGGGGGCACCTCGCCGGTGAAGGCCACCCGCCGAGCCAGTCCGTGCGCCACGGTCTGGCGCTCAAGCTCTTCGCGCAGTTCGCCACCGCCCACGAGGCGCGCCTCGAAATCCATCCCCGCCTCGCGCAGCGCGGCGTAAATCTTGAGCTGCGCCTGCAGGCCTTTTTTCGGCACCAGCCGGGCCACGCAGACGAGCCGCAGCGGCCGGCGCGGTGCGCGCAGCGGCTTCAACGCGGGAAAGGCGTCGAGACCCCGGCGGATGACGGTCACCCTGGCTGCGTCGGCTCCGCGTTCGAGGAGCGTGCGGCGGCCCATCTCGGTCGTCGCATGTACAAAGCGGGCCAGCGCCACCTTTTCCATCAGCCACCAGTCGCCGCCGTGCTCGTAGAGGTCGTAGGCATGCGCGCCCGTGCCGTACGGAATGTCCGTCAGCCGCCACATGAGCCACGCCGCCGTGGCGGGCGCGCCGGTCCAGGCCGCGTAGACGAGGTCGGGCGGATCGCGGCGGAACGAGTGGACGAAGCACGCAGTGAAGCCCGCGCCGAGCATGTTCTCCCAGAAATTGAGCGCCGAGGGGGCGCGGCGCCCGAGCGTGTTCACGATGAGCTCCCAGAGCAGGCCGGGCCGCCGGGCCGCCTCGTACGGGATCCACCAGAGCAGCGCCACGAAGAACCACCAGCGCGGCAGGGCCCGCACCGGCAGTCCGCGAAACCCGCCGCCCCCGCCCCAGAGCGAATAGAGCCGCAGCCTGACGCCACGCGCCTGCATCGCCGCGACATCGCGCTGCAGGAACGCCTCGGACGTCTTCGGAAACGTCGTGAACAGATAAGCGACGGTGATCGGTTGCTCAGCCAATCCGCCCGAGCATGCAGGCCGCCCCGCGCCGCGCAATGCTGCGATGAACCGCCGTCCCCGGCCTGACCCACCTTCCGCATGCTCCCTCGCCGCAGTTCCCTGGTTCAGTCAAAAACACATTGTCAACTAATAGTTGACATTCCGCCCAACGGGGAGCGGCTTCAGAATAGTGCCGCCGCGGCCGTGTGTCATGATCCCGGGCCACGCCCACGCGATTACTTTGGCGCAGTATTGCCGTGCCACCTCCTTTCGAGATAATGCCGCACCATGCTGAAGACATCCGTTTCCACGACGCAAGGGAGCGCCGGCATGGTCAGCGCCGCCCCGGCTGGCTGGCGCGTCGACCGCCGGGATTTTCTGAAGGCGTCGGCCGCCTCGCTCGCCGGCCTGATGGCGGGCGGCTGCAGTTTCCTGACGGCCGAGGAGCCGCGCGGCCCCACCCTGCGTTTCGGCCTGCTCACGGATCCGCACTACGGCAACGCCGCCCCCAAGGAGACCCGCTACTTCGGCGAATCGCTGGGAAAAGTGCGCGAGGCGGTGGAGCAGTTTCGCACCGCGCGGGTCCGGTTCCTGGTGGAGCTCGGCGACCTCCTCAAGGACACGGCCCCCGACGAGCCGGAGGAACGCACGCTGGCCGACCTCGCCGCCATCGAGCGCGAGATCCAGCGCTTCGACGGCGCGACCTACCATGTGCTGGGCAATCATGACATGGACAATCTTTCCAAGGCGCAGGTGCTCGCCCGCATCACCAACACCGGCATCGCCGCCGGCCGCAGCTACTACGCCTTCAGCTGCGGCGGCGTCCGGTTCATCGTCACGGACGCCAACTATCTCCGCGATGGCCGGGGCTACGACCACGGCAACTTCGACTGGCGCGAGTACAACCTCCCGCCCGTGGAACGGGACTGGCTGCAGCGCGAGCTGCAGGCCGCGACTGAACCGGTCATCATTCTCGGGCATCAGCGGTTCGATGGCGACGGCGATGCGCAGTTTGACAACCGCGTGGAAGTCCGCGGAATTTTCGAGGGCTCGGGCAAGGTGCTGGCGGTCTTCCAGGGCCATCACCACCCGGGCGCCTACTCGTTCATCAACGGCATCCATTACTACACGCTCAAGGCCGTCGT
>CAJAKX010000253.1 GCA_903940425.1 uncultured Opitutia bacterium | reverse complement strand
GCTTTTGACCTCGGTTACATCGCCGCAGCCGATGATGCCCCAGCGCACCTCCGTGCGTCCCTGCAATTGCGGCGAAAGCATGGCGGAAATCTGGCTCAAGCGTGGCGCAGCCGCAACCAAACCCTTGGAATAAGTAATGGCCGCATTCCTAGGGCAGGGGATGCAGGCCTTCGGAGCGGATCGTCCAGCTGCCGTCCTTGGGGAAACCAGGATGAGGCTCGGAGCAGCCATCCCAGCCGGCGACCATCAACGCCACCGCGGACAGAAACGCGCCGTTGGCCGGCAGGTAGGCGGCAATCTCGCGTTTGCGCGCGCCGGGCGCCGGCGAACGCGGCGCGGACTCGTCGCTGCGCTGCGGACAGTGCCCGTTCGGCAGGTACCGGTTGTTCGGTCCGTCGCGCAGCAGGATCTCGAGCGCCATCTCGGGATGACCGAGCCGGGTCGCGGTCATCGCGATCATCGGATAATCCCAGCCCCAGATTTTCGTTTCCCAATCCCAAGTCTTCAGCACGGCATCGAGCGTTCGCTCCATGGTCGCGCGATCCACGCCGTCGCCGGGCAGCATCCCCAGCGGGGCCAGCATGGTTGGGTGATCATGCCGGCTGTCCACATTGTCAAAGGTGTCGGGATGCGACTCCAGCGCGACGTACCGGCCGTCCTTCACCGGCAGCGGCGCCAGATGCTGGAGGATATCGTCCCATTCGGTCGAGCGCCCCAAGCCGAGGCGTTCGCGCCACTTTTGCGCGATTTCCAGCGCAAACCGCCAGTATGCCAGCTCAAACGACGGATTCTGACTGGTGGCCTGGTCGTAGATCTCCTGGGAAATCCAGAGCGGAGGACCGAGCACGTAGATGCCGCGTTTTTCGTCGAAGTGCAGCATCGAGGCCAGGCCGTCGGCCGTTTCCAGCACGAGGTCGCGGTACGTGGCGAGAGTCGCGGAGGTGGGGTTGTTGCGGTAGAGCAGCTCGCACAAATACACCGGGTGGGGCTGGTTCCAGACGATGAGCGGATTGCCGCCGGGGCTTTCGCGCATTTCCGGGCCGGTCATCTTCGCCCAGCGGGCGCCCTTGAGTCCGCGGCTTTGCGCCAGCGCGCGCGCGGCGGGCAGTTGCGTTTGGTACCAGGCGAGGTTTCTCGCGAGCAGGTCGTCGTGTCCCCAGAGGGCGAAATGCGCGGCATGCCACCAGATCATTTCCGTGTGGTGCTTGCCGTACCAGGTGGCACACGTGAGGCCGCTCTCTTGGGGTGGCACGTCGCCGGCCATCTGCACGGCCATCAAGTACTGCGAAAGCACGATTCGCTCCTCGATCTTTGGCGCCAGCGGATTGATGCTGCCGGAGAAGTCCACCGCCGCGCCTTCCTGCCAGAACTTCTGCCAATGTGCGGCGCTGGCCGCAAAGGTCTGCGCCGCGGGCGTGTCGGGCAGCGGACGCCGGCCGGTGCGGTCGGTGAAACCCACGATGAATTCGAGCACGGGGCTGTCTCGCACCTGACCGGTGATGCGAAAGACGTGCGGAGCCGTCTCCCAGACGAGCCCTCCAACCAACACGGTGTAGCGGGTGTCTCCGACGGTGCGGGCGATGCTCACCGGAGCATAGTCCGCCTGAGTGAGTACTGAGCGATGCGACTCCGGCTGGCTCCAGTCCAGGTCCGGCGTGTTCTTCACCTTGAGATTGTACCCGCGGGGAAAGGCCAGCCGCGCGCGCAGCTTGCCCTGCGCCACGAGCTTCGACTCGATCCGCACGGCCACGAGATCGCGCTCCGGATGGCAGGCGGTCGTCACCGTCACCGTCACGCCGCCGAGCTTGAAGCGGCTCGTCACGATGCCGGTCCAGAGGTCGAGCGTCTGCGCCGGCTCCTGAATGTCCTCAGGCGCGAGGAGCGAACCGTCGGGTTTGTCCCACTCGAGGGCAAGCTGGCCGAGCGGATGAATGCGTGGGTTCTTGCGCAGCCAGTCGCCGGCGGGAGAGTTCTGCCTCGTCGGAAACGCCAGCACGCGGCCGTCGGGCAGCGTGAAGTTCTTCGAGGCGTCGGCCAGCGTGTAGTGGTTGGGATTCGGGTCGGTGACCCAGCACCAGCGTGAGAGTGTCTCGGTGGGGACGCCCCAACGCTGGTAATGCTCGGCAAACGTCTGCAGGCCGGTGATGTCGCAGCCGAAGGCGAAGTTGCCGTTGCCGACGGTGAGCGGGCAATCCACGTCGAGCTGGTGCAATGTCGGATTGTGGCGGGTGACGAGGGCGTGCCGGTCGATGGGGGCCGTGGAATCCGCCAGCGCCGGCGGCATGGTCGCCAGCATTGCAACAAGCAAAAGGGGGAAACGTGTCATGATAAGTCGACGCGACGATGGGAAACCGGACCGCGGTTGGCGACAAGCTTTGTTGGAAGGCAAGTGGGTCGGTTTGCCTGGAGGCTATTCGAAAACCGACAGAACTTGGAGGGCGGCACTCTGCTGGCCAGCAGAGTCGCAATGACAAATGAGGACACGGCTCCGAAGCCGCCATCGGCGACAAGCTTTGTCGGGACAACCCTGGCCGCCTGACGCCCGGCCGCCTGCTCGTTGACACGGCGCGAAAAAATAGCGCGTCTTTTGGGAAAACATTGTCCAACTTGTTCACATGAAGGCGCTGTTTTTGCTGCTGGCTCTCGTTGGCGCGGCTGTCGCCGCCGAGCCCGCGCGTCCAATCATCCCTGCGAATACATTTTTGTTGAAGGACTACAACCCTGCGGCGGACGGCATCACGCCCGCCACCGAAGCGTTTCGCCGGGCGCTGAGTGTCTGTGCCCGCGCGGGTGGGGGCACCCTCGTCGTCCCGGCCGGCCGCTACCTCACCGGGCCGCTGGATTTGTGCAGCAACCTCAACCTGCGCCTCGAGGCCGGCGCCGTGATTCTCTTCGTCCAGGATTTCACCGCGTACGCCGTGGAAGACCAAAAGCCCCGGCCGCTGCTGCAGGCCGTCCACTGCCATGATGTGATGATTTCCGGTGCCGGCACGATCGACGGCCAGGGGCAGCCCTGGTGGGAGAAACAACGCAAGTTCACGACCGGGGCGCGGGTGCTCGGCGACAAAGGCGACGCCGAGATTCCCCGGCCGCGCATGGTGGTGTTCGACCAGTGCGAGCGGGTCCGGCTGGAAGGCGTCACCCTCACCAATTCCCCCAGCTTCCACCTCCTGCCGGAGCAGTGCAAGGACGTGACGATTGACAGCGTGACGATCCTCGCACCGGAGGACTCGCCAAACACCGAAGGCATTGATCTCTCCGTGTCGAGCCGCGTGCTGATCACCCGCTGCCGCATCGACGTGGGCGACGATTGCATCGCGATCAAGGCGGGCCACCTCAACGCCGGCCCGTGCAAGGACGTAACGGTGACCGACTGCACGTTCCTGCACGGTCACGGGCTCTCGATCGGCAGTGAAACCACCGAGGGCGTGCGCAATCTCACCGTGAGCCGCTGCACGTTCGAAGGCACCGAGACTGGCATCCGGTTGAAGTCCGAGCGCGGGCGCGGCGGCCTGGTGGAAAATCTCTCCTACAGCGACATCACCATGAAAAATGTCGGCCAGGCCATCGTCATCACCAGCTTCTACCGCGACCTGCCGAAGCCGAAGCAGGTCGATGCTCACACGGCGGTCGCCGGCACCACACCGTTCTGGCGCAATATCCGCATCCGCAACGTCACCGCCGACTGCACCAAGGACGCCGGCCTGATCATCGGCCTGCCGGAGATGCCCGCCCAGGACATCACCCTGGAAAACGTGAGCATTACCGCGCCGGCCGGCCTACGCGTACGCAGCGCCCGCAATGTGAACCTGGTGAACACCCGCATCATCGCGGCGAAGGGCAAACCGCTGCTCATCGAAAGCAATGTCGATAATCTTCGCCAGTCCGACTCTCCTCCGGCACCGGCCACGCGCTGACTTCAATCCAACGAAAGACTTGCCATGCCACCCAAGAAAGCCGCCCTGCCCCGCGTCAAGAAGATCGCCTTGATCGCGCACGATCATAAGAAGAAAGACCTCGTCGAATGGGCGCGTTTCAACCGGGGCACGCTTGCCCGACATGAGCTTTTCGCCACGGGCACGACGGGACGCATCATTGAAGAGGTGCTGGGCGTGCCAGTGCGGCAGCTGCAAAGCGGTCCGATCGGCGGCGACCAGCAGATCGGGGCCATGATCGTCGACGGGCAGATCGATTTTCTCATCTTCTTCTGGGACCCCCTGGAGCCGCAGCCGCATGATCCGGATGTCAAGGCGCTGTTGCGCCTCGCCGTCGTCTGGAACATTCCCGCGGCCTGCAACCGCGCCACGGCGGACTACATGATTTCGTCCCCGCTCATGAGCAGCGACTACGAGCGGTTGGTGCCTGATTATGGCGCCTACCGCTCCCGGCCGATACCCGGCACACTGGCGGGCGAGGCGGGGGAGGCGGAACCGGCCAAGGACAATCCGCAACCGGCCTGAGGCCGCTCTTCAGCTTGCTTTGCCCGGAGGTGGAGCCCGCCGTCCTGGCGGGCGGAAACGCCACGGCACTCACACCTTCACCGCGAACAGCTCGGGGTGCATCATCCCCTCGGCAACCTTGATGACGGGACCGGTCAACCGGATCGAATAATCCAGACCGATTTCGATGCTGAGCTGACCGCCAGGCATATGCACAGTGACCTGCCGGTCGACGAGCCCCAGCTTGTGCGCCACGGCCGCCGCCGCACTCGAACTGCTGCCCGAGGCGAGCGTGTTACCGGCGCCACGCTCCCAGATCTCGATCCGGATGTTTCCCCGGTCGAGCACCTGCATGAACTGCACGTTGGTGCGCTTGGGGAAGTTCGGATGCACCTCGATAGCCGGGCCGTATTTCTTCGCCAGCTCCGGGGAAATCTCCGCCAGGGGGATGACGCAGTGCGGATTGCCGATGGTGGCGGCGCAAAAAGTGAAGGTGCGATCCTGGATCGTGAGCTGCTCGTTGAGCACCTCGCGCGGCGGCCCGGCCACGGGGATTTTGGCGCTGTCAAAGCTCACGGCGCCCATCGCCACCGTGATGCGGTGGCCGTTCCTGACCTCCGCCTCGACCACGCCACCGGGCGTCTCGATCGTAAAGCACGGGGTTTTCACGAGACCCTGATCCCAGACGAAGCGGGAGAAGATGCGCAGGCCATTGCCGCTTTTCTCGGCCTCCGAGCCGTCGGGGTTGAAAATACGCAGGCCAAAGTCGGCCTTGGTCGTGGCCATCGGCCCCCAGAGGATGCCATCGGAACCAATGCCGTAGTTGCGATGGCAGATCACACGGATGTGCTTGGGCTCCGGCGGAGTCCCCTTGGGATAGTCGCGCGGATCGAGGATGAGGTAGTCGTTGCCGAGGGCGTGGTATTTGTAGAAGCGCATCAGCAGAGGGAGGGGAAACCATGAAACACCCCAAAGGGCACGAAAAAAATAAGCCGCGGTTTGGATGATCGACGGTCTACGTGGCGGTGGCCGGCGGGGCCGGGCGATAACCGAAAAGGGAAAGCTGCTTGATCTTTTCGCCCACGACCGGCGGCACCATCTCCTCCCACGACGGCTCGTTGGCCTGGATCTTTCCGAGCACATCGCGCGAAATGATGTCCAGGCTGGCCGGGTTGAAGCCGGTGAGGTTCTCGATGTAGTGGTTTTCCATCAGGTGGGCGTAGAGATGCTGCAGATGCGGCACGACCTGCATGGTGTCGGCCGAGATGAGGGCGCCGGACGCGGGGGCGGTGACGGCGTTGTCGCCGGCGGCGACGTAGCGGTCATAGGCCTCCTTCCGCATCGGGTAGACGTAAAGCTTGACCGCATTGCGGAAGAGCCGGCCGAACGACTCGAGGATGCCGCCCTCGAGGTTCTCGTAGTATTTTTCCTTGAAGATCTCGACGAGGTTGTTGATGCCCAGCGCCACGCCGATCATCTCCTTCGTGTAGCGGCGGAAGTAGGAGGTCAGGCGGTAGAACTCGGGATAGTTGGAGATCAGCACGGTGTAGCCGATGGCGCCCAGCAGGTCCACGCGCGCGAGAAAGTCCTCGGCGTCGAGGTGGCCGGCGGCGAGCAGGTTGTTCATGGTGATTTCCATCAGCACCATGACCGGCTTGCCCTTGACCGCCGGCTCCTGCAGGAACTGCGCGGTGGCGCAGCCGAGCATGTCGACGTTGACGCGCGTGACCGGGCGGAAGCTGCCGCGCTCGACGAGGATGGCCTTCCGGTGGAGCACCTCGGACGGCTGGAGGACGTCGCCGTCGGGCCCGAACATGACGGCATTGGTCAGGCCGGTCTGCACGAGCAAAAGCGAGAGCAGCCGGTTTTCGACCTGCGCAAAGGCCGGCCCGGTGAACTTGAGCATGTCGACCTCGATGCGGTCGGTGCGGAGGTTGTCGGCGAGCGAGCGGATGAACTTCTCCGGCGACGTGCGGTAGTTGAACGCGCCATAGATGAAGTTCACGCCGATGATGCCGAGCGCCTCCTGCTGCAGCACCGTCTCCTTGTCCCACATCCGGACGTGCAGGATGATGTCGTTGGGCGGCTCCAGCGGGTGGATCTGGAAGCGGATGCCCAGCCAGCCGTCGGCGTCATTGTCGCCCTTGTAACCCAGGGTCGCGACCGTGTCGGCGAACACGAAGAACGACGTGCGGCTGCCGCGCGTCCCGGCCAGGCGCTCCTCGAGGAGCCGGTACTCGTAGTCGAGCATGGTGGTGAGCCGCTCGCGCGAGACGTAGCGGGGCGCCTTGCCGTAGATGGCGTCGCTGAACACCATGTCGTAGGCCGAGATGGTCTTCGCGATGGTGCCGGAGGCGCCGCCGGCCTGGAAAAAATGGCGGGCCACCTCCTGGCCGGCGCCGATCTCGGCAAACGTGCCATAGCGCGCCTCCTCGAGGTTGATGGACAGGGCCTTGCGGCTGGTGGTGAGAAGTTCTGGTTTTTGCTCGCTCATGGCGGCGGGTTCGGCGGTCGGTTCCTCTATAACCAACAGCAAAACGCGCAAAAGGAAAGTGCGGCGAGCACTATGGCAGGCCAACAACCGTCTGCAAGGCCGGCGCGCCGCTCGTCATCTTTTCTCTGGCTGGAGCGGCCGAAGCCGTTACCTTCGGGGCCATGAAGAATTTCTTCACCTCCCTCCTCGGTTCCCTGGTGGCGCTGGTCCTTTTCTTCGGCGGATGTGCGTTTCTGGGCCTGGTGTTCATCCTGGCGCTGGCCGCCCTGGGCCAGAAGCAGCCGGTGGCCGTGCAACCGGGTTCCTATCTGGTCTTCGATCTCTCCGCCAACATTCAGGATGCGCCGCTGGAGTTTGACGGCGCCGCGCTGTTCGGCCCGTTGATGGGCGGCGAGCGCCTCCAGACGCTCCAGCTTCGCACCGTCACCCGCGCGCTCCGGGCCGCCGCGCGGGACAACCGCATCGCGGGCCTGCTGGTCACCGGCAACGTGCGCCCCGTCGGTTATGGCTCCGGCTTCGGCACGCTGAAGGAGGTACGCGCGGCCCTGCAGGCGTTCAAGGCCTCCGGCAAACCGGTGATGGCCTATCTCAACTTCGCCACCACTCGCGACTACTATCTCGCATCGACCGCCGGCGACGTCGTGCTCGATCCTTACGGCGTGATCCTGATGCCGGGCCTGGCGAGCCAGCCGCTCTTCATGGCGGGCGCGTTCGAAAAATTTGGCATAGGTGTGCAGGTGACGCGGGTCGGCAAGTACAAGTCCGCCGTCGAACCGTACATCCGCAAGGACCTCAGTCCGGAGAACCGCGAGCAGATCCAGCAGCTGCTGGACGACATCTGGGCCGACCTGCTGGGCGACATCGCCGCCAGCCGCCGGCTCACCCGGGCGGAGGTGCAGGGCGCCGTGGACGCCGAGGGCCTGATCACCGCCACCAGCGCGGTCGCGCACAAGCTGGTCGACCGCAGCGCCTATCGCGACCAGGTCATCGACGAGCTGAAGGTGAAAACCGGGCGCAAAAAGGGCACCAAGGAGTCGTTCAAGCAGATCAGCCTCGCCGCCTACGCCGGCGTGGCTGCGGGGGAGACGGGCGGCGCGCTGGGCCGCAAGAACCAGATCGCGGTGGTCTACGCGGAGGGCGACATCGTCGACGGCGAGGGCCAGATGGGCGAGGTCGGCGGCCACAAGTTCGCCCGGGAACTGCGTCAGCTCCGGCAGGACGAGAGCATCAAGGCCGTCGTACTGCGTGTGAACAGCCCGGGCGGCAGCGCCTCGGCATCGGAGGAGATCCAGCGCGAGCTGCGCCTGACGATGCAAACCAAGCCGGTGGTCGTGTCGATGGGCTCGGTGGCGGCCTCGGGCGGCTACTGGATTTCAACCTATTCGCACCGCATCTTTGCCGAGCCCGCGACCATCACCGGTTCGATCGGCGTGTACGGGATGTTCTTCAACGTGCAGCAGCTCTTCAACCACTTCGGCTTGACCTTCGACACGGTGAAGACCGGCAAGCTTGCCGACATGCTCACCGCCAGCCGGCCGAAGACCGAGGCGGAAATGGCGGTCTTCCAGAAGCTGGTCGACTGGATCTACGACGAATTCACCGCCAAGGTGGGCGAGTCGCGCAAGCTCGACAAGGCGAAGGTGCTCGAAATCGCGCAGGGCCGCGTCTGGTCCGGCGAGGAGGCGAAGAAACTCGGACTCGTCGACGAAATCGGCGGACTCGGCAAGGCCATCACTTTTGCCGCGGAGAAAGCCGGCCTCGGGACCAACTACCGGCTGACGGAGTTTCCCCATAAACGGCAGCTCGCCGAGATCATCAACGAAGTGCTGAAGGGCATGACGCCCGATCAGGCCGGGGATAACGCGGCGCTCGCCAAAATGCTCGGCGAGTTCAAAGACCAGGCCCGCGTGCTTCTGCGGTTCAACGATCCGTGCGGCATCTACGCCCGCCTCCCGGTGGATATCCGGATTCAGTGAAGCAGAGGGATTCAATCCACCACGGATTTCACTGATGAACACGGATGAATTCAGATCTTCTCGGTGTACATCCGCGTAATCCGTGGTAGAGGTTTTCCCGAACAACCGTCTTCCGTGTCCAGCAAGCATACCCTTTCCAAGGACACTCCGGGCACGCTGATCCCGGACGGCCAGCCGACGACGCTGCCCGCCGGCACCACGGTCATCGTCACGCAGACGCTGGGCGGCAGCGTCACCGTGCGCGCCGGCGCCGGGCTTTGCCGCATCGCCCGCGAACACGTGGGCCACCTCGAGGGGTTCAGTCCCATTGAGGCGGGCGAGCAGGCGGCCGTCGCCTTCAGTGAAACGGCCGTCTGGGACGCCCTGAAGACCTGCTACGATCCGGAGATTCCGGTGAACATTGTCGATCTCGGCCTCGTCTATGATCTGTCCGTTGAGCCGACCCCGACGGGTGGCCGGCAGGTCGAAGTGAAAATGACGCTGACGGCGCCCGGCTGCGGCATGGGGCCGGTGATCGCCGAGGATGCGCGGGCGAGGATCGCCGCGCTGCCGGGCGTCGAATCCGCCAAGGTGCACATCGTCTGGGATCCGGCCTGGACGCCGCAGATGATCTCCGACGACGGCCGGAAGGTGCTGGGGCTGGAGTAGCAACGGATTCCTGTCCGCGGAAGTTCGAGAGCGTCCTGGTTTGGCTACTCAGGAAGCCGGCGTGTCGCCTGCGCCGTAGCCCTTTGGTGAAAACGAGTGGCCGTTTACCCTGAGCCGGTTGAAAGGCCCGCCCCGTGCCACGCCGCAGCTCCAACGGAGTGAAGGCGGGTTACCACCAGACTTCCCCAAGACGAGAAATCCACATGAACCTCACTTTGCCGCTTGCCAGCTCACCTCAGATATCTGGTTCGGCTTTCCTCATCGCCAAGAGATGTAGCCGGGACCAAGGAACTTCTCGTCAGCCGGATAGTCGAACGTCACTTCTTCGTCTACCCCACGATAACGGCAAGCCAGATAGTAATGCTTCCCTGACTCTAATCTGCGAGAAGCTACGCCGGTAACCTCGACGATAGCGCCTGGCTCGAGTGTGACCTTAACTTTGTCGTTCTGACTCGATGGCCACTCACCAGCAGGCACACCGAGCCGACCGAAAACGCCACGCTCATAAACAACGATCTTCTTTTTTATTTCCGCCGACCGGCCGACATACTGCGCGACAGGAGAATTTGTGCCTTCGGAGAGCCGGACATAACAGCCGGCGAGGACGAACGCTAACGCCACCATCAGGAGGAGGAGTGTCTTCATACCATTTGCCGAACGTTATTTAGGCCCCAGCCAATTTTATGTCCCGGGTTTAGAAGTTACATAAAACTACTAGCTTGCCGAACGGACGGGGCAAGGTTTTTGCCCGGCGGGGTAGAGGATGAGGCGCGCTTCCAGTCGGTTTAATTCCTGGTTTCCTGGCTTCTGAATTAACACAGCGCGGCAACGCGCGCAGCGATTCGACCGACTGACCAGCCGGCCGTCGTTCGCACAACTCACAGCGATCGCGTATAGACGATGCCGTTCTCGTCGACGAAGGTCAAAGCGGTCGTGCTGACACCGGTCAGCTTCACGCCGAGTTCATAGTCGATCATGTCGTTTACCCGGTAAACCCGGTTGTTCATCAGCACCTTGCTGTCGTCGCCGGCGACGCGGACTCCGGTGACGTGCAGACTGTTGATGAGGGCCAGAATCTTGTGGTCCTGATGCGGTCCCGCCGGCGGAAAAGACCTGGCTGACGAATTGGTGGCGGGTGGCTCGCTCCGGGCAACGTCCGCCGGCGGAGGCTCCGTCGCGGCGGGCGCGGCAGTTGTAGTCGCCGTAGTTATCTGGGCGGAAACCGCTGGCGCGGGGGGCTCATCCGCCGGCGCCGGCACGGGCGCTGCAACCACGGGCGCCGGCGGCTGGGGTGAAGGCACGGCTGCAGCCGCGGCAGGGGGAGAAACGGGCGTGGTGGTCGGGGCCGTGGCTGGCGCCGGACCGGTGGTGGCTGGTTTTACCGCCGGTTCCGTCGAAGGTGCGCTGGCAGCAACGGACGGGGTCGCTGCAGGCGCGGACGGTGTGCCGGGTGCGGCGGCCGCCGGGGCGGACGGAACAGCCGGGGCCGGCGTGGTGGCGTGTGGCGCGGAGGCGACCACCGGCTTCGTCTCTTTTTTGAACACGAGCACGGCGATGACCGTGACGCCGACGAGCACGACCACCAGCGCCACCAGGCCGAGCAGAATGGTTTCAAATTTGATCGGGGTGCTGCGCCGGGCAACCACGGTGGGCGCGGCGGCGGACGTGGCCGCCGGGGCGGGGGGAGTCGCCGGTGCCGTTGTCTGCTGGGTTTGCAGCTTCTGGGCCTTTTTCAGGGCGTCATTGATGAGGCTCATGCGTGGGGGCGCTTCCGGCGGGTGAGAGTTTCTTGAAGATGCGTGGCAGGTCTGCAATCCCGCAATCAGGCCAGGGTCGAGACCTCCTTGATGGCACGACGGACATCCCAGTAGTTGACCTCGTCGGAGTCGCGCACAAAGGCCGACAGCAGGGCCTTGTCGCAGAGGTTGTTGATCACGCGGGGAATTCCCTTGCTGACGCGATGGATGGACCGCATGGCCGCCGAGGTGAAGTACGGCCGGCCGCTGGCGCCGGCGAGGGTGAGCCGATGCTGCACGTAGTGGGCGGTGTCGTGCATGGTGAGCGGACGCAGCTCGGAGTGCACGAGGATGCGCTGCCGGAGCTGCCGCAGACGGTCCTCGGCCAGCAGGTTCTTCAACTCCGGCTGCCCGATCAGCACGATCTGCAGGAGCTTTTGCTTGTCGGTTTCGAGGTTGGAGAGCAGGCGGATCTGCTCGAGCACCTTGACGGACAGGTTCTGCGCCTCGTCGATGATCAGCACGATGTCCCGCCCCTGTTCGATGCGGTGCAGCAGCACGCGGTTGATCTGGGCCACCAGGTCGTGATGGCCCTGGGCCAGTTTGGTCTCGCCCAGCTCGGTGAGAATGGCGCGGAGAATTTCGATCTCGGTGACCCGCGTGTTGAGGATGAGGGCGGTGTCGTAATGCGCCGGATCGAGCTCGTTGAGAAAACGCCGGCACAGCGTCGTCTTGCCGCAGCCGACCTCCCCGATCAGCAGGATGAACCCCTTTTTCTCCTTCACGCCGTACTTCAGGTGCTGCAGGGCCTCCTGGTGCGTTGGACTCAGATAGAGAAACTTCGGGTCCGGAGTGATGTTGAAGGGCATCTCCGTGAGGCCGTAGAAACTCTGATACATGGTTGGAAGGGCAGTTGCGGGGAGCGGGGATGGGGAGACTATGCGGTGACCGGTCCGGGTGAGACAAGCGGACAACCCCGGATGCGGCAAGATTTACCGTTGCTTCCAAAATCAGCCGGCCGCCGGAAAAGGGTTGCCGGCAGGGTGGGCACGTCCTTATCGAAATCCCTGCCATCGTGACCGCGCGCCGCCTCATCGTCTGGATTTACGCCGTGCTTTTTCTCGGCGCGGGGATGATTTCGGGCGTGTTTTCGTTCCGCACCTATCAGGAATACACCCAGCTGCAGCGGCTCGAGTCGGAGAGCCGCCAGCGGGTTGCCCAGGCCCGCCAGCGGCTGGAGGAGCAGAAGCGGGTGCTCGACCGGCTCCAGCACGACCCGGACTATGTCGCGAAGGTCATCCGCCAGCAGCTCCGCTACGCCAAGCCGTCGGAGTTGATCTTCCGTTTCGAAGACTGAGCCGGGAAAAACATTGCCCCATCCGAAGGCGGCACATTTTCTGTTCGCCCGATGAGTGCAACTGCCACGCCGCCGCTGCTGGAAAGGTTTGTCCAGGCCGGACAGGGCCAGGTCTTCGCGTTTTGGGGTCAGCTGGATGAAGGCGGGCGCCGCGCGCTGCTGGACCAGGCCGGGGAGATCAACCTCGCCGAGGTGACGCGGCTCACGCGCGTGCTGCTGGGCCAGGACGCCGCCCCGGGCGTCGACCTCACGGACCTCCAACCGGCGCCGTACGTTGCACGGCCCGAGAACGGCGGCGAGGCGGCGGAGTGGGCGCGGGCCAGGGCCGCCGGCGAGGCGGCGCTGCGCGCCGGCCGCGTGGCGGCGTTCACCGTGGCGGGCGGACAGGGCACGCGTCTCGGTTACGACGGACCGAAGGGCACCTTCCCGGTCACGCCCCTGAAGCGGAAGCCGCTCTTCCAGATCTTCGCCGAGAAAATCACCGCCATCGGACGGCGCCACGGCCGGCCGCTGCACTGGTTCATCATGACCAGTCACGCCAACCACGCGCGGACGGAGGCGTTCTTCGCCGAGCACCGGTTTTTCGGGCTCGACCGGGCGCGGGTGTATTTCTTCCGGCAGGGCCGCATGCCGGCGGTGGATTTCACCGGCCGGATCCTGCTCGAGTCCCCCGGCGGCATCGCCTTGAGCCCCGACGGCCACGGCGGCTCGCTGCGCGCGCTGCACCGCAGCGGCGCCCTCGACCTCATGCAGGGCGAGGGCATCGACACGATCAGCTATTTCCAGGTCGACAATCCGCTGGTGCGCTGCATCGACCCGGAATTCATCGGCTGGCATCTGGTGCGCGGCGCGGAAATGTCCGCCAAGATGATCCCGAAGGCCTACCCCGAGGAGAAGCTCGGCCACTTCTGCCTCCAGCGCGGCCGGCTGGTTGTCATCGAATACAGCGACCTGCCGCTGGCGGTGCAGCGCGAGGTCGATCCGCAGACGGGCCGCCTGCGTTATCTGGCGGGCAGCATCGCCATCCATATTCTCGACCGCGAGTTCGTGCGCCGCATGGCGGAAGGCGGCGCGCTGCCGTTCCACCGCGCCGACAAAAAGATCGCGACGATCGACGCGACCGGCCGGCCGGTGAAGCCCGCCGCGCCCAACGGCGCGAAATTCGAGATGTTTGTCTTCGATGCGCTGCCATTCGCCCGGAACGCGCTCGTCATCGAGACGCGCCGCGCGGACGATTTCTCCCCGGTCAAGAACGCCGACGGCGTGGACTCGCCGCGGACCGCGCGCGAGGACCAGCTCCGGCAGTATGCGCGCTGGCTGCAAAGGGCGGGCGCGTCGCTCGCCATCGATGCCAGCGGGCTCCCCGCGGCCACCCTCGAGGTCTCCCCGCTCTTCGGCTATGACGAGGAATCCTTTGCCGAAAGCTGGGCCCAGCGCTCGCCGAAGCCGGAGGTGAAGGATGGACTCTACCTGGAGTAATGCGCCTTGGCCATTCCGTGCAAATGATGTTCACTCACCCGGATCCCACACCATGACTGTCCTGGAAAAAATCCACGCCGCCGGCCAAGCGGGCCAGTTGCTCCCCAGCGCCGTGGAGAATCTCACGGCCTGGCTCGACGCCGCCCTGCCGTCCTGGGCGGCGGCGAGCATCGACGAACTCGTCGCCTCCGGCGCCTGGAGCGAATTGAACGACCGCTTTTATCGCTACCTCGAGTTCGGCACCGGAGGCATGCGCGGCCGCACCATCGGCGTCGTCGCCACCCGCGCCGAAACGGGCCAGCCGGGGTCGCAGGGCACGCCCGAGCATCCGGCGATCGGCAGCAACATGATGAACGACTTCACCGTGGTGCGCGCGACGACCGGACTCTACCGCTACGTCCACGGCCACTTGGCGAAAACCGGGCGCTACGATGCGCCCAAGCTCGTCATCGCTCATGACGTGCGGCACTTCTCGCGCCACTTTTGCGAACTGGCGGCCTCGACGTGGTCGCGCCTCGGCGGCGTGGCCTTCATCTTCGACGCGCCGCGCTCGACGCCGCAGCTCAGCTTCTCCGTGCGCTGGCTGAAAGCCCACTGCGGGGTCGTCATCACCGCCAGCCACAATCCGCCGCACGACAACGGCTTTAAAGCCTACTTCGAGGACGGTGCCCAGGTGGTCACGCCGCACGACCAGGGCATCATCGACGAGGTCAACGCCGTGCCGCTCACGGAGCTTGGCGTTTTTCTCACGGTGGACCTCGCGCGCGTCATCACGCTCGGGCGGCCGGCGGACGACGCCTATCTCACGGTGGCGGCGCAGGCGGCGCTCGATCCGGCGATCTTCAAGCGGGGGAAATTCAAGGTCGTTTTCACCAACATCCACGGCACCGGTGGTATCGCCAGCGTGCCGTTGCTGGCGCATGCCGGAGTGTCGGTGACGGAGGTGCTCGAGCAGGTCGCCTTCGATCCGCGCTTCCCAACGGTGAAGTCGCCCAACCCCGAGAACGCCGAGGCCCTGACCCTGGCCGTGGCCCTCGCGGAGCGGAACGGCGCCGAGCTGGTGCTGGCCACCGATCCGGACGGCGACCGCATGGGCTGCGCAGTGCGCAATCGCGAGGGCCGCATGGTGCTGCTCACGGGCAACCAGATCGGCGCCCTGCTGGCCGACTACCGGCTCGCCAAGAGCAAGGAGCTCGGCTGGATCCCGCGGGACGGTTCGCCGCATGCCGCGATCATCAAGACGTTCGTCACCACGCCGCTGCAGGACGCCATCGGCCGCGGGCACGGGGTGAAGGTCATCAACACGCTGACCGGCTTCAAATGGATCGCGGCGAAAATGCGCGGCTATGAGCAGCACCTGAAGGACGTGATGCTGACGCAGGAGGGCCTGGCGCTCGACTACGACGCGCTGCCGCTGGCGTCGCGCGCCCGGCTCCACGGCAGGCTCGGCACCTTTTACGTGTTCGGCACCGAGGAGAGCTACGGCTTCCTGCCCAATGACTTCGTGCGCGACAAGGACGCCAATGCCGCCTGCCTCATGTGCGCCGAGCTGTGCGCCTGGGTGAAGAGCCGCG
Organism: uncultured Opitutia bacterium; assembly: GCA_903940425.1. Taxonomy (GTDB): domain Bacteria; phylum Verrucomicrobiota; class Verrucomicrobiia; order Opitutales; family Opitutaceae; genus Fen-1467. Next base: position 9,085 of record CAJAKX010000253.1, on the reverse strand, counting down.
GACTGACCGTGCCGGAGCAGCTCGACGCGCTTTACATCAAGCACGGCTATTTCCTCGAAGGCGTGATCAACATCTACTACGAAGGCGCGCCGGGGGCGGCGAAGATCCGGCGCATTCTCGACACCTACCGGACCAACCCGCCCGCGGCTTTCGGCGACGTCCGCGTCGTGAAGTTCGAGGACTTTGGCCGGCAGGTCATCAAGGACGCCGACGGAGAGGTGATTCCGAAGCAGGACCTGTATGTGGTGACGCTGGCGAACGGCTACACCTATGCCGGGCGCGGCAGCGGCACCGAGCCGAAGATGAAGTTCTACATTTTTGCGCAGGCAAAGGTCGCCGACGCCGCGGAGCTGCCCGCCGTGAAGGCCCGGGTGAAGGACGAGCTCGCGCGCCTGAAGGCGCTCATCGAGGCGGACGCGAAGGCGCGCGCCGAGGGATGAGTCCCGCCGCCGGACCCTTGCCAATTTCCTCTCCGCCGGCCATCCTGTGCCGATATATTGAATGACAACGGGGCCGGGGTGGATTCGTCTTCCCGCCGCCTTGGTCGAACTGCAGTTTTTTCAGCATCCAGCAATGGGAAACACCCTGAATCATGGCCATTGAAGTCATCGGGCCGCATCCGCTCGAACGCGACGCAACCGGGCGGCAGAAGACCCGCATCGGCACCATCTTCCCCTTCTGGCGGACGCTGGTCACCCTGCCGGGCATCCATGCCACCCAGTGCCTGGCGTTCGTCGACCGGCTCAACGAGCCGCGCCGCGCCGCCGGCCAGCCGCCGCTGACCCCGGAGGAGGAGGAAGCGGTGTCCGCCCGGTCCGTGGACCTGATCTTTGAGACGGACCACATCCTGATCCGGCCCGACCCGGAACACATGGAGCTCGCGTTCGAGGCGGACGAACTGCTGGCGGAACTGGTCTCGAAGCGCGACATCCGGTTCCTCTTTGTGATGAACTCGAAGGTGCGCGACGCCATCAAGGCCCGCGGCGAGTGCTGGCGCATCAGCCCGCTGCCGCAGTCGCCCGAGGACATGCAGCGCCTGATCGCGAGTTCGAAGGTCGCCATCAAGGAGCAGCCGATTTATTTCTACAACCGCTTCACCGGTTCGCGCTACGTGACCTGCGCGGAGTTCGCCCGGCTGGAAAACCTGGATGCCGGCAGCCTGGCCCGCCAGTTGCAGGAAATCGCCGTGCACTGCGATTGCCGGAACCGGGAGGGCAGTCCGGAGGTGGAATTCTTTGCGGTGGATCCGCAGCGTTTCGGGGCGAAGGCCCTGCCGCGCGTTGATTTCACCAGCCTGGCGGAGGCCGATTTGCGCCGGTGTTTTCAGGAGCTGCGCGTGCGTTTCTGCGACGCCGTCGGGCCCGACTTCCGGCAGGACGATCCCCAGGCGGAGGTCTGGCGCAACCGGATGCTCAGCGCGCTGATTTCGCAGCGCGACCGGTCGATCACCGAGGATGTGCTGCGCGACTTGAGTCCGGAGTTCTTCATGCAGGTGGAGTGGCTGCCGGGCGGACGGTTCGAGGAGGGGGAGTTCATCTTCGACCCGGTTTTTGATGAGGCGGACTCTCATCCCTCCGACGAGAAACTGCAGCGGCTCTGCGACCCACTGGTGGAAGGCTTCATCTTCAATCTCATCCGCGAATACGTCGACCTGGAATACGTCAACATCGGGCGCATCACCCAGTCGCTTTCGAAGCGGCAGTTGCAGCTGGGGGGGCGGCGGGCGGTCTACCTCGCGGAACTGAAGGTCCGCGGCGCCCCCGCGCCAATCGTGCGGTTCATCCGGTTCCAGAAATGGGGCATTCGCGAGCGCCTCGACGAAGGCAAGCCGCTGCTGCAGGCGATCCTCGAAAGCGAGGAATACACCGACTATGTGCTGGACCGGCGCCTCGGGGTCCTGCAACTCGGGATGAACGTGCCGCCGGGCCTGAGCCTGCGGCGCACGCGGGAGCGGTACACCGGAGTCAACCGCGACTTTCACGGCCAGCTCATCCCGGTCACTTATTTCGAGCGCGACTACCAGAGCGGCCTGGCGACGGACAAACTGCCGCTGTCGAAATACCTCAAGCCCGGTTATGCGGAGCGTCTCGCCGGCCTGCTGGGCCGCGCGGCCGCCGCCAACATCATCGTGGGCCGGGCGGTGGAACGCACCAAGCAGGTGATGTTCGACGACGGCGACGAGGTCATCATGGAGGATCCGGCCACGGGACTGCCGGCCCGATTGATCGTGTCCGATCCCACGGGGGCGTTTTCCGACTACCAACGCGGCCTGCCGGGCGCGGCGGCAGAGTATGCGCGGCCGGTGAACGTCCGCGCCGGCAAGGTGGTCAAGCCGCGGGAGTTTGCCGACACCTACCTCCAGGCGTTCCGCGAGGAGTTCCTGCGCATCCAGAGTGATTATCGGAAGCGGCGGCGCGCGTTCGACACCTTGTTCAAGCACGGCAACTACGACACTGGCGGCAGCTTCGCCTACCGCTGGGAATGCGTCCTGCGCCGGCTGGATCAGACCGACATCAATGCACTGGTCGCGGGCATCCGCCGGCAGATCAAACTGCCGCCGGACGGGGTTTCCACCTGAGGCGGAAGCCGGGCGGGAAGCGGTGCGGCAAAAGAGATGCGGCGTGGCGCCATGGCAAAGATGACCCGCCGCTTGGCGGTCCCGGCGCCGTCTACTTCTTCTGTTTCGCGAGAATGGCCTCGATCTGGTCCATGATCGCGTTCATCCGGGCGGCGAGCGCGCGGTATGGCACGGGCGTGGCAAGGTCGACACCGGCGCGTTTCACGAGCTCGTAGGGATGATCGGACCCGCCGGCCTTGAGCATGCCGAGGTAGGTGTCGACGGCCCCGGGCTCGCCCTTGATGATGCGGTCGGCGAAGGCCGAGGACGCGGCGATGGAGGTGGCGTACTGGTAGACGTAGAAATCGCGATAGAAGTGGGGAATGTAGGCCCACTCGACGGTGACAAGGTCGTCGATCTTCAGCACACCCAGGGCGTCGCCATGGTAGCGGCGGAGCAGCTCGCCGTAGATTTTGGTCAGTTGCTGGCCGGACAGGGAGCCGCCCTTCTCCACCTGTTCATGGATCGCCAGCTCGAACTCGGCGAACATGGCCTGGCGGAAGAACGTGCCGCGGAGGTTTTCCAGCGCCGACCCGAGATAATAGAGCTTCTCTTCATCGCTCTGCGCCACCTTGAGCATGTGCTCGAGCAGCAGGTTTTCGTTGAGGGTGGAGGCGATCTCGGCGACGAAGATGCTGTAATCGGCGGTGGGGAACGCCTGGCTGCGGTTCGCGAGGAGGGAATGCAGGCCGTGTCCCCACTCATGCGCGATGGTGGAGACCGACTCGTAATCGTCGTTATAGTTCGTCAGCACGTACGGGTGGACGTCGTAGGCGCCGGGGTTCATGTAGGCGCCGGAGCGCTTGCCGGGCTGGGGATACACATGGGTGTAACGGGCGTTCAGGCTGGCGGTGAATTGCGCCACGTAGTCGGGACCCAGCGGCTGCTCGGCGGCGATGACGAGGCTCTTGCCGGTCGCGAGCGGGAACGCCTTGTCGAGCTTTACGATCGGGGGGTAGATGTCCCAGTAGTGCAGGTCGGAGATGCCCAGCATGAGGCCGCGCAGTTTGAAGTAACGGTGCAGCGTGGGCAGGTTGGCGTTGGTCTCGGCCAGGAGCGTGCGATAAACCGCCTCGGGCACGTTGTCGTCGTCGAGGGCGGCGGCGAGTGACGTGGGGTATTTGCGCGCGGTGGCGCGGAACCAGTCGGTCTTCACCTGCGCGAACAGGGTGACGCCGAAGGTGCGCTCGTACTCGTGAAATTTGGCCCAGAACGCCGTGAACACGGCCTGCCGGTCGGCCCGGTTGGGCACGGCGCGCCACTTGGTGTAGCCGGACTGGTCGAGGCGGGCGTCGGTGCCGTCGGAGAGCTTGATGGTCGGCCAGGGCATGTCGGCATCAGCCAGGATGCCGTAGAAGGAGGTCGGCGCGCCCGTGATGAGGCTGGCGGCGGACAGCACCCCCTCGGCCTCGGTGCCGAGCGTGTGCGGGGCGGCGCGCAGGATTTCCAGAACGGGGAACCGGTAGGGGACGAGCCCGGGCTCGGTGTCGAGGAAGCCGCGGACCTTGGTCTCGCCGACGGCCAGCAACTCGGGATTGAAGAAGCTCGTCGCTCGGGAGAATTCGGTGCCGAGCAGGCCCAGCTCCTGGGTGCGTTCGAGGGCGGCGGCGTTCCGGGTGTTTTCGTCGCGGCTGAGCGAGGCGTAGACGGAAAGGCGCGCGAACTCCTTGCGCAGACCGAAAATGAAATCCAGGGACTCGCGCAGGGTCGTCGCACTTTCCCCGAGCCGGCCCTGGTAGTTCTTGATCTCGGGGATTTCCGCGGCGACATGGTCCTTGGCCGCGTGCCAGGCGACGTCGTCCTTGTAGAGCAGGGTGAGGTCCCACACGTCGGCGGGGTTGACGGCGCCCACCGGCTCGGCGGCCGGAAGCGCGGCGGAGAGAAGCGTTCCGAGGGTCATGATGAGGGCAGGGAATCGATGAGGGTGCATATTTGGAAGTCCTCAAGGTGCTCCAAATCACGCGAAAAACCAGTGAAAACTGAGCCAGTGGCGTTGGGAATCGGCCGCTTGGACGCGTCGCGCGCGGTGCCGCGGCATTGGGTTGGTCGGAGAACTGAATTTTGATTGTGATGTCGGCGGCGGTTCTCCATGGGTTTGGGCCGCGTGGATCAGCCACGCAGTTGCCCCCCCCGATTGTTACCCCCATGTCACTCCCATCCGAGAGCTCCAGCCCGACTACCTCCACCATCAAGCGCCACGTGACGGCGCCGGAAGATCGCGTGCCGGTCTCGCAGAAATTAGGCTACGGCCTCGGCACCTTCATGGATATGTGGGGCCACTGGCTCTACCCAACCATCGCCTTCCAGATATTCGGCCTCTACCTGCACGTCCCGCAGTGGCTCATCGGCGTGGCGGTGATCCTCAACCGGGTCTTTGACGCGATCTCCGATCCGCTGTTCGGGTGGCTCTCGGACAACACGCGCAGCCGCCTCGGCCGCCGGCGCCCCTATATGCTCGTGGGCTGCCTCCTGGCGGGCCTGGGGCTGCCGTTCCTCCTTGCCGTCACGCCGGGATGGACGCCGACGAATTACTTCTGGTTCATGATCGTCTCCTCGGCGCTCTACCTACCGATCGTGAGCTGCTTCAACATGCCGTACCAGAGCCTCGGCAACGAACTGACGCCGGACTATCACGAGCGGACGAGTGTGTTTTCCTTCAAGAACGCCGTGCAGAAAGTCCCCGAGCTCGGTTTGTTTTTCTTTGGCAATTTTTTCTCTATGGCCGTGTGGGTTGGAGCCGACAACGGCACGGTGCTCGGTTGTCTGAAGCGGCTGCTCACCACGACCGACGCCTGGCGCACGGCGCCCGCGGGAACGAATCCCAACACGCTGCTCGGCGCGCAGGTTTACCTGGCGCTCTGCGGCTTGATCATGATTGTGGCCGGTCTCGCGTGCACCGCGCTGGTGCGCGAGCGGTATTACGCCAAGATTGTCGCGAGCAAACAGACGAAGATCTCGATCAAGGAGACGCTCTGGCAGACGCTGCAGTGTCGGCCGTTCCGCATCCAGCTCGCGATGCAACTGGCGTACAACATCGGTCTGAGCATGGTGGGCACGCTCGGGCTTGCGGCGACGTTCTATTACGTGTGCGGCGGCAACAAGTCCGAGGGCAACTGGTGGAACTTCTGGATGGGGATTTCCGGCATGATACTCGGATTCCTCGGCATTCCGGTGTTCGCGTTTATTGCCCGCCGGTTGGGCAAACTCCACGCCATGAGATGCGTGCTGGGCAGCGCGATTCTCGTGTTCGTCGGCACCTGGTGGCTCTATACGCCCAGGATCATCTGGCTGCAGGTGTTTGCCTCGGGCACCATCGCGTTCATCGGGGCCGGCTTCTGGATGATTGTCGGTTCCATTGGCGCCGACGTGATGGATTACGATGAACTCGAAAACGGGCGGCGGCGCGAGGGCTCGTTCTCAGCGTGCGGCTCATGGATCAACAAAGTCGGCATGGCGCTGGGCGCCGGCGTGTCGTTTTTCATCCTTGATTGGGTCGGTTTCGATTCCACCGTCGCGCTCCAGAGCGCGCACACGGTTTTCATGATTCGCTTCCTGCTCGCGGCGATTCCCATTATCGGTCTCGTGCTGGCGATCACCGCGCTCGCCCGATTCCCGCTGACGCAGGAGAAGATGGCGGAAATCCGCCAGCAGCTTGAGGCGCGCCGCGGCAAGGTGTAGGCCAGACGCGAATGGCGATTAAACTTTGGCGGACGAGGCTCCCGCCGGGCCGCGCCGAACCGTTCTGCCGTACGACAAAACGCCCTCCGCGCTCACCCCACCAATCGGAGCGGGGTTCACGGGGTATTCCCCTTTGCTTTGGACGGCCGCCCCTCACCGGCGCTTTGTAACGTATTACGTTACAAACTTCGATCGCAGCCTAGGAGGTGAAAGTAACGTAATACGTTACAAACCCTGATCTCCTGTCTCGAAGGGGAATGTAACGTAATACGTTACAAATAGCGGTTCGCGCGAGAGAGAGAGAAAGGGCGGTGACATTCCGTCCGGCAGACTGACCTTCGCGCCTTCGGGCGAAGGGCTAGACCAACAGCAACGCGGGCTTTTCGAGCAGCTCCTTGAGCGCGGCGAGGTAGCGCGCACCGGTGGCGCCATCGACTACGCGGTGGTCGCAGGAGAGAAAGAGCGACATCCGCTGGCCGATCACGATCCGGTCGTCCTTCACCACCGGCTTCTTCACGATCGCGCCGATGGCGAGGATGGCGGCGTTGGGCGGATTGATGATGGCGGTGAACCGCTCGATGCCCATCATGCCGAGATTGGAGAGGCAGAACGTGCCGCCGGTGAACTGCCCGGGCTTGAGCTTTTTCGCCTTGGCGAGCCCGGCGAGTTCGCGGGCCTCGGTGCTGATCTGGAAAAGCGTCTTGAGGTGCGTGTCGCGGATGACGGGCGTGATCAGGCCGTCTTCGATGGCCACGGCGAACGACACGTGCGCCGCGGCGTGATGGCGGATGCCCGCCTGCCCTGAGCCGGTCGAAGGGGCCTCTTCCCACGAGCAGTTGACGGCGGGCACGACGCGCAACGCCTCGGCGCTGGCCTTGAGGATGAAGTCGTTGACCGAGAGCTTGACGCCGTCCTTCTCAAGCCCGCTGTTGAGCTGGGCGCGCACGGCAAGGAGCGGCTCGGCGTCGATCTCGACCTCGGCGTAGAAGTGCGGAATCTGCGTCTTCGACTCGACGAGGCGGCGCGCGATCGTGGCGCGCATATTGGACACCGGGATGACCTCGTCATTCTGGATCGGCCCCTTGGCGAGGAGCGACGGAGCGCCGGCGAGGGCGCCGCCGGCCGCCGGGCCGGCCAGCTCCGCAGCGAGAATGTCGGCGCGCACGATGCGTCCGCCCGGGCCGGAGCCCTGCAGGCGCGAGTAATCGAGGCCTTTTCCGGCGGCGAGTTTCCGCGCAAGAGGCGAAATCCTGACGGGCCCGACCACCGAATCAGAAACCGGAGAGCCGATGCCGGATACCGGAGAGGGGGAAACAGACTTCGCGGCCGGTGCCGTCGGAGCGACCACGGCAGCTTGGCTTCTGGTTTCGGGAGGCTTCGCGGCGATCACAGATTTTCCGCTATCCGGTTTCCGCGCCGCAACCGGCACCGGCGGCGCGACGGGAGCCTCGACCTTCTCGCCTTTTTCGCCGACCGCACAGAGCGGCGCGCCGATGGGCACTTGCGAGCCCACCTTGACGAATTGCTTGAGCAGAATGCCTTCAAAAAATGATTCGAGCTCCATGGTCGCCTTGTCGGTCTCGATCTCGGCGAGCATGTCGCCGGATTTCACGGCGTCGCCTTCCTGTTTGAGCCATTTGGCCAGCGTGCCCACCGTCATGGTGTCGCTGAGTTTCGGCATGTCGATGATCTGGGCCATGGGAGTCAGAGGACAGATGTCAGAAGTCAGGGAAGTAAGTCAAAGCCGCATCACAGCATATCCAGCACGGCCTTCATGATGCGCTGGGGGTGGGGCAGCTGCTCTTTCTCCATCGGTGCGGAGTAGATGGCGGGGGCGTCGATGGCCGACACGCGCTTGATGGGGGCGTCGAGGTCGTCGAAAGCCTTTTCCTGAATCAGGTAGGCGAGCTGCGCGCCGACGCCGCAGAAGGGCTTGCTCTCCTCGACCAGCAGCACACGGTGGGTTTTCCGCACCGAGGCGAGGATGGTCGCCTCGTCGAGCGGGCGGATGGAGCGGAGGTCGACGACCTCCACGCTGACGTCGTGCTCGGCCTCGAGGAGCTGCGCCGCCTTGAGCGAATTGATGACGGCCCGGCCGTACGCGACGATGGTGAGGTCGGTGCCTGGGCGCTTCACGTCGGCCTGGCCGAGGGGGACGAGGTATTCCCCGGCGGGCACCTCGCTTTTGTCGTTATAGAGGATGGTGTTCTCCAGGAACATCACCGGATCGTTGTCGCGGATGGCTGATTTGAGGAGACCCTTCGCGTCGTAGGCCGTGGCTGGGCAGACGACCTTCACGCCGGGATGACTGGCGAGGACGCTTTCGGGCGTGTGACTGTGCGTGGCGCCGACGTTGGTGCCGCCGTTGGCCGGGCCGCGGATGACGAGGGGGATGTTGATGAGGCCGCCCGACATGTAGCGGATGTTGGCGGCGTTGTTGAGAATCTGGTCGAAGGCGACGGAGTAGAAGCTCCAGAACATGAGCTCGATCACCGGGCGGAGGCCGAGCATGGCCGCGCCGACGCCGAGGCCGACGAAGCCGGCCTCGCTGATGGGCGTGTCGACCACGCGCTTCGGGCCGAAGCGGGCGAGCAGCCCCTCGGTGACCTTGTAGGCGCCGTGAAACTGGCCGATCTCCTCGCCCATGAGAACGACGTTTGGATCGCGCTCCAACTCCTCGGCCATGGCCTGGTTGAGTGCTTCGCGGCAGGTGATGAGAGGCATCGGCGGGTGAACGTGAAGGTGAGGGTGAAGGTGAAAGGAGGTGGAGAAAGGGAGTGAGGGAAGGAG
>CAJAKX010000252.1 GCA_903940425.1 uncultured Opitutia bacterium | reverse complement strand
TGGACATCGTCCGCGCTAAGGAAAAAGAGAGTAAGGAAAAAGAGGACGAAGCTAGAGAGTAATCAATCTTCCTGTATCTCGAGTAATTCCCAACTCCACGAGTCTTGCGGGATAATTACCGAGCGTAACTTCTTTTTATCTTTGTTTTTTACGTCTTCACGTGGGGACTCAACGGCTATTTGCAGTCGTTCGGCGCGCCCGGCTTCATCAAGATCAACGCCGCCTGGTTCAGCGAAAAGGAGCGCGGCACCTTTGCGGGCATCTTCGGCTGCATGATCAATCTCGGCCGGCTCCTCGCGAACAAACTGCTGCCCGCCTTGCTCGCCGGCTTTACGTTTCTGGCGATGTGGCACGTGCCGCCCCAGCACTGGCGCTGGCTGTTCTGGATCCCCTCGGGTGTCGCCACGGTGGTGGCGGTCGCGCTCGCAGTGTTCGTCAAGGACACGCCCGAGGAAGTGGGCTACCGTAATCTCTTCGCCGGCGAAGCCGACCACGCCGACGCCGACATCCGCGGCGACATCCGCACCGTTTTCTGGCAGATCATCAGCAACCCTGTCGTCTGGATTATGGCCGTGGCGTATGCGTGCACGGGTGCGGTGCGGCAGGCGGTCGACCAATGGTTTCCGCGCTATTTTGAAGAGGTCTATCACCTTGACATGACAGGCGCGCAATTCCAGTGGCTCGGCTTCCTCATCCCAGCCGCAGCCTCCGCCGGCTCGCTGCTGTCAGGCTGGATCTCGGACCGCTTTTTTGGCGCGAGGCGGGCGCCGGTGGCCGGCTGGATCTATTTTCTCCAGACGGTGGTCATCTTGGCGGCCACCCAAATCCAGACGCTCAACTGGGCGCTGGCGTTTTTCGTCATGATTGCCTTCACGGTCAACTCGACCCACTCGTTGCTCGGCCCCGCGGCGGCGATGGACATCGGCGGCCGCAAAGCGGCGGCGTTCGCCTCCGGCGTGATCGATTCGTTCCAGTATTTCGGCGCGGCCGCGGCCACCTTGGGGCTCGGCTGGGTGCTCGATCACAAGGGCTGGGGCTACTATTTTTATTACCTGATCCCGTTCGGGATCCTCGGCGGCATCCTGATGTATTCGATCGCCGATCGGAAGAGCCTGAAGAAGGGCGCCGCGCACTGACGCGTTCCGGCGGCGGCGAACCGGCCGCGGTTTGTGCCTCAGGGGGGCGCCGGTTTGGCCAGCACCTGGCGCAGGCTTTGCAGCAGGGCCCCCATGGTGTAAGGCTTCATGAGCTGCAGCTCCGAGTCCTCGACCTTGGGGCGGGCGGCGGAATCGCCCGACCCGCTGACCGTGATGATGTGAACGTGCGGGTTGATGGCCTTCATGGCCCTGATCGCCGTCGGGCCATCCATGACCGGCATGTCCAGATCAACCAGCGCCACCGTGATGTCGGCGCGATGCTGCTCGAAAACCCGCACGGCTTCCGCGCCGTCGGCGGCAACATGCACGACGTAGCCGAAGTCGGCCAGCAGGCGGCGGGTGACGTCGCGGAAAAATTCCTCATCGTCGGCCACCAAGACATGCTCGCCGGCGCCGCGGCTGTTTTCCACTCCGGGCGTGACGGCCGGTGTCACGGCTGCCATTTCCATCACCGGAAAATAGGCTTGGAAGGTCGTGCCCCGGCCGACTTGCGTCGAGAGCGCGATGCAGCCGCCGCAGGCCTTCATGATGGAACGCACGGTCGACAAGCCGAGGCCCGTGCCTTCGCCGATCGGTTTGGTGGTGAAAAACGGATCGAAAATGCGGTCGACGAGCTCGGGCGCAATGCCCGTGCCGGTATCGGTCACTCCCAGCACGGTATAGGTGCCGGGCACGCCGCCCGGCAGGGCGCGGGCGGCTGCTTCGTCGAGCGTGGCATTGCTGGCAGTGATCGTGAGCACGCCGCCATGCGGCATGGCGTCGCGGGCGTTGACACACAGGTTGAGCAGCACCTGGTAGATCTGCGTGGGATTGGCGTACAGCCGCCGCAGTTCCGGCGCGATCTCCATGCGCACCTGGATGTTCTTGGCGAAGGTGCGGCCGATGAAGCGGCTGAGCTCCTTCACCAGGCTTCCGAGATCGACGACCTCGCGGTTGCCATCGAGGCCGCGGGTGAAGGACAGCATCTGGCTGACCAGGCTGGCGCCGCGGGTGGCGCTCGTCGCCATCACATCAAGCAGCGCCCGGTCTTCCTTGGAACAGCCGCGGAGCTTGAGCAGGTCGGCCGACATGGTGATGGGCGCCAGCACGTTGTTGAGGTCGTGCGCGATGCCGCTGGCGAGCATGCCGATGCTGCCCACCCGCTGCGCATGCAGAAATTGGTGTTCGAGGCGCTTTTGCTCGGTGATGTCGCGCCCGATCGCGAGGAGACGGGTGCCGGCGAACTCCGCCGGCATGTTTTCCGGCATCCGCTGGAACGTCCATTGGCGCCAAGACCCGCCGCCCGCCACGAGCGTCTCGTGCTGGCAGGTCTGCAATTCACCCGTGGTCGCGGCGCGCTGCAGGGCAAGGCGGACCGTTTCGCCCGCCGCCGCCGGCATGAGGTCGATGAACAGCGTGCCCGTCAGCGCACCCCGAGCGTTCTGCGGTCCGGCAGAATGATCGCGCGTCAGCGCCGCGTTGGCGTAGGTGATGCGACCCGCGGCGTCGATGCCGCAAATCCAGTCGCTCAGGGCATCGAGCATCGCGCCCGCGGGGGTGTTGACCGCTGCCGTCCCGGCAGGCGCGCCGGCGGACTTGCGAAACAACCGAGTCAGTCTCCGCCACGGCATGGCAGACAGCGTGAAGGCCCGCCGCATGCGGTCAGCCGGAACCACCCGGTCGGCTGGGCCGACCAAGTGGTACTGACTCACCAGGGAATAGACGGGCTCCTCGCGCATAGGAAAGCATGTTGCATTAAGACACATTCCCCCCGCTTTGACCGCTGTCTTGAACACTCAATTTTTGGTAGGAGGCCCTGAAGCACGTTGGGTCCGACTGGCACCCCCAAAATCCCGAGACCGCCTAATGGCGGGCATTAGCCCCTGCCGATTGTGCGGGTTTTATGGTCTGCCGTGCTGACGGGTAGGGACGGACCGCTGGGCCGTCCGCTGATCTCGGCGCGCCCAGCTTTGCCCGCCAGCAGGGCGCCCTGCCGAAGGCGTCCATGCGGTGTGCGAGGCCTCAACAGGTCGCCGAATGGATCACACGCCCGTCCCGCGGCCAGGCTCGGTTCGCCGATTTTTCCGCCGGAAGCCGACTCACCAGAAAAAGAATTCCAGCTTTGGCTCCATGTAACCCTCGGTCGGCAGTTCGAGCGCCACGCGCCACACCGTGGCGTAGCGCGACCAGGGGCCCATGATGGGGCCGTCGAACATGACCTTGGGAGCGGAGATCGGGCGGCGCGGCTGCAGGTGCAGACGTTCCTGAAAGAGCGCGTGACCCTCGGGCAGCGAGAAATAGAGCAGCCGCCGCTCGAAGATGTCCTTGACCTGAGGCAGATCGGCGCAGGTGAAGGTCGGG
>CAJAKX010000251.1 GCA_903940425.1 uncultured Opitutia bacterium | reverse complement strand
CGACCAGGGGGAAAAGATGTTTGGCGTCGGCTGGTATCGCAAACACTTCAAGCTGCCCGCCAGCGCCGAGGGCCAGAAGGTTTTCCTCGAATTCGACGGCATGCGGCAAGCCGGCCGTTTCTTCCTCAACGGACAGCCGATCGGCAAATATGAAAACGGCGTCACCGCCGTCGGCCTTGACATCACCAAGTTCGTCAAGTTCGGCGGCCAGGACAACCTCCTGGCCGTGCAGGTGGACAACAGCCCGAACTACAAGGAAGAGGCCACCGGCACGCCGTTCCAGTGGAACTCGAAGGATTTCAACCCGAATTTCGGCGGACTCAACCGGGATGCCACGCTGATCGTGACGGGCAAGATCTACCAGACCCTGCCGCTCTACGAGAATCTTCAGACCACCGGCATCTATGTTTATCCGCAGGCCATCGACCTGAAGAAAAAAACCGCGGATGTGAAGGTGGAGGCCGAGGTCGCCAACGAGACGGGCGACTACGCCTCCATCACGCTTTCCGCCGTCGTGGTGGACGCCGACGGCGTCGTGCGGGCGAAGTTGGACGGCAACACCTCCGACCTGGTCGCCGGCCAGGCGGAAATCTTCACGACCTCCGGTTCGCTGGCCGGCGCCCGCTTCTGGGATGTGAACGATCCGTGCCTTTACCGCGTTTATTCCATCCTCAGCGTGAACGGCAAGGTGGTGGACGTATGCGAGACGCAGACCGGCTTTCGCCAGACTGCGTTCAAGGGCGGCGCCGGCACGGGTGGCGTCTGGCTGAACGGCCGGTTTGTCTGGCTCACCGGCTATGCGCAGCGCTCGGCCAATGACTGGGCTGGCCTGGGTGGAGCCTATCCCGACTGGATGCACGACTTCACGCTCGCGCTCCTGCGCGAGAGCAATGGCAACTATATTCGCTGGATGCACGTCGCGCCCCAGCGGGCCGATGTCGCGGCGTGCGACCGATACGGCATCGTCGAGGTCTGCCCGGCGGGCGACAAGGAACGGCTGGTAACCGGCCGGCAGTGGGACCAGCGCGCCGAGGTCATGCGCGCCACCATGATCTTTTACCGCAACAACCCTAGCATCCTCTTTTGGGAGGCGGGCAACACCATCGTGACGCCGGAGCAGATGGTGCAGATGGTGGCCCTGCGCAAACAATGGGACTCCCATGGCGGGCGCGTCATGGGCACCCGCGACAACGATCTCGCGGAGGCCAACAAGGCACTGACCCCGATGTCCGAGTATTACGGGGTCATGATCGGCCAGGCGCCGCAGACCGACAATATCGCCGGCGACGACATCTTCCGCGGCTACAGCATCGCACGCCGCGACAAGGCGCCGCTGATCGAGACGGAGGACTTCCGCGACGAGGCCGGGCGCAACATCTGGGACGATTACTCGCCGCCGCACTTCGGCTTCAAACCCAAATCCGGCTCGATCGGTGGGCGTCCCGTCGACACCTGGCACTGGAACTCCGAGACGTTCAGCCTCGCCGGCGCCACACGTTACGCCAGCTACGTGCGCAACCGGATCGACAACCCCGATCCCGCCCACTCGAAGTGGTCGGCCTATTGCTCCATCTATTTCACGGATTCCGATGCCGACGGGCGCCAGCAGGGCAGCTATGTCCTGCGCGTGAGCGGCAAGGTGGACGGCGTGCGCCTGCCGAAGTCGCTGTACTACGTCTCCCGCGTGATGCAGAACGAGCAGCCCGACCTGCACATCATCGGGCATTGGAATTATCCCGCCGACACGAAGAAAACGGTTTATGTCGCGGCCACGCACGGCGACCAGGTCGAGCTGTTCCTCAACGGGAAATCGCTCGGCGTGGCGGACAAACCCTATAAATTTGTCGATACGTTCGGCGGCAGGACCATGGGCTCAGCGGAGATGGTTGCGGGCACGGACACCAGCTGCATCTACGCGTTTCCCAATGTCACGTTCGTGCCCGGCGCGATCAAAGCCGTCGCCACCAAGGACGAGAAGGTCGTCGCGCAACAGGAAATCCAGACCGCGGGCGAGCCCAAGGCCATCAAGCTCACCCTGCATACCGGGCCGCAGGGGCTGCAGGCGGACGGGAGCGATGTGGCCCTGATCGACTTCGAGGTCGTGGATGCGCAGGGTCGCCGTTGCCCGACGGATGAGGCGCGGGTCGATTTTGCCTTCACCGGACCGGCCACCTGGCGCGGCGGGCTCAATGCCGGGAAGCTCGATTCAACGAACAACCTCTATCTTGACACCGAGTGCGGCATCAACCGCGTGGCCATCCGCTCGACGCTCACGCCCGGCGCCATCGCGGTGACCGCCACGCGCGAGGGACTCACCCCTGCCACCGTAAAGATCGAATCGAAGCCCGTGGAGATCGTCGACGGTCTCATGCGCACTCTGCCACCGACGCTGCCGGTTCCGCGTGGCACTGCGAAGTAAACACTTCTCACCCTCACCCGAGCCCGACCCACACACGCCCACGCGGAATCAAATTTCCGATCAGTCCATCTCAGGCGGTCAGTGAGGCACTTTGACAAACCTTATCCATGAAAAAACCCATGCGAAATTCCATTCCCGGT
>CAJAKX010000250.1 GCA_903940425.1 uncultured Opitutia bacterium | reverse complement strand
TGTATCAGCTCAACCTCATGGACACACCGGGCCATGTGGATTTCTCCTACGAGGTCTCCCGCAGCCTCGCGGCCTGCGAAGGGGCGGTGCTGTTGATCGACGCGGCCCAGGGCGTCGAGGCGCAGACCGTGGCCAACGCCCATCTGGCGTTTGCGCAGAAGCTCAAGGTCATCCCGGTCATCAACAAGATCGACCTGCCGAGCGCCAACCTCGAGCTCTGCACCCGCCAGCTGGAGGACATCCTGACGATTCCCGCGGAGGAGGTGATCCTGGCGAGCGGCAAGGCCGGCATCGGCATCACCGAGATTCTTGAAGCCATCGTTGCGCGCGTGCCGCCGCCGCGCTGGGCCGACTACAAGGGCACGCGCATCCTCGTCTTCGATTCCAAGTACGATTCCTACCGCGGCGTCATCGCCCACGTGCGCGTGTTTTCCGGCACGATCAAGGCCGGCGAAATGATGATGCTCATGAGCACCGGACAGAAGGCCGAGGTGAGGGAAGTCGGCGTCTTCCGCCCGAAGATGGAGCCCGACGTCGAGCTCGGCCCCGGTGACGTCGGCTATATCGTCAGCAACATCAGGGCGACGGAGGACATCAAGATCGGCGACACCATCACCCACGCGAACCGGCCCGCCACCGCGATGCTGCCCGGCTACAAGGAGGTGCATCCCATGGTGTATTGCGGCCTCTATCCGCTCGAGACGCAGGACTACGAAAAGCTCAAGGCGGCGATTGCGCGTCTGCGGCTCAACGATTCGGCGTTCGTCTACCAGCCGGAAACCTCGGTCGCGCTCGGCTTCGGCTTCCGCTGCGGTTTCCTCGGCCTTCTGCACATGGAGGTCATGCAGGAACGCATCCGCCGCGAGCACGACGTGGACATCATCTCCACGTACCCGAGCGTCGTCTACAAGGTGAAGGTGCACGGCGGTGAGACGTCCGAGGTGGACAATCCGATCAACCTGCCCGATCCGCCCTCAATCGAGGCGATCTACGAGCCCATGATCACGGCATCGATTCACCTTCCCAACACGTGCCTGGGCGACATCCTCAATCTCATCATGGAAAAGCGCGGCGCGTGCGATCATACCGACACGCTCGACGCCACGCGGGTCATGCTCACCTGCACGCTGCCGCTCAACGAAGTCCTCGTCGACTTCAACGACCGTCTGAAGAGCCTCACCCGCGGCTACGGTTCGATGGATTACGAACTGGGCGAGTATCGCGTCGCGGACCTGGTGCGGATGGACATCCTCGTGAACGGCGAGCCGGTCGATGCCTTTGCCAGCATCGTGCACCGCTCGAAGGCCGAGGGGCAGGGCCGCGTGGTCTGCGAAAAACTCGCCGCCATCATCCCGCCGCAAATGTTCAAGATCGCCGTGCAGGCCGCCATCGGCGGCAAGATCATCGCCCGGGACAACGTCCGCGCCATGCGCAAGGACGTCACCGCCAAGTGCTATGGCGGTGACATTACCCGCAAGAAAAAACTCCTGGAGAAACAGCGGAAGGGCAAAAAGAAGATGAAGCAGATCGGCAAGGTCTCGATCCCGCCCGACGCCTTTATTCAGGTCCTCAAGAACAACTAGCCCCGCGCCCGCCGTGTTTGGTTTTTTCAACTCCACCGAGCGCAAGATGCGCGAGAACGCCGAAAACTGGCTGCAGAGATCG
>CAJAKX010000249.1 GCA_903940425.1 uncultured Opitutia bacterium | reverse complement strand
TAGGTCCGGTAGCGCACGAGGCTGCCCGCCTGCACGAGGTGCGTCTGCTCCAGCGCGCGCAACGGGATGTAGACGCGCGGCGACAGCATCGCCACCGCGGGCGATTCGCCGGGGATTTTCTGCAGCGCGCCCGCGACGGTGAACGTCGCCTCGCCGATCCGGACCGGATCGCCCACGCTCACGCCGAACTGCGCGAGCAGCGTGTCCTCAAGAATGGCATGGTCTCCTTCGCGCAGCTGCGCGAAGGCGCCGGCCGGCGCCGTGACCACCTCGCCGTAGAACGGGAACGCGCCCTCCAGCGCACGCACCTGCACGATCCGGGTCTGTCCCCCGCGCGTCGGGAAGACGATCATCGACGAGAAGGCGGTCTCGCGCGACGATTCGCCGCCGAGGCCGGCCAGGTAGGCGCGCGCCTCGTCGGGCAGCTTCTGCCGCGAGGTCACGGCGAGGTCGGCGCCGAGCAGCCCCTTGGACTGGTTCTCCACGGCCCGGCGGAGGTTGTCGCGGAACGAGCCGATGGCAACGAGGGCGGCGACGCCGAGCACGATCGAGAGCGAGAACAGCACCAGGCGCCGCCGGCTCGCCCGCGTGTCCCGCCAGGCCATCTTGAGGATGAAGTTCATCTTTTTACCACGGATCTCACTGATAAACGCGGACCGGCGGTTGCTTCATCGGTGCCCATCCGCGGAATCCGTGGTCAAAGCTTTTTCGTCGCCTACTACGGCGCCGCCGCGCAGGCGGATGATGCGTGAGCAGCGCCGCGCCAGCTCGTGGTTGTGCGTCACCAGCACCAGGGTGGTGCCGCGCTCGCGGTTGAGGCCGAAGACGAGGTCCAGCATGACGCGCGCGTTGTCGTCATCGAGGTTGCCGGTCGGTTCGTCGCAGAAGAGGATCTTCGGCCGGTTGATGAAGGCGCGGGCCAGGGCCACGCGCTGCTGCTCGCCGCCCGAGAGCTGCACCGGATAATGCCCGAGGCGATCGCCGAGGCCCACGCGGGCCAGCAGTTCGCGCGCCTCGGCCAGGCCGTCGTGACCGCCGCGCAGTTCGAGCGGCACGAGGACGTTCTCAAGCGCGGTGAGCGTCGGGATGAGCTGGAAGCTCTGGAAGACGAAGCCCACGCAGTCGTTGCGCACGAGGGCGCGCTCGTCCTCGGTGAGGCGGCCGAGTTCGGTGCCGTTGAGCGTGACCGTTCCCGCCGTCGGCTGGTCGAGCCCGGCGCAGAGTCCCAGCAGGGTGGTCTTGCCGCTGCCGGAGGGGCCGACGACCGCCAGCATGGCGCCGGCCTCGATGCTGAACGCGACTTCCCGCAGCACCGTGAGCGGTCCCGCAGCCGTGGCGTAGGTCTTGGTGAGCCGCTCGACTTTCAGCATGATTTGGTCAGTCATGGGACAACCACTAAATACACAAAATGACCCGAAAAGCAGCCATCCCGCACAAAAGGGCAAAACAGTTTGCTCAACGGGTCATCCGACTGGCTGAACGGTTATTTTTCGTGTGCTTCGTGTCGTTCGTGGTTGCTCCTCTTTTGGCGGGAGCCGGGGAGACCAAAACCCTGCTCTTTTTCGGCGACAGCCTGACTGCCGGCCTCGGGCTCGAGGATCCGTCGACGCAAGCCTTTCCGGCGCTCATCCAGCAGAAGATCGAGGCAGCCGGGCTGCCCTGGCGTGTGGTCAACGCCGGGCTCAGCGGCGAGACCAGCGCCGGCGGACTCCGCCGGGTCGACTGGATCCTGCGCCAGCGTGTCGATGTGTTTGTGCTCGAGCTGGGCGGCAACGACGGCTTGCGCGGCCTGCCGCCCGAGACCACGCGCGCCAACCTGCAGACGATCATCGACCGGGTGCGGGAGAAATCCCCCGCTACTAAGATCGTCCTCGCGGGCATCGCCGCGCCGCCCAACATGGGCGCGGACTTTACCCACACCTTCGCCGCCATCTTCCCCGAGCTCACGGAGAAAAACGGCGTGCCGTTCATCCCCTTTCTGCTCGAAGGTGTCGGCGGCCGGCCGGAATTCAACCAGCCCGACGGCATTCATCCGAACATCCAAGGCCACGCCATCGTGGCGGAGACGGTGTGGACGGTGCTGAAGCCCCTGCTGTGAAGCCCGCGGATTCCGCCGCGGCCGCTGCTACGCCTTCGGCTGCTTTCTTTTCTTGGGCTGGGGGCTGACGCCGAGGCGCGGGTCCCGGCGTTTGGCCAGCGCAACGAGGCGTTCGGCCACGCGCTCGAAACTGTCGGCGCTCTCCGGCAGATACAGCCACTTCGGCAGGATCGGATGCGGCGACAACTCGGGAAACTCCGCCAGCAGCGACGCATGGTGGACGCGGTCAGTGCAAGCCAGCACGCCGCGCCACGGCTCCTCCCCCGCCGTGAAGTAGAGCGTCAGCTTGCCGTCGAGATAGGCCGCCTTGCCGCCGAACATCGGCCGCAGCACAAACGTGGGATCGTCCTCCAGCGGCTCCCACAGCCATTGGTACGGATGCACCCGCCTCGTCTTACCCATCGGTTGCTCGCGCATGTTCGGGGTCTTCTATTCAGCCGATGTTATCCCGCACACCGTCGATGCCCTCGGTTGGGATCTCTTGGCTCTGATGGCTTCAGGTGTTGGTCAGGTTTTCTTCTCATTCGTCAGCGTACCGTGACGACAAAGACCGCTTCGTCACCTGACTTTCGTTTTACGGTAACGGTTTTCCCCTCAGCTTTCAAAAGAGTGAGACTCTCGATCACACGATCGCCCTCGAGGATCTGTAGTTGCCCTCCTTCAATCCTCCATTGAAACACCGGGCCAGTGACCGGGCCGTTCTTCAGCCCGACCGTCGCAAGTACCACCCCATTCGCGCCGAAATCGTATACCGTGACCTTGTCTCCGCTTACCAACTCGAAGCGATGCCCTGCCACCTGGTCCCGTTTCCACTCAATTACCTCAATGGCGGCCACCATCGACACCCACAACAGAGAGAAGAGACCAGCGATAACTGCGATGCGGAGTTTCATAAATTGGACGAAGAGCGTTGTTGAACCAAGCCGGGCTTGGCTTTGCGTGAAGAACTCCGGCCTGAGTCGTCAGCGGGAGCCCAGTACGCCAGCCGCCGGTTTTCAACTGGCAAATTTCACGAGTTCGGCTTTTCGCGGCGGAGCTGCAACCAAATCCGGCAGCGTCTCTCCTCACGCAACGGACGCCAAGGTCGCAACGGTGGGACAACGATTGAATCCCGACTTTCCTTCGCAATCTTGGCGGACTTTGCGTGAGGCAGGCTCGTCACCCCTGCGACGGCAGGATGGTCTCGGCCTGTTTCACGAGCGAAATGAACTCGCCGCGGTAGCCGCCCGCGTCGGAGCCCGTGCCCTGCTCGGCCCAGTGCAGCACTTCGGCCAGCGTCGCCGCGCCCTTGTGAGGCGAGTCGCGCAACACCATGCCAAAGCCAGCCACCGCCGCCGCGAACTTGAAGTCTCCGCTCGCGTCGATGAACGCCGCGTTTTTGTCGATGAGCGGAAACTTGAGCAGTTTGCTCGTGTCGCCGTCCGGCGCCTTGTAGCGGAGCTTGACGGTGAGGAGCTCCTGCGAAACCGGATTTGCGATACCGGATACCGGAGAGCTTTCTTTCTGTGCTTTCCGGTCTCCGGTCTCCAGTTTCCGGTATTTCAGTTCGTCGACGGTGGAGTCCGGCTTCCACTCCACGCCCGCGGGCACGACTTCGTAGAGGGCGGTCACGGTGTGGCCCGCGCCGACGTCGCCGGCGTCGATCTTGTCGTTGTTGAAGTCCTCCTTCTTGAGCAGGCGGTTCTCGTAGCCGATGAGGCGGTAGGCCTGCACTTTCGCCGGGTTGAACTCGACCTGCACCTTCACGTCCTTGGCGATGACGGCGAGCGTGCCGTTGACCTGCTCGGCGAGCACCTTGCGGGCCTCGCGCTCCGAATCGATGTAGGCGTAGGCGCCGTTGCCCTTGTCGGCGAGCTGCTCGAGCGTGGCGTCCTTGTAGTTGCCCATGCCGAAGCCCAGCGCAGTGAGGAATACGCCGCTTTTCGCCTTCTCCTGGATCAGGCGCACGAGGTCGCCGCGGTCGGTCACGCCCATGTTGAAATCGCCGTCGGTGGCGAGGATGACGCGGTTGACGCCGCCCGCGATGAAGTTGGCCTTGGCGACATCGTAGGCGAGCTGGATGCCCATGGCGCCGTTGGTCGTGCCACCGGCGTGGAGGCTATCGATCGCGTCGAGGATCTCCTGCCGGTGGCTGACCGGCGTGGAAGGCAGTGCGAGGCCGGACGAGCCGGCGTAGACGACGATGGCCACGTGGTCCTCGGGCTTGAGCTTCTCGATGAGCATCCGCAGCGACTCCTGCACGAGCGGGAGCTTGTTGGGCTCGTTCATCGAGCCCGAGACGTCGACCAGGAAGACGAGATTGGCGGCGGGACGGTCGGCGGTGGAGAGTTCGCGGCCCTTCAGACCGATGCGCACGAGCCGGTGCGTCGGCGCCCACGGCGCGGCGGCCACCTCCAGCGAGGCGGCGAAGGGCGCGGGATCGGCGGCGCGCGGCGCGGCGTAGTCGTAGGTGAAATAGTTGACCAGCTCCTCGATGCGCACGGCGTCGCGCGGCGGGCGCCGGCCGCCGAACAGGAAGCGCCGCACGTTGGAGTAGCTGGCGGTGTCGACGTCGACGGAGAAGGTCGAGAGCGGATTCTCCGCGGCGGCGAGGAAATCGTTGTCGGCGACGTAGTCGTAAGTCTCGGTGTTGAATGGCTGGCCGCCGGCCGCCGCCATGCTTACCGATAACGACCGGCGCAGCGGCATGGGCTCATCCGCCCCTCGCATGGCAGGGCCGCCGACGACCCCTTGCCTCACGCCGAAAGTGTCACCACCTGAAGATGGTATCCCGGCGGGCGCATTGGAGGAATCAGCCAACGCCGTTTTAAGATGGCTGCCGGCCAGCGTATTCTCGGCAAAGTAGCCTCTGTCCTCCGCCGTCTTCACGACGAAAGGCTGCAGCTTGACGATCCCTTCTTCCGCGTCCTTGGCACCGCCTGCAATTTTGTCGAGCGAAGCCACCGCCGGAGCCGGGGATGGATTGGGGACCACCACGCCGAGCTGATCCGCCGTCGCGGCCGACGTCGGCTGCGTCTGGCTTTTGCCCACCGCCTCATTTTTGGGAAACTGAATTTCGATGTGGTTGGCGGGCTGCGCCGCACCCACGGGTGCTTCCGCGACCACGGGCTTTTTTTCGGCCATCTGTCCGGTGAGCGCCGTGGTCTTCTGTTTCGCGTCCTTCTCCGCCAGCGGCAGCTCGCGCAGGGCGATGATGACGGCGAAACACGCCGCGGCCGCGAGCGCGGCCACGGTCCAGTAGGGAAAACGGAAGATCCGGGACGGACGGACGGGGTGATAAGACCCGAGGGTCACGGGCGCGGATTCCGGCAGCGGCTCGGCTGCGAGCGCGGCGGTCAGCCGGACGGCGGTGGCGCGGATCTCCTCCACGGCGGCCTGCAGCGCCGGGTCGGCGGCCACCGCCGCCGCGACCTGCGCGCGTTCATCATCTGCCAGCTCGCCCAGGGCATAGGCGGTCAGGCGCGGATCATCAGAAAAAATCTTTGGGTCGTTCATTGCTCGGTTCTCGTTTGGTTTGGTGTCTTCTGTTCGATGCCCGCCGGCACTTTCATGCTCACTTTTCACCTCGCCTCCGCCGCCCACTCGTGTCGCAGCGTCTTGATGGCGGTGTGGATCAGAAAACCCACGTTGCCCATCGAGAGCGATGTGATGCGGCTGATTTCCCGGTAGCTGAAGCCGTTTTGGAACTTCAGGCGGATGACCTCCTGCTGGTTGGGCGGCAGCCGGTCGATGAGGCGCACGATGGCAGCGTGTGTCTCCTCGGCCTCGAGGGCGGCGCCGGGCCGCGGCTCGGCGGCCACGACCCGCTCGGCCGCGCCTTCGGCGAATTGTTTCATGCGGCCCTCCTTGCGGTTGATGTCGAACGCGCGGTTGCGGCACACCGTGAAGAGCCATTCGGCCAGGTGGCTGTCGACCGTGGCGGGCGGCTGGGCCATGAGGCGGACGAACGTGTCCTGCACCACGTCGCGCGCCCGGTCGGGATCGTTGACCAGACGCGTGGCGTAACGCAGGAGCGGAGCCTGGTATTGCCCGACGGCGGTGCGCACAAACGCGGCGTTTTCATGGGAGCGGGTGGACGGTGATGGGTCCGGATTCACGGGCGGTTGACTCCTCATATCACGCGTGGGCGGCGCATTTCTTAGAAACAATCGGTCCGGAAAGGTTCTGCGCGGGCCGCGGCAGGGCCGCGACCTCAAAAACAGCCCTTGGCGGAAGGCGCGCCCCGTGCTTCATTGCGCGCGGTCATGATGCGCCCTTCCCGACGGCTCCTTCGCCTCGCGTTGCGGTCCGCCGCCGTCAGCCTGCTGGCGGCCGGCTGTGCCCACCGTGAAACGCCGGCCGAAGCCGGCATCCGCGAACAGGTGCTGCACCTCGGCAACGGCTCCGAGCCGCGCGACCTCGATCCGCACGTCGTTGTCTCGTTCAACGACTTCAACATTGTGCTGGCGCTGTTCGAGGGCCTGACCGGCATCGATGAACGGACGTCGTTGCCCGTGCCCGCCCTCGCCGAGCGCTGGGAAACCTCCGCCGACGGACTGGTCTGGCGGTTTCACCTGCGGCCCGACGCCCGCTGGAGCAACGGCGACGCGCTCACCGCGCAGGACTGCGTCTTCGGGATTCACCGCGCCCTGTCGCCGCAGCTCGCCTCGGAGTACGCCTATGTGCTCTACCCGCTGAAAAACGCCGAGGCCTTCAACGCCGGGCGGGTAACCGATTTCACGCAGGTCGGCGTACGCGCCATCGATGCCACCACGCTCGCGTTCACCCTCGAGCGGCCCGCGCCCTACCTCGCCTCGGCGGCCACGCTGCCCGCGTGGTTCCCGGTGCACCGCGCCAGCATCGAGAAGCTCGGCCGGTTCGACAACCGCGCCGTGCCGTGGACGCGACCGGAGAACATGGTCTGCAACGGACCGTTCATCCTGAAGGAATGGACGCCCGGCAGCCGCGTCGTCGTGGGGCGCAATCCTCATTACTGGGATGCGCGCCACGTGCGGCTGAACGGCATGGTCTTCTATCCGATCGAGAACGCCGCCACGCAGGAGGCCGCCTTCCGCGCCGGGCAGCTGCACCTCACTTCCGACGTGCCGCTGTCAAAGATCGCTGCCTACCGCCGGGACCATCCCGCCGTCCTGCGGATCGATCCGTTTCTCGACACCGCGTTCCTGCGTCTCAACGTCCGGCGGGCGCCTTTCACCGACCGGCGCGTGCGCCAGGCGCTCGCCCGCGCAATCGACCGCAGCGCGCTGGTGCGCGACGTGGCGCTCGGCGGCCAGCAGCCCGCGCACTGCCTGACGCCGCCCGACACCGCCGGCTACACCGCCCGCGCCGCGATCCCCGACGATTTCGACGCCGCCCGCCGGCTGCTCGCGGAGGCGGGTTATCCCGGCGGCCGCGGATTTCCGAAGGTGGAGATCCAGTTCGCCACCTTGGAACTCAACCAGCGGCTGCTCGAGGCCGTGCAGCAGATGTGGCGGCGCGAACTCGGCATCGAGATCGCCCTCGCCAACAAGGAGCAGCGCGTGTGGCTCAATGACGAGCGCCAGCTCAACTACGACATTTCCTACGCCCATTGGATCGGCGACTACGTCGACCCGAGCACCTACCTCGAGCTGTTCACGGCGGATGGCGGCAACAACTCCACCGGCTGGGCCAGCTCCGACTACGACCGGCTGGTCCGGGCGGCGGGCGCGGAGCAGGATCCCCCGCGCCGCAACGAGCTCTACCAGCAGGCCGAGGCGATTCTCATGGACGAGGCGCCCGTCGTGCCGGTTTTCTTCGGCACGCGCGTCTTCCTTTGTCACCCGGCGGTGAAAAACTGGCAGCCGGCGCTGCTCGGCATCCACCAGTACAAGAATGTGTATCTGGAAAAGTGAGGTGGGCAGGCTGACCTGTGTGCGGCCCAAGCCGGAATAAGTCCCCCGCCCGCACGCGGCCTGCTCTGCGCCCTTGTGCCACCCGGGTTTGCCCGTCATCCTGCCATCCATGGGACGCCCCTTGCGCCTTTTCTCGCTCGGTCTCCTGCTTCTTTTTTCCCTGCCCGCCTCCGTCCGCGCCGCCGGCCCGGAAATCGTGCGGGTGTTCACCGGCTGGCGCGACGCCGCGTCGTTCCAACGCGTGACCGAGTACCTCGATGGAAGGGAGAACACCGGCGGCATCATCGTGCTGCGCTCGCAGCCCGGCGCTCGCGCCGGCTTCTACTGGCTCGTCCGGCTGAAAAACGACGACGCGCCGCTGGCGGGCGCGAAATTAGAATTGCAGGTCGTCACGCCGACTTCGCCCGAGGCGAAGACGTTCACCTTCCCGGCCGACGTTCCCGTCGGCAGCCCCATCTACCAACTCGGCCTCACCGGCGCCGACTGGCCGGACACAAAAGCCCGGCCGGCGGCGTGGCAGCTGCGTCTGCTCGCGACCGACGGCAAAACGCTGATCGCGAAGGAAAGTTTCCTCTGGGAACTGCCGGGAAAATGAAATGACGCATTCAGAGGGGCTGTCGATAGGGGATTGGTGACTATCTCAAAATTGACGGCGTTTGCCGGGCTCACTCATACACCTGCGAGCGATGCCCCACCCGAATCACCAGCACGACAAGTTCACCGCGGCGGATGTCGCAAATAACCCGGTGGTCGCCCACCCGGTAACGCCATAATCCCCTCAAATCCTTGCGCAGGTGCTTGCCGAAACGCGTCGGATCGCCCGTGCCAGCAATCCGTTCGTCGAGATAGGCGATGATCTCGATCTGCGCCTGCCGATCGAGCTTCTTCAGTTCACGCAACGCGCGCTCATCGAAGCGGTATGCCCAGCTCACGTTTAACCTCTTCCGCGGAGTAAGTCCGCGCAGGTTTTTTCAAGCGAGCCACCGCCACCGTCACATCCTCAAACTCCTCCAACTTTTCCTCGATCACCGCGCGCGCAAGCGATGCTTTGGTATGTCCGGCTTTGCGGGCATACTTTCCCAATCTCTTTTCATCGGCGGGCTTCAGGCGCAGAGTGACCATTCAGCAACCATCGTGTTTGGCTCCACCGAAGTGTCAAACGCACAGACGACGCCTCACACGCCCCGCGACATGACGCTGCCGAACACGGCGAAGAAATGACAGACGCTGCCGGCGAGCACGAACAGGTGCCACACCGCGTGGTGATAGGGCAGGCGCTTCCACATGTAGAACAGCGTGCCCGTCGTATAGGCCGCGCCGCCGGCGAACAGCATCACCAGGCTGCCGTGCGGCAGCGCCGCCACCAGCGGCTTGAAGGCGGCGAGCGCGAGCCAGCCCATGAAAAGGTAGATGAGCGTCGACAGGAGGCGGAACCGCCCCGTGAAAAACAGCTTCAGCACGATGCCCGCCACCGCCAGCGCCCAGACCACGCCGAACAGGCTCCAGCCCCACGGCCCGCGCAGGCTGACCAGCAGCAACGGCGTGTAGGTGCCCGCAATCAGCAGGAAGATCGCCGCGTGGTCGAACACGCGCAGCCACCGTTTCACCCGGGGGGCCCGCAGCGCGTGGTAAAGGGTCGAGGCCGCGTAGAGCAGCACGAGCGACGCGCCGAACACCGCGCAGCCCACCACCGTCCACGCGTCGCCGTGCAGCGCCGCCATCGTCACCAGCACGCTCAGGCCCGCAAGGCTCAAGACCAGGCCGAGGCCGTGCGTCAGGCTGTTGGCGATCTCTTCGCCGCGGGTGTAGGTGTTGGTTTGCATGCGGGGCACGCGACGTGAATGACCCGGAATCGCGACCCATGTTCGCCTTAAAATCAAGCTTTGCTTCCGCCATTGCCCCGGAGGCCGGTATCCGCCGTCATGGTGCGCAGTTCATCGCCATGCCTTCGTTTCTCGTCTGGTCTGACTGGCAGCCGCTCACCCTGAGTTCATCGAACGGGCTTGCCCTGCCCGAGACGCCTACGCCCGCTGTGCTCGCCGAGGTGCTTGACGGCGGCCAGGCCTTCCGCTGGGCCCGCACGCCGGACGGCGTCTGGCAGGGCGGGTGGTCCGATTGCGTGGCGCGCCTCAAGCCGTCCGAGCAGGGCGGACTGTTGTGGTCCGCGCCGCAGACCCTCGCCGACGCGGTCGCGCACAAGCTGCCGCAATATTTCGCAGCGTCGGTCAGCTTCGCCCAGCTGGCCGACACCCTGCCCTGGCGGAGCGATCCGCACCTGGCGCGCTGCTGCGAGGCGTTTCGCGGCCTGCGCCTGTTGCGGCAGCCGCTGGGTGAGACGCTGCTCTGCTTTCTCTGCAGCGCCACCAAGCAGATCGTCCAGATCCGGCAGATGGTCGAGCTGCTGGCCCGGCGGCACGGCCGCGCCATCGTGTCGGGAATCCACCGCCTGCCCACGTGGGCCGAGCTCGCCACGGTAAGCGAGGAGGACCTGCGGGCCTGCCTGCTCGGCTTCCGCGCGCGCTACGTGCAACAGTCCGCCCGGTTCCTCGCCGAGCGGCCGGACTGGCTGGATCAGGTGGAGAAGCTGCCCTACGCCGAGGCCAAGGAGCGGCTGCGCGAGCTGCCCGGCGTGGGCGAGAAAGTGGCCGACTGCGTGCTGCTGTTCGGCGCGGGCCGGCTTGAGGCGTTTCCGGTCGACGTCTGGATCATCAAGGCCATGGAGACGCGCTACGGGCTGGACGGCTGGACGCCGCAGCAGATCGCGCATTTCGGCCGGGTTCATTTCGGGCCGTATGCCGGCCTGGCGCAGCAATACCTGTTTGCGTGGGAACGCCGTTTCGGGAAGCAGACGGTGGAACCCGACCTCCGGGCGGGTTGACCTCCCCGCCCGCCGGCTTGTCTCGCCGTAGCCCGGCAAAGGTGGGGGCCTCCTCGCCAAAACTTCAGAGCCCCGAAGCGGCGGGCTCCACCTTGCTCCGTTTCACCAGCCGCCATGGAAAAAAGTAGACGGCATACACGACCGCGTAGACGAAGAAGTTCTCCAGCCGGGCGAAGTGGGCGAACGCAAAGAAAAAGATCAGCAGGTGCATGCGCACGACGTTCTTGTAGGGCGTCATGAAGTCATCGCCGAACCTCTTTGCCGCCGGCCCGCCGGCAGTCCGGGCCAGGGGGCCCACCAGCAGTGGCGCCGGCCGCAGGAACGCGCTCCGCTCGGCCACCGCGGCCACGAGCACAAAGGGCCAGTACGCGCGCAAGACGTGCAGGTAGAGCGCGTGCGACGGAAAACTCCGGGCCGGGGGGTCGAACACCGGGAAAAAGACGTTGAGGAATACGGAATGCACGAAATGGAACATGCCGAAGTGCACCGTGAAGAACGCCAGCAGGAACAGCCCGCCAAATAGCACGGCCCCGCCGAGGGCCGTCCGAGTCAGGGGTGACGCGCCGTTGGCCGCGACCGCGCGCTCAACGAGCAGCATCGGCCCGAAGATTTTCCACACGATCATGGCGTAACCGACGAGCAGGCTTGAAAGCCACAGGCCCCACACGAGGTCGCGCACCTGCCACTTGAGCCACCACGCCAGGGCCAGACCTCCGGCGAGGGCCAGCGCGTCGGGCCAGGCGGAAAGCCAGGACGCCGGCGCCGGGGTCGAAATTACAGGCGGGGGATTGCTTCCGGTATCCATGCAGGAAGATCAGACGCTACGGGAAATCCGCGGCCCAACGCAAACCCGCCGTGCAGTGGCGCCAGCGATCCGCAAGAACGGTCCGGCGGCAAATCCGTGCCTTCCGGTTTCCGGTCTCCGCTCTCAAAAATCCATGGTGCCCGGGGCCGGACTCGAACCGACAAGCCTTTCGGCAAGGGCTTCTAAGACCCTCGTGTCTGCCAATTCCACCACCCGGGCGTTGGGTTTGCGGATGGCAGATTTCGGATACCGGATAGCCCAAGGCAAGGCCGAAACCCTGTCCGGTATCCGGCCCGCCCGCCATGGCCCTGAGCCTGTCGAACGAGACGACGACGGGGGCTCCGGCTATCCGGTTTCCGACCTGTCCGCCATAGGCTTGGCGACGGCGGATATCCGCCCTCCGTAATCCGCGGCGGCCCGTTCGCGGTTGAGCCAGACTTTGCACACGCTCTTCATGCGCGTGAGAATGTAATAGACGGTCTGGCTGCGCACCCGCACGAGCTGGCCGCCGACAATCTTCGGCACGAAATCCTGCGGCACGTCCATGACCTCCTCGGGCGCGGCGCCGTCCAGGCCCTGGCAGAGGATGGCGGTCATCGCCCTGGTGAGCGTCTGCACGTGCGGGCCGAGGGAGATGCGGAAGTGCGCCCGTCGGCCGGCATCGATCTGCAGAAACACTCCGACGGTGTCGGTGCACTCCTCGTCCTTGCGCACGTCCTCGAGATCGAAGACCTCGCCGGGCCGCGGCGCGCAGCGGAGCGCGCCGTCCGCATAGGCGATGAGGTTCTCGCGCTTCTCCTCGTCGGAAAGCGCGTCAAAGAGGTCCACAATCCCGGCGAGATTGGCAGGATACCTCATATTGCGGATGGCGGATACCGGATTTCGGAAAGTACCAGGCAAAGCGCCCTCAAAACCTTTCCGGTCTCCGGATTCCGAAATCGTCACGCGCCCTTTTCGATCGGCGCGAGCACCCGGTTGCCCCACTCGGTCCACGAGCCGTCGTAGTTGCGCACCCGGGTGTAGCCGAGCAGATAGGTGAGCACGAACCAGGTGTGGCTGGAGCGCTCGCCGATGCGGCAGTAGACGATGATGTCGGCGTCGGGCTTCAGGCCGAGGTTCTCGGTGTAGATTTTTTTCAGCTCGCCGAAGGTCTTGAACGTGCCGTCGTCGTTGGCCGCGGTTTTCCATGGCACGCCCTTCGCACCGGGAACGTGCCCGCCGCGGAGCACGCCCTCCTGCGGATACTCGGGCATGTGCGTGATCTCCCCGCGAAACTCGCCCGGCGAGCGCACGTCGATCAACGGTTTCTTCGCCTGCATTTGCGCGAGGGTGTCCTCATAGAAGGCGCGGATTTCCTGGTCGTGGCGCTTGGGCGGCACGGGATACTGGGTGTGCGGGTGGCCCGGTTTCTCCCGCGTCAGGGGCCGTCCTTCGCTGCGCCACTTGTCACGCCCGCCATCGAGCAGCTTCACCCGGGTGTGGCCGTAGAGGCGGAAAACCCACAGCGCGTAGGCCGCCCACCAGTTGGATTTGTCGCCGTAAAAGATGACGGTGGTGTCCGGCGTGATGCCGTTTTTGGAGCACACCGCGGCGAAGGCTTCGTGAAGGACGTAGTCGCGCACGGTGTTGTCCTGCAGGTCGCCGCGCCAGTCGATGTGCACGGCGCCGGGAATGTGACCGGTGTCGTAGAGCAGGACGTCCTCGTTGCTCTCGACGATGCGGATACCGGGATCGGTGAGGTGGGCCTGGAGCCAGTCGCCATCGACGAGGACCTCCGGGTGGGCGTATCTGTCAAACTTCGGGTTCATGGCGGATTCGTTGAAAACCGGGTCGCTAACTAGGGTGAGTGGGGCAAGTAACCCCGCTTGCCCCACGTTGCAACCGGCCGCCTCAAAATATGACCCGGTGACGGCGCCGGAAACCATGACCCATCCGCAGCGCCTAGTGCGCCAACCGGTCAAAATTCATGCAGGAGTATTCCCAGCCGGTCGCCCATTTTCGCGTAAGTCTCGCGATGCTGCACGCTTTGTTCGACGAGATCGGCGTCGAACCGGATGCGGTCGCGGGCGAACAGCGTGATGACGCAGGAACCGCCGAAAGCGAACAGACCCTTCTCCTCGCCCTTGGCGATGTCGCGTCCGGGGATGAACGTCTGCCGGATGCGGCCCACCGCCGTCGCGCCGATCTCGACCATCGCCACCGTGCCGAACCGGGGTGACTCCACGAGCGTCACCATGCGCCGGTTTTCGACGAGATAGCGGAGGTTGCGGCGCAACGCGACCGGATGGACCGAGTAAAGCCAGCCGTTGATGAACTGCGGCTCACCCGCCTTGCCGCCGACGGGAAAATGAAACCGGTGGTAGTCCACCGGCGCGAGGCGCGAGATGAGCATCGCGCCGCCGGCAAAGCGCGGGGCCAGCATCTGCTGCTCCGGGGGCAGTTGCGCTTCGCCGAACAATTCGGCGAGCGTGAACTTCGCGCCCTTGACATAGAAGCCGTCGGCGTTGTCGACATCGGGAAACACGAGGTGACGTCCGTCCGCCGGCAGCACCGCCACCCGCGCGTCCGGCGCGACGGGCCGCGCCGCCGGCTTGAGCGCGCGGCAGAAAAACTCGTTGAAGGTCTTGAACGCAAAGGCCGACTTGGCGAACTCTTCGACGTCGAGATTGTACGCGACGATGAACGGCAGGATCTTGAACGAGCTGACGCGCTTGTTCATCTGCCAGCCGTAGACGTGCGAATAGACCGCCCGCCGCACCACGAGCCACAGCGCCAGCCGTCCGACCGGGTTTTCGTAGGTCCAGCGCAGCCAGCGCTCGCCGTAGATCTGCTCGGTCTCGACGGTCTTTTTGGCGCGGTGCCAGTAACGGATCGGTTCGGAGGGCATGGGACAACTCACACAAACGTGGATGTGCGTTGGCCTCAACGTGCATTTTGAGGGCCAAAATCTCGATGCGCTCACGCACTTGCCAGTTGTCCCGGCGACGAGGACGTCGCCGCTCCATTGCCATCCGAGCCTGGAGACGCGACGCCCCCGGCTCCATTACCCCATCACCAGCTCATCGCCCTTGACCTTGAAGGTGACGGTGGAGTTCTCCGCCACCTCGCCGGCGATGAGCGCGCGGGCCAGCCGGGTCTCGAGCTGGCGCTGCAGGAACCGCTTGAGCGGCCGCGCGCCATACACCGGATCGTAGCCTTTCTCCGCCGCCCACTCCTTGGCCTTCGCGTCGAGCTTCACGGTCACGCGCCGGTCGGCGAGGCGCCGGTTCAGGTCGGCCAGCAGCAGGTCGACGATCTTCGTGATCTCGTCGAGCGTAAGCGGCTTGAAGAGGATGGTCTCGTCGATCCGGTTGAGAAATTCCGGACGGAACGCGCGGCGCACCTCGGTCATCACACTTTCGCGCACGCTCTCGGGAATCGTGTCACCCGTCACGCCCTCCAGCAGGAAGCGGTTGCCGAGGTTGGACGTCATGATGATGACGGTGTTCTTGAAATCGACGGTGCGGCCCTGCGCGTCGGTGATGCGTCCGTCGTCGAGCACCTGCAGCAGCACGTTGAACACATCCGGGTGCGCCTTCTCGACCTCGTCGAAGAGGATGACCGAATACGGCTTGCGGCGCACGGCCTCGGTGAGCTGGCCGCCCTCGTCGTAGCCGACATAGCCCGGCGGCGCGCCGATGAGCCGCGAGACCGCGTGCTTCTCCATGTACTCCGACATGTCGATGCGGATGAGCGCGGCCTCCGAATCGAAGAGCGACTCGGCCAGCGTCTTGGCCAGCTCGGTCTTGCCCACGCCCGTCGGGCCGAGAAACAGAAAGGAACCGGTGGGGCGGTTCGGGTCGCTGAGGCCAGAGCGCGAGCGGCGGATGGCATTGGAGATGGCGCCAATCGCCTCCTCCTGCCCGACCACGCGGTCGTGCAACTTGGTTTCCATCTGCAAGAGCTTGTCCTTTTCACCCTGCATCATCTTGGCCACCGGAATGCCGGTGGCGCGGCTCACCACCTCGGCGATTTCTTCGGCACCGACCATGGTGCGCAGCAGTTGCGCGCGACCGCCGTCCTTGGCCGACTGGGCCCGTCCGGTCTCCTGGGCTTGTGCGTCTTTC
>CAJAKX010000248.1 GCA_903940425.1 uncultured Opitutia bacterium | reverse complement strand
GGTGCCGGCCGGAAACCGCCATGGCCATCATTCAGGAACAGTCTTGGTTGATACTCCGGCGCGCCGGCCGGCAGGGCGTTGCCGCCCTTGGTCACCAGCAGGTCTTCTTTCCCGTCGCCATCGGCGTCGAACAGCAGCAGCGGACCGTCGTCGATCACCGCGCCGGTCGCGAGCGCCGAGACATCCGCACTCGTGAATTGTCCCGGGGCCGCGCCATGCAGGAGGCGCAGGGGATCCAGGGTTGTGCCGCCCATGACCACCGCATCCCTTCCATTGCCCTCCATATCCCCTACCGCGAGGCCGGGGCCGCGGCGGTTGAGGCGCACCGGGATCAGCCGTTGTACGTAGATTTCGTCAACGACCTCCTCTCGCGACCGCAGGGCCAGACCGGTTGTCTCGCTCACCTCGGCAAACTGTCCGCCCGGCAGCGGTTGCACCTCGGTCGGCAGCGCCGGAGCAGGACCCGACGGCTCCGTGATGGTGAAACGCCGGTCGACAGCCAGATTCTCGAACGTCTGCACGTGGCCGCTGGGCCATGTCACCACCATGCGCCTGATGCTCGTGTCTGCGCCGAGACCAAAATGAAGCATCGGCTCGCTGCTGGACATGTATCCGCGGGCCAGCCAGAGCTGGCGCACCTGCACGCCGAGGGTGCTTTCGATCCGCACCATCGCCCCCACGCCAAAACGGTTGGAGACGGTCCCTCGTAGATCGATATTCACCCGATGCCCCGAGTCGTTGTCGTTGCGCAGAACGGTGACGCCGTCGTGGTAGTTGGAGTAGACGATGTCGAGATTGCCGTCCCCGCTCAGGTCGCCAAAGGCGGTGCCAAAACTCACGCCCTTCAGGTCCAGGCCCCAGTCCGCGCCGACGTCTACGAATTGCAGGTCGCCCAGATTGCGAAAAGCAAGATGGGTTTCTACCAGCACGGGGCTGTTGTACAGGCTTCGGATGCGCTCGGCTGTGGATTCAGCTCGCATCGAGCGTTCGTGGACGTCGGGGTTTGGGTCCCGGTTAAAGCCGTTGGTCACGAAGAAATCGAGGCGTCCATCGTTGTCCAAATCTTCGAAGCGCGGCGACCACGTCCAGTCGGTGGCGGCAATGCCG
Source organism: uncultured Opitutia bacterium (assembly GCA_903940425.1). Lineage (GTDB taxonomy): Bacteria > Verrucomicrobiota > Verrucomicrobiia > Opitutales > Opitutaceae > Fen-1467. The sequence continues at coordinate 3,514 of CAJAKX010000248.1, read as the reverse complement.
GCGAGGTAGGCCGCTTCGAGACAGCGGCCCGTGCCGGTGTTCAGAAGCAGCGCGCTGCGGCGGTACTTCGGCGCCGCGGTGGAGTTGTCCGGCAGATCCGCGCTTTTCCCGCGCGATTCGGCGATGGAGTTCTGATCCTTTTGATGGGTGGTCGTGGCCATGTCGGCGACGAGGAAATCGATGAGTCCATCGTTGTTTACGTCACCTTGGTCCGATCCCATCGAGTAGAGTGCCGTGTGCGGCAGGACACGATCGAGCGTGTCGGTGAAGGTGCCGTCGCGGTTGTTGTGGTAGAGTTTGTCGGGGATCCCGTAGTCGTTCGCGACGTACAGATCCGGCCAGCCGTCGTTGTCATAATCCCACCAGGTGGCGGAATGGCTCTGCGATTCACCACTGATGCCCGCACGATCGGTCACGTCCGTGAACGTGCCGTCGCGGTTGTTGTGGAAGAGATACCCGCGCTGGCCGTTTGGCTGCGTGGTGACGTTCAAAATATTGGTCGTAATATATACATCGAGCCACCCATCGCGGTCGTAGTCGCAGAAGGCCGCCATGACGCTTGAATCCTTGACGTCGAGCCCGTAGGCATGGGCCATCTCCTTGAAGGTTCCATCGCCTTGGTTGATGTAGAGGAGATTTGGGGCATTGAATCGGCATACATAGATATCCAGGAGACCATCGTTGTTTACGTCGACGAACGTCACGCCTTGTTTCCAAATGCCAGCGGCGGCGCCCTTGTCACCGACCCCGGCCTTCTCGGTCACATCCTCGAATTTCCAGTTGCCAAGGTTGCGAAAAAGGCGGCAGCTCTCGGTCTTGCTCACGACAAAGATGTCGGGCCGGCCGTCGCCGTCATAGTCTCCAATGGCCACCCCGGTGCCGATCGATCCGCCCTCGAATTCCTGATAGAGTTCCCCCCACATCTTGGGGTCGGCGTAGCGATTCTCCGTCCGCACGCCGGTCGCTTCGGGCGGCAATTGCACGAACATGGTTTTGCCGCGCGGGAAGAGGTGCGGGGCGAGCGACTTTTCGGTGATGCCGCCCGCGGGATCCGCCGCACGGGTCGCCAGACCGGCAAAGAGGGCGCCCGCCAGCATCCCGCAGCGGACGGCATGCTTGGCGGCAGCCCGCACCCCGGGGCGCTTACGATTCTCGGCGACTGACATGATTGGGCGACGATGGGACGAACCTCCCTCTGTGGAGTCAAGTGGAGTTTTGCCAACCTGTGGAATCCGGACTTTGCTTGCCCCATGCTGCCTTGTGCGATTGCTTGCGTGATGCCGAAACCTGCGGCAAATGCAGTGACCCAGTGAGCAACCCATTCCGATTTTCTTCCCTCGCCTGGGTGGCCATCCCGCTCAGCGCCTGCGGGTTGCTGATCTGGACCAATGCCCTGCGGGTGCGGCGGGTTGAATATGTGTCTGGAATTGCCGAACGATCCATGGCGGAGCCGGCGACTGACGCGTCCACGCCGGCCGGTTACGCCGGCTGGCAACCCCGGTTGATTGTGCCGGATCACGACGTCATCAGCTATGAGTGGCTCGACCAGACCCGGCAAATGCTCGCCCGCCGGGAATGGCGGGTGCGCCACATCGATTATGAGAATGCGCCGTTTGGTCGGGAGGTGTATTCTGCTTCGCCGTATCGTTGGTGGCTGGGAGTGGTCGCGTGGCTCGACCAGGTGATTTCCGGCCGCCCGCCCGGGCCGTCTCTGGAGCGGGCGGCGTTGTTTGCCGACCCGTTGCTGCAACTGATCTTCCTGGCGGGAGCCACGATTTTTGCGGCATGGCAGTTCGGCGCTTATCCAGCCGTATTACTCTCGATCGGGATCGCAGCCATTTTCCCGTTTGCGGTGGGATTTCTACCGGGGGCGCCTGACGATCAGGGACTGGTGCGGGCTTGTGTGTTCTGGAGTGTGCTTCCCCTGCTGGCCGGGATCCGCATAGCGTATTCGACGGCCGCGGGCGCGGAAGGTCGGACGCGGCGCTGGTTTTTCGTCGCCGGCCTCATGGGCGGCCTTGGACTGTGGATCAGCGTGGCCGGTCAGGTGCCGGTCCTCGCCGGCATCGCCTTGGGCGGACTGATCGCGGCTTGGGTCAATCATGACGACGCAAAGGCCAACCCCGCTGGGGCACGAGTGTTTCTCCCCTGGGGGACTTGGGCGCTGGGCGGGGCTGCGACCAGCCTTGCGGTTTACTTGATCGAGTACTTCCCCGCGCACTTGGGGTCGTGGCAGTTGCGGATCAATCACCCGCTTTACGCGCTGGCCTGGCTGGGTGGGGGCGCGGTACTGGCGCAGACGGTGGCCTGGATCGAGCGGAGAAAACCTTCGTGGAATCTCCGTGGAATTTCCGTCCTCATGCTGGCAGTCGCGGCTTTGGCGGCGGTGCCGGTTGTGATGAGGCTGACCCACAGCCTGGGATTTCTGGAGGTGGATCTGTCCTCGTTCCGGCTGACCAGACTGCCGGGCGACGTGCGGGAGACCAGCCTGTGGGGCTGGCTGGTCGATGAATTCATCACACCCAGGGTTTGGGCCACGGTGTTGCCGGTGTTGCTGGTGCTGCCGGCGGGATGGTTGGTGCTGCGCCGCCATACGGGAATGGCATCCCGGGCATCCCTCGCCGTCGCGCTGGGACCGGTGTTCGTCGCCATCGGATTCGCCTGCCGGCAGCTGAGTTGGTGGAACCAGGCCGATGCGGTTCTGCTTGCCCTGCTGGTCGCGGCCACGGCGGCGATCGATGAAGCGTTCAGTCATCGGCTCACCCGCTGGGTTTGGTCCGGATTCGTGGCGCCGATGCTCGTGCTGGGCGCAATTCAGATTGTCCCCCCGACGGACACCGGGATGAAGAATGCGCTCGATGAGTCCGAAATTTTTGGGCTGATCGAGCGGGATATGGCCCGCTGGCTCGCGCTTCACGCGGGGGCTGGACGGGCGGTGATTCTGGCGCCCCACAACGAGACCACCACCCTGCATTATTACGGCGGGCTGCGCGGACTGGCAACGCTCGGCTGGGAAAACCGGAATGGCCTCGAGGCCGCCGTCCGGATCGTCAGCGCGTCAACCCCGGAGGAGGCGAAGGAATTGATCGACCGGCGCACGATCACGCACCTCGTCATCCCCTCGTGGGATTCCTATCTCGACGTTTATGCGCGCATGGGGATGGGCCAGCTTGAGGGGACGTTTCTCAAGACGCTGCATGACTGGAATCTGCCGCCCTGGCTCCGGCCGGTGCCCTATCAACTTCCCACCATTGCCGGATTTGAAGGACAGTCGGTGGCCATTCTTGAGGTAGTCGAGGAGCAGGACAATGCGGCGGCGTTGAGCCGGATCGCGGAGTATTTCGTCGAAATGGGGCAGCTCGATCTTGCGGCATTGGCGGGTCAGGCGCTGCGGCGCTATCCGGCCGATCTCGGCGCCTTGGCGGCCCGGGCCCAGGTTGCGGTCGCCCGTGGTGATACGGCCGGCTTTGCCAGCACCGTGGAACTACTGCAGCGGCGCCTTTCCAGTGGAGCC
>CAJAKX010000247.1 GCA_903940425.1 uncultured Opitutia bacterium | reverse complement strand
GGCAGGTAGATCTCGCGCAGCGTGCGTTCGTCCATCTCGACGTTGATCGAGTTGCGTTTTGTCTCCTGGTTGTTGGCCGCGAAATGCTTCACGCAGGAGGCCAAGTCGTGCGCCTGCACGGCGCGGATGTAGGCCACGACGAGACGCGAGGCGAGCCAGGGGTCCTCGCCCAGATATTCGGCATTCCGGCCGTTCAGGGGTGTGCGCATGAGGTTCACGCCCGGCCCGAGCATGATGTCCTTGCCGCGCTTGCGGGCCTCCTCGCCGATCACATCACCGTAGGCCTGCGCTGCCTCGGGATTCCACGTGGCGGCCAGGGCGATCCCCACCGGGAGGCAGGTCGCGAAGTCATCCGTGCGCCCGGCGGGATACCAGCTGTTCGCATTGACGTCCTCACGCACGCCGTGCGGCCCGTCGGACATCCAGCGCTGGGGAAGGCCGAGGCGCGGGATCGCCGCCGTGGTGAACTTGGAGTCGCCGTGCACGAGGGAGATCTTTTCCTCGAGCGTCAGGCGCGACAGCAGGTCCTCGACGCGCGCCTCGACCGGCTGCGCCGCGTCAAGGTAGACGGGACGCATTCCGGCGAGGTGGATGGAAGGCGCCTCGTCTGCGGCCCGGACGGCACCGGCGGGAACGGCCAGCAGGGCCAGGGCAACAACGCCGGCGAACAGGTTGCGGCGATCAGGGTGATTCATGGGTGAGTCCGGGCTAAGGATTTTTCGGAAACTTCAGCGCCCGCCGGCGGCTTCAGGCGCCTGACCGGTCGGCCAGTACACCGTGTAACGCTGGTGGTGCAGACGGTAGAAAGGAATGAGCGTGAGGTCCCGCGGCCGGCCGATGCCCTCGGTCTTGAAGGTCAGCGGCTCGCCGGACACGGGCTTGAGCGCCGCGAGAATGCCGGCGGGCTCCCCGAGGAGCGCCGGTTCGGGCGGGGTCGGCCACCCCCGGTACTGCTGCTGGTCGGCCGCATACTGTCCCCCGGCCGGCAGGCCGTTGGTCCCCATGGCGCCCGCCAGCAGGATGGGTCCGTCAAAGATCGCCAAGATCTTCGGGGCTCCCGGCAGGGCCTCCGTGCGCAGGGTCATGGGCAGACTGATCTCGACCAGATCGCCGTCCTGCCATTCGCGGGTGAGCGGCACATAGCCGGAGGCGTCCGGCGCCGCTTCCACCACGCGGCCATTCACCCTGACCGTGATGCCCGGCTGGCACCACGCGGGCTGGCGCACCCGCAGCGTCAGCGTCAACGGCTGCCGCGCCTGGAAGCGCAGGCGGGTGGCCGGCTCCTCCGGGAAGGTGGTCTCCTGGCGGAGCACCAGGCCGCGCCCGGGCCAGGCCAGCTCCGAGGCGATGAACAGGTTCACGTAAAGGGAGGCCGCGTCGTGCGCGTAGATCATTTCGCCGTATTTCGCGTGGTTCTCCATGCCGGTGCCGACGCAGCACCAGAACGAGTTGTCCGGGGTCGAGTAGGTTTTGAAGAGCCCCGGCTTCATCGGGATGAAATAGGCAAACATGCCCGTGTGCGGATCCTGCGAGGCGAGGATCTGGTTGTAGAGCGCCCGCTCGTAGAAATCCATGGTCTCGACCGACGGGGCCCAGGCGAAGAGGTGCTCCGTGAGCTTGAGCATGTTGTAGGTGTTGCAGGTCTCGGCCGTGACCGGGCTGAGGTGGCGGGCAAAATCGGCGACGGGGAAAAAGTGCTCGTCGTCGCTGTCGCCGCCGATCGCGTAGGAGCGCTGCAAGGCCACCTGCCGCCAGAAAAAGCGCGCCAGGTCGCGGTATTCCTCCCGGCCGGTCAGCTCATATTCGCGGGCCGCGCCGGTGATCTTGGGAATCTGCGTGTTGGCGTGCAGGCCGTCCAGCCGGTCCTCGCCGCGCGCCAGCGGTGCGAACACCGCCTGGTGGTTGAACGCCTGCGCCAGCCGCAGGTGATCGGGATTGCCGGTCACGGCATACAGGTTGGCGAGCACCTCGTTCATGCCGCCGTGCTCGTTTTTCAGCGCCCCCTGCATCTGCTCGGGCGTGAGGCGGTCGACGCGGAACTTCACCCAGTCGGCCAGGCGCTGCAGCACGTCGAGCGCCTGCGCGTTGCCCGTGTGCACGTGCACGTCGAGCAGCCCGGCCATGATCTTGTGCATCGTGTACCACGGCGCCCACACGGGCTTCTGCGCGTCGACGAGGTCGAAGAACGATTCGGGAAAGGCCGACAGGTAGCCGGCGTGATAACCCTGCTCGGCCGCCTTCTCCTGGCACTTCGCCAGCTCGGCCACGAGCTGGGCCGTGCGGGCCTTCAGGCGCTCATCGCCGGTGGACGCATACATCAGCGAACAGGCGGACAGATAATGTCCGAGGGTGTGCCCGCGCAGGCCGCTGCCGGGACTCTCCCAGCCGCCCAGGGCCGGCGTGTAGGTGAAACCCCAGAGGCCGCTCGTGACGCGAAACATGAGCAGCAGGCGATCCGGATCCAGCGACAGCAGATACTGCCGGTCCAGCTCCTGGGCCTGCTTGAACGGACTGTCGAGCAGCCGTACCTGCGTGAGATCAAAACCGGCGACCTGGCTGACCGCGGCGGGAGGCGGGATGGCGGACGCCGGCCCGGCGAGAATCAAGGCGACGAGCAATCCGGGGAAAAACAGTTTCATGGCGGCGGGAGGGGCGGCCGGCAGTCCCCGTTTTCAGGTTTATTCGAAGGTCACGTCGATCGCGTCGCCGCGATAGCGGACGGTGCGGTCCGGTTGCGGCGCAAAGCTGAATCCGACCGGTTTCTGTTTCGACACCAGGATCACCTGGAGGGTCCGCTCTGCCAGCATGCCCGGGAATGTTCCCGTGCGGGCGCCGATATGCAGCGTCCGGCTGGTGTCATCCCAGCGGAGCGGAATGCGTGCGAACGCGCCTTTCTCATAGCCGTTGGTCAGGCCGTCGTCCTCGTAGAGCGTGAACGTCCCATTGGCGCCGGCGTAAACGCAGAGCGTGATGGGATCGGCCGGCTTCTCGCCGGTGTACTGCAGCTCGGGGCCGAACGGAATGATCGCCCCGGCCCGCACGTAGAGCGGGATCGCATCGT
>CAJAKX010000246.1 GCA_903940425.1 uncultured Opitutia bacterium | reverse complement strand
GGTGGCCGAACCGGGCGTAGAGGCCTCACTCGATAGATTCCGGCTGGCAACGGCCGGGACGGTCCCGCCATGAGACTGAAACCTTCGCATGCCGCGAGGAGTGGCGTCGGGGAGCACACGGCCCGCGAAAGCGAGAGCGCCCAATGTGTGCGAACGGGAAGAGAGCGTGGCGAGCTCCCACCCCCAAGTTTGGCCCCGGAACCGCAAGGTTCCGGGGCCTCTTGTTTTTTTGGGTTTCCCGGGCCCTCCATGGAATCTCTTCGCTGCCGCAGGGAGGAAGCCACCGGCAGGCGATGAGCGGTCGCCCGCGACCTTCCTCCTGCATCATCCAGCCTTCGGCCTTGCGCCCGGCGCCCCCCGGTCGCACCGTTATACTTTTTCGCCGCGCCTGGCATGAATCACAACATCCGCAACATCGCCATCATCGCCCACGTCGACCATGGCAAGACCACGCTCGTTGACGAACTCCTCAAGGAAGGCGGCGTCTACCGCGCCAACCAGCAGGTGGAGGAACGTGCGATGGATACCATGGATCTCGAGCGCGAGAAGGGCATCACCATCAAGGCCAAGAACGCCTCCATTCACTGGCGCGGCAAGACCATCAACCTCGTCGACACCCCCGGCCACGCCGACTTCGGCGGCGAAGTGGAGCGTTCGCTCAAGATGGTCGACGGCGTGCTGCTGCTGGTCGACGCCTACGATGGACCGCAGGCGCAGACCCGTTTTGTGCTGCGCAAGGCCCTGCAGCACGGTCTGAAGGTCATCATTGTCGTCAACAAGATCGACCGGGAAAACTCCGATCCGGCCGGCACGTACGAGAAGGTCCTCGAGCTCCTGCTTGAATTGAACGCCAACGAGGAGCAGTTCAACGCCCCGGTCGTCTATGGCAGCGGCCGCGAGGGCTACATGGTGCGCCAACCCGGTGAGAAGAGCAGCGACATGGCGCCGCTTTTCGAGACGATCCTCGAGCACATCCCCCCTCCTTTTGCCAAGCCCGACGCCCCCTTCCGGATGCTGGTCTCCAACATCGACTGGAGCGACTACGTGGGCCGCATCGCCATCGGCAAGATCCTCTCCGGCCAGATTTCGACTGGCGACACCGTTTACGTCATTTGCAACAAGGGCGGCAACCGCGTGCGCTGCAAGATCACCAAGGTGGTTGAGTTTGCCGGCATCCTGACCAGCGAGTCGGCCGCCGGCGTGGCCGGCAACATCGTCGGCCTCTCCGGTTTCGAGGACATCGACATCGGCGACACCATCGCGGCCGACGAGAACGCCCATGCCCTGCCCTTCACCGAGATCGATCCCCCGACGATCGAGATGCAGTTCTGCATCAACGACGGACCGCTCGCCGGCCGCGAGGGAAAGTACGTCACCTCGCGCCAGCTCCGCGACCGCCTCTTCCGCGAGATGAAATCAAACATCTCCATCAAGGTCTCGGACACCGACACGGCGGGCATTTTCAACCTGAAAGCTCGCGGCTCAATGCAGATCGCCATCCTCGTCGAGCAGATGCGCCGCGAGGGGTTCGAGATGCTGGTCTCCCGGCCCATGGTCATCACCAAGGTCGAGGGCGGGAAAACCCTGGAGCCCTTCGAGTCGCTTTGGGTCGAGATTCCCGAGGACTGCCTTGGCGTGGTCATGCAGATGCTCGCCAACCGCAAGGCCCAGATCACCAGCATGCACAAGCATCCGCTGGGCACGACCATCGAGGCCGTCGCCCCGACGCGCGGGCTGATCGGCCTGGAAACCGACCTGATGAACACCACCAGCGGCCGCGGCGTGATGTCGCACCTGTTCAAGGAATACGCGCCCTGGGCCGGCGACGTCCTCACGCGGCTCACCGGCACGCTGGTCGCCACCGAGAGCGGCGAGTCCAAGGCCTACGCGCTCGTCAGCATTCAGGAGCGCGGCAGACTCTTCATCGGCGCCGGTGAGCAGGTTTACGAGGGCATGCTGGTCGGCG
>CAJAKX010000245.1 GCA_903940425.1 uncultured Opitutia bacterium | reverse complement strand
GTTCGATCCGGCCACGGGTTATCTGACTGGCGTTTTGACCAATGATCTCCGCCGGTGCGACGAGGTGCCGCGGCACGTCGTCATCTGCGCCCGCCTCCTTTGGACCTTTGCCGCGGCCGTGCGGTTCGAGCCGCGTCCGGAATGGCTGGAAACGGGGCGCCGGGCGTTCGCGCTCCTCACCGGTCCGTTCTGGGACGCCCGGCAGGGCGGTGTGTTCTGGAGTCTCGATCGCGACGGCCGGGTGTTTTCGGATCGCAAGCAGATCTACGCCCAGGCGTTTGCCATTTACGGACTGGCCGAGTGGCACGCCGCCACGGGCGACGCGACCGCGCTCGCGCGAGCCCGGACCCTGTTCGAACTCATCGAGCAGCATGCGGCGGAACCGAAGCATGGCGGCTATCTCGAGGCGCGCAGCGTCTCGTGGGGCGAACTCGCCGACATGCGGTTGAGCGACCGGGACCTCAACGCGCCCAAGTCGATGAACACGCTCCTGCACGTGCTCGAGGCCTATACGACGCTTTTTCGCGTGTGGCCCGACCCCGGCCTGCGCGGCCGGCTGCAGGCACTGCTCGGGGTGATGCTCGACCATGTCGTCACCACCACCCCGCATACCCGCTGCGAGCTCTTCTTCGATCTGGAGTGGCGGCCGTTGTCCCCGACGATCTCCTACGGGCACGACATCGAGGCCAGCTGGCTGCTGTGGGAGGCCGCGGAGGCGCTCGGCGATCCGGCGCTCCGCGCCCGCACGCGGCGCGTGGCGCTCGACATGGCCGCGGGGGTGCTCGCCCACGGATGCGACACCGACGGATCGATCTTCTACGAAGGAAGGGCGGACCGTATCGTGATCCCCGAGAAGCACTGGTGGCCGCAGGCGGAAGCCGTGGTCGGCTTTCTCAACGCGCATGCCCTCGACGGCGGCGAGGCCTGGCTGGAGGCGGCGGGACGCGTCTGGCAGTTCATCGAGAATCACGTCATCGACCGGAACCATGGCGAATGGTTCGCGGAACTCGATCGATCGGGACACCCGGTGCCGGACTATCCGGAGCGCGCCGGCAGCTGCAAGATCGGCCCGTGGAAATGTCCCTACCACAACGCCCGCGCCTGTCTCGAAATCATGCGCCGGGTGCCGGCGTCAGCCCTTTGAGCTGGGCGACGCGCACCGAGCCGGCCCTAGGAAACCCGGACGGCTTTTGCCGGGTGACGCCGCCAGGGCGAGGAAGGCGGCCAGCGCCGGCGGCGGGGCCGGGGGCTGCTTCCAGCCGACGACCAGCCGGCTCTCGGGTGCCGGGCCCTCCAGCGGGCGGAACACCACCTCGGGCGGAAGCGGCCGAGCCTCCGAGGGACACATGAAGGTTGCGCCCAGGCCGGCGCGCACCAGACCGACGCCGTTGGCGCGCGGCCACACCTCCTCGGCGATGCGCGGGGTGATCCCGGCGCGGGCGAACGCGGCGAGCACGCGATCGTAGAAGCCCGGATTGTGGGCGCGCGGGAAAAGCACGAACGGCGTGGTGGCGAGTTCGCGCAGGCGCAGGGCCGGGCGCGCGGCCAGCGGATGGTCGGCGGGAAGCAGCACGCCGTTTTTCTCGCGCAGCAGCAGCCGCGTGCGCAGGCCCGGCGTGGGGGCGTCCGGATGAAAGAAGCCACAGGCCAGCTCGCCGGCCTGCAGGGCCGTCAGCTGGGCCGAGGTGGGGGATTCATTGAGTTCCAGCCGGATGCCGGGGAAGCGCCGGTGAAATTCCCGCAGAATGCCGGGCAGCACCGTGGCCATCGCCAGGCCGGTGAAGCCCACGCGCACCTGGCCGACCTGCCCCTGGACCAGCGCCCGCAACTCCGCCGGCACGCCGGCCAGCGTGCGCAGCAGCGGCTCCGTCCGCTCGGCGAGGACGCGCCCGGCGGCCGTCAGCTCCACGCGCCGGCGGGAACGCACGAACAGCGGCGCACCGAGCGCCGCCTCCAGCTGGGCGATCTGCCGGCTCAGCGCGGGCTGGGCGATGGCCAGCACCTCGGCGGCCTTGCGAAAGTGCAGCTGACGCGCCACCTCGCGGAAATAGACGAGGTGCCGGAGTTCAAAATTGTACTGATACTCCCTGGGCATCACCGACGACGAAACAAGTATTTCCCGGCATGGCAAGATTTTGGTAGGATGGCGGCCACAAAACTGCCTTTTTCCTGTCGCCAAGGCCTTGCGGCTTTGGATTCATACGAAAGCTTCCGTCCAGACTCTCCCGGGTCTGGCTGCATTCCCACCTGCCATGTCCAAGTCACTCTTCCAAAAAGTCTGGGAGGCGCACACGGTGCGCACGCTGCCCGGCGGCCAGACCCAGCTGCTCATCGGCACGCACCTCATCCACGAGGTGACCAGTCCGCAGGCCTTCGGCATGCTGCGCGACCTCGGCCTCAAGGTGCTCATGCCGCGCCGCACCTTTGCCACGGTCGACCACATCGTGCCGACCGACCAGTTCAACGAGCCCTACGCCGATCCGCTTGCCGATGCGATGATCAAGGAGCTGCGCCGGAACTGCCGCGAGTCCGGCATCACCTTTTTCGACCGCGCGACCGGCCGGCAGGGCATCGTGCACATTGTCGGCCCCGAGCAGGGCATCACCCAGCCGGGCACCACCATTGCCTGCGGCGATTCGCATACGAGCACGCACGGCGCGTTCGGCGCCATCGCCTTCGGCATCGGCACGACTCAGATCCGCGACGTGCTGGCCACCCAGTCCATGGCAATCGGGAGGCTGAAGGTGCGCCGCATCAACCTCACCGGCCGCCTGCAGCCCGGCGTCTACGCGAAGGACGTCATCCTCCACCTCATCCGCAAGCTCGGGGTCAACGGCGGCACCGGTTATGCCTACGAATACGGCGGCGAGGTGTTCGACCGCTTCTCGATGGAGGAGCGCATGACCGTCTGCAACATGTCCATCGAAGGCGGCGCGCGCGCCGGCTACGTCAATCCCGACGCGACGACCTTCGCCTACCTCAAGGGCCGGCCCTACGCCCCGTCGGGCGCGGCCTGGGAGGCGGCCGTGGCGCGCTGGCGGGCTTTCGCCAGCGATCCGGGCTGCGTCTACGACGAGGTGGTCGATTTTCGCGGCGAGGACATCCCGCCCACGGTTACGTGGGGCATCAATCCGGGCCAGGGCGTGGCCATCAACGAAACCATCCCCGATCCGGCGAAGGCCACCGCCGACGACGAAAAAGCCTCCATCGAGGAGGCGCTGGCCTACATGAAGCTGACTCCCGGCGCGCCGATCAAGGGCACCCGGATCGACGTCGCCTTCCTCGGCTCGTGCACCAACGGGCGCCTCTCCGATTTCCAGGAGGTGGCGAAATTCCTCAAGGGCCGGCACGTCGCCCCCGGCGTGAAGGCCATCGCCGTGCCCGGCTCGCAGGGGGTCGGCCTGCTCTGCGCCTCGCTCGGCATCGACCGGATTTTCCGCAACGCCGGTTTCGAATGGCGCGACGCGGGCTGCTCGATGTGCCTGGCGATGAATCCCGACAAACTCGTCGGCGACCAGCTCTGCGCCAGTTCGTCCAACCGCAACTTCAAGGGCCGCCAGGGCAGCCCCACCGGCCGGACCCTTCTGATGAGTCCGCTCATGGTGGCCGCCGCGGCGGTGGCCGGCCAGGTCGCCGACGCCCGCGAGGTCTTCGGCATCGCCGCCCGTTGAAACCACCAATCCGCACTAATCTTCACTAATCGACCGACACCATTAGTGCCAATCAGCGGGCATTCGTGGTTCACCCTTCCAAATGTCTCTCGCCAAAATCACCACCGTCACCGGCCGCGGCGTGCACGTGCCCGGCAACGACATCGACACCGACCGCATCATCCCGGCGCGCTTCATGAAGTGCGTCACCTTCGACGGTCTCGGCGAATTTCTTTTCCACGACGTCCGGAAGAGCCCCGCCGGCGCCGACCAGCCGCATCCGCTCAACGACCCGCGCTTTCAGGGCGGCACCATCCTGCTATCCGGCGCGAATTTCGGCTGCGGCAGTTCGCGCGAGCACGCCCCGCAGGCCCTTCAGAAACACGGCTTCCGGGCGGTCATCGCCGAGAGCTTCGCGGAGATTTTCTTCGGCAACTGCATCGCGCTGGGTCTCCCCTGCCTGAGCGTCAGCCGGGACGACCTCCGGAAGATCGCGGCCGCCGTCGACAGCCGGCCGGACATGGAAATCACCATCGACATTGCGAAGGGGGAGATTCGTTTTGCCGGTCAGACGGCCAAGGCCGCCCTGCGCGAAAGCGCCCGGGCGGCGCTGGTTGGCGGACGCTGGGATGCCATTGGAGACTTGCTTGAAGGAGTGGGGGACGTCAAAAGAGTCGCCGCCCGGCTGCCGTATCTGGCAGTTTGACTTCCCCGCCGGGCGGTATCCTGTAAAAAAATGAATCTTTCCCCGCCGGCAGGCGTCTATTCGAGCAATCTCCTCCCATGATCATCTCTCCAGCTTTTGCCGTGATCGAAATCGTCAAGGGGGCCGGCCTGCTCATCTACCCGCTGGGAATCTGCTCGGTCGCCATGGTCTACATAGTTTGCGAGCGAACCTACGCCCTGCGGAAAAACGTCATCATGCCGCAGGACCTGGTCGACGCGATCATCCAAAACAAGCCCTATTCCGGCGGCCGGCATTCGGCGCTGGCCCGCATCCTCGAGTTTGCCGAGGAGCATCAACAGGACGAGGGTGCCATCAAGGCCTTCGCCCGGCTGGAGCTCAACCGCATGGAGCGCGGCATTCCCTATCTCGACGTCATCTACGCCGCCGCCCCGCTGATCGGACTGAGCGGCACGGTGACCGGCCTGCTGCAGGTGTTCTCCCAGATTTCGCCGGACACGGGCCTGCCCGACCCGGTGGCCTTCACCCGCGGGGTGGCCCTGGCGCTTTCGGCGACGGTCATCGGACTTTCCATCGCCATCCCGGCGCTCGTGGGCAGCGGCTATCTGCAGCGCAAGGTGGAGAATTACGCGGTGCAGATGGACTCGCTGCTGGAACGCATCAACAGCCGCCGTACCAACGGCCGTGCGCCCGCGGAGCCCGCGGCGGCGGCCTCCCGCTAGCCTCCGATCCGGCGGGTAATTTTGCCTTTTTGACGATGGCCCTCTACGAAAAGCGCCGCAAAAAGCAGGAGTTGATGCTGGTGCCGCTCATCGACGTGCTGACCATGCTCATCTTCTTCGCCTTCGTGACCATGCAGTTCAAGTCGGCGACCACGCTCAACATCACGCTCCCCAAGGTGGAGACCGCCGGCAAGAACGAGTACAAGGGCGCGGTCACCATCGCCCTCGACAAGGACGGCCAGATTGCCTTCAACGGCAAGCCGGCCAGCGAGGAGCAGCTGGAAGGCCTGCTGCGCGCCGTGCGCGAGATCGACCGCAACATCCCGGTCCTCATCCAGGCGGACGAGACCACGCCGCTCAAGCGGCTGGCGTTCGTGATGGATGCCTGCCGCAAGACGGGCATGAACAAGTTCAGCCTGCAGAGCCGGTAGGCGGCGGGGCATTCAGCCCAAACTCGTGAGAGTTTGGGCATGACCACGCTTCCAAATTCCCGCGGATTTGGCTACAAGCCGGCCATGAACATCGTCATCACCGGAGGCACCCGCGGATTGGGCCGCGCCCTCGCCGCAGCACTTTTTGCGGCCACTGCGACCTGCCATGCGCAAACGCCGGTCCCTCCACCCGCGGGCACTGCGATCGAACGCGATCTGGTGTTTGCCCGGGTCGGCGAGAAGAACTTGGTGCTGGATCTCTACCGCCCTGAGAATCGCTCCGGAAACCTTCCCGTGGTGGTCTGGATATATGGCGGTGCCTGGCGGACCCGCAACCGCGTGCAGCAGGCCCCCAAAGCCGCTTGGCTGGCGACCCGTGGTTATGCGGTGGCGGTGATCGACTACCGCCTGAGTTCGGAGGCGCTCTTTCCCGCGCAAATCAACGACTGCAAGGCTGCGGTCCGCTGGCTCCGGACCAATGCCGCGAAATTCGGGTTGGACGCCGGCCATATCGGGGCCTGGGGCGAATCCTCGGGCGGGCACCTCTCCACGTTGCTCGGAGTCACGGGCGGCGTGGCCGATCTCGAAGGCGACTTGGGCAACGCGGACAAATCCAGTCGTGTGCAGGCTGTCGTGGATTTCTTCGGCCCCACCGATTTTCTGCAGATGGACGCCCATGCCGCGCCGAACGCGACGCTGAAACACGATCCGCCTACGTCGCCCGAATCGCAACTGGTGGGAGGCGCGATCCATGACAACGTCCAGCAGGTCGCGCGGGCCAATCCCATCACCTATGTGACGAAAGATGCGCCGCCTTTTCTCATCGTTCATGGCGAGCAAGACACCCTCGTCCCGCTCCATCAGAGCGAGCTGCTCTACGAGGCACTGACAAAGGCGCAGGCCGATGTAACGTTCTACAAGATCGCCGGCGCGGGGCACAGCGGCAGCATTTTCTACACGGAGATGATGCAGGCCGCGGTGCAGGCCTTCTTCGACAAGCATCTGAAGCCACGCCCAAATCCTGTTCCACAGCCGCCCTAAGGTGAAAGAGCTGAACCAGACGCCTGAGCCAGCGCGCTCCGCGCGTGTCTCAGCTGTGACGTTGGCCGTAAGTATTCGTGTTCATTCGTGGTTCGATTGAATGGTTCCGGCACAAAGGACGGGAAAAGGGTGGAAGCCGGGCGAAAGGCGCTTCCCAGACCGCCCCGATTTGTTACAACCAGTCATGCATATCGTCATCACCGGAGTCACCCGCGGATTGGGCCGCGCCCTCGCCGAATGGTTCATTGCGCAGGGCCATACGGTCAGCGGCTGCGGCCGCAGCGGCATGGTGATTTTTGAACTCCGCTCCACGCACCCCGAGCCGCACAATTTCGATGCCGTTGATGTCACCGAGCCGGTCAAGGTCGGGATGTGGGCCGAGCGCATCCTCGGGACGCACGGCGCGCCGGATTTTCTGATCAACAACGCCGCGCTGGTGAACCGGCCCGCGCCGCTCTGGCAGGTGCCGGTCCAGGAGTTTTCAAAGTTGATCGACGTGAACATCAAGGGCGTGGCCAACGTGATCCGCGCCTTTGTCCCCGCCATGGTCGAGGCCAAACGGGGCGTGATCGTGAACCTCAGCTCCGGCTGGGGTCGTTCCACCTCGCCGGAGGTGGCACCGTACTGCGCGTCGAAATGGGCGATCGAGGGACTCACCAAGGCGCTGGCGCAGGAGCTGCCCGCGGGGATGGCCGCGGTGCCGCTCAATCCGGGCGTCATCAACACCGCCATGTTGCAGACCTGCTTCGGCGAGAGCGCCGCCGGCTACCCCCAGGCGGAGGAGTGGGCCCGGCGCGCCGCGCCGTTCATCCTCCAACTCGGCCCCAAGGACAACGGCCAGTCCTTGAGCGTGCCGGGCGTGCCGCAGGACTGAGCGGAGAGCCGTGCGATCGATTCGGGCATGCTCTTGCGCGGAATCGTTCTATTTCTCCGGTGACACCCCGGGGAATTGCAGGGATCTTAAGATGCGTTCGATGGCGGGCTCGATGCCTTCAGGCACCGGGGCGTCCAAGGCGACACCCCGCGAAAAATGAATTTCAAACCATTTCCCATTTTGAATGGATTCAAAGTACCACTGCCACTGGGTGAATTCGGACGGAGAACCCTTGGGAAAACCGGCGGGCACGGAAAGCCGTTGGGGATATCGGTAGAGCACACCTTTGGCCGCACGAGGAGATCTTACCGGTTGCAGGCTGCCGTCCTTCAGTCGGGCCGCCAGTTTGTTGGCGACAATGCAGTGGGCAAACAGGCCCTTTAAATCCATCACCCCCTTGGGGAGATCATCGACAAGGAGGGAGAAGGTGAAGCCGCCGCCGAACTCGCGTTTGTGTTCGTCTATCGTCGAAAACTGGGCGAGGCGGAAATAGTTTCTTCTGAATCTTTCGGAACCGAGGTCCTGTTTGAACCCAAGGGTGTCCAGGGAAACCCGAAAGCCGTTGGCTTCGAGGGTCGTCAGCGTCCGGGGGACGTCCGCAGGCGGATTGGTGGTTCCGCCGCTTGCTGCTCCTATCGGCAGGGGCGCGTCGCCATCGCCCGGCGCTGAGGAAGGGAAAGCGGCTGTCACCAGCACCAACGAGATGGACCAGGGGAGCCAGGAACGGATGCTCATCGGGTGCTGGATTGAAGCGGGAACACGTGGAACGCAACCGTGTTTGAAATCGCTCGCAATTGAATTCAGGAAAGCGGCAGCGAGGGTGCCGGCCTGACCAACCAACGTCGTGGGAAGAGACAAAGCGGCGGCGAGGGTCACCCATCAAATGCGCAGGAAGGACTCGCCGGCGGCGAACGCGGCGGGCCGGCCCGGCGTTGGGGCGGAAATCAGCCCTGCTTTGCCGCCAGCAGGGCGTTGACCTTGCGCATGACCGCGAAGGCGTCCGCGACGTAGAGCACGTCGGCCTTGCCCTGGGCCCAGCTGCAGTTGGGATTCAGGTTGATGGCGCGACGCTCGTTGATGAAGCGCCAGCCCACGGTGTGCGGCTCCTCGCCGTGGCAGCAGGTCGCCAGCCCCTGGGGATGACGCGGCGTCGAGCCGGTCTGACCGACCTGGTTGAGATGGGTCATGAACTTCAGCACGGCGTGGCCTTCCCCGCTGAGGTCCACCAGCGACTTGGTGCTGCCGAGCGAGGCCTTGGTGCGGTGAAGGAATTCGCGAATGATCTTTTCGGCTTCGTCAGCGTGGGCCTTGCCGTCGGACTGGCTCTTGGTCCAGCCCGCGCCGGCGACGAAGAGCAGCCGGGCGTCGGGCCGGATCGTCTGCTCGTCGGCGGGCGGAGCTCGCACCCCAATGACCTGGGTGCGCAGGGCCGTCAGCGCAACCGGGATGGTTTCGACTGTGGCGGACCCGGCGGGGCCGGCGTAAGGCCCGGCGCAGCCCGACTCGAGGAGAATGAACCAGGGGCGGCGCGTGCGCTGCACCACGGCCTCCATGCGCTGACGGTAATACCAGCGCGTGAGACTGAGCGTGCCATCCGCCGCGGAGATGCCAGCGGCGTGCGCGTCGATGCGTCCGCCGAGGCGCTGGGCGACGCCGGCAAGCACGCGGTTCCAACGCGACGTGGCGGGCGCCACGACAATGTTGGCGGCCGCGGCTTTACAGATTGCTTCCGTGGCGACGATGTCGGTCGAATAGCGCGACTGCGTGAAATCGGCTCCGGACACGCCGAGAAAGCGGGCGGCGCCACAGCCGGCGATCTGGTCGGCGGCGGCCTGGGCATCGCCGCCGACGAGCCCGGCGATCAGCGGCGAACCGGCGAGTCCGGTCACGAGCGACCGGGCGGCGGTGAGCGCTTCGAGCGCGGCTTTGCCGAGCGAGCCGTCGATTTCGGTGTGGGCGAGGAAAAGGAGGGTTTCCATGGAAGTCTTGGCTCACGCAAAGACGCAAAGTCGCGAAGGGATTTTTCTACTTTGGCGTTCTTGGCGCCTTGGCGTGAGCATGCATTGTTCAGTCCTGCGCAATCCACTCGACGATTTCGCGGGCGATGTCGTCGGCGGACAGGTCTTTGACGATCCAGGTCACCCGGCGCTGTTTCGGCAGCGACACGCTGGCGAAGGCGACTCCGTCGTTGGCGACCTTGACCGGCCGGGCTTTCTGCAGGGCCGGCATCACGGTGCGCATGTTGAGCATGCCAACCTGCGGGTTGTTGGGCGGCTCGGGTAGATTGCCGGTGGCCCAGCCAAGCAGTGCCGGCGCGCCGGCACAGGCGGAGACCTGATGTTTGCCGCCCTCGATGCGCTCGAGAACTTGGAACGAGCCGTCTGGTTTGACGGTGAGCTGGTCCACGCCTTGGAACTGATCGGTAATGCCCAGGTGTTCGCCCACCATCTGCAGGGTGGTGCCGGCGCCGCGCGAGGCGGATTCCCAGCCGCCGAAGACCAGAAGGCGCGTTTTGTCCAGATCGGGGATGGCTTGAATCGCCTCGGCGAGCGCGGCGGCAATCTCCGCCGATTCGGCGAACCCGCTGGCCGGTCCATCGAGCGCGATCAGTTCGAATGGAACCTTCTGCGCCACGGTCATCATGACCTGCTGGAGTTTCGCCTTCGGGCCGATGCTCACGAGCCACACCCGGCTGCCGGGGTGCTGCTTCGCGAGGTTCGCCGCCTCGAAGAGCGCGTGCCCCGCCCACGGGTCGAGGACGGCGGGCAGCATCAGCTCGTTCTTCAGGGCCGGGCCGGCCGGCGTGACGATCGGTTCGAGGGTCTGCAGCGGATCGGGTACGATGCTGCCGCAGACGACGATTTGGTAGGAAGTAGGCATGGGAAGAAGTAGCGAGTAGTGGGTAGCGAGTAGAAGTCAGCAGGCGGTCATCCGACAAGACGGATATTCAAGAGCCGCCGATGCGGCGGGTGATTCTCCCATGCTCACTACCCGCTACTCGATGCTCGCTACTGCCAGTCAGTTCTCTGCCGAGTGAAGGCCGCCGGCGCCGGCGCGAAATTCGACGTTGGCCTTTTCCGGATCGCCGGGGCGCGGCTGCGAGCAGTTCCAGAGGCAGGCGCCGCAATGGATGCATTTCTCGTGGTCGAAAGCCGGCACGCCATCAGGGCCGGGGGTGATGGCCTGACCCGAACAGGCGTCAATGCAGATCCTAACGCTGCATTGCTGGCATACGGCGGGATGGAGGAACACCACGTGGTCGGCGTAGCCGGCGGGCGCCTGGACCTTGCCGCCCATGAGCAGCGCGTCCTGGTGCGAGACGAGCAACCTGCCGTCGTAAGGTATCGCCGGCCAGCCCACTCGATCCATCAACGCACCATGCAGCGGCAGCCCCCTGGCCGAGCACTCCGCGCGCAACCGGGCGATCTCCGCGCGGGGGATTTTTTCGCGATAATACTCCTCGATGGTCGGCAGCCGCCGGTGCGGCGGCATCGGCCGGCCGGGCATGGAAAGCCTTCCGCCCGTCAGACCGGCCAGGCCCATGCCGATCAGGCCGGTGACCACGCCGCGCTGGAAACCGTCGCGCGCCTTTTCCGCAACGCGTCCTTCCCGCTCGACCCAGCTGGCGCGGCGGCGGCGGACATACGCCTGCTCCAGATTTTCCTTCGTGAACGGCTTGCCGGCCTTCAACAACTCGAGAACGCCCTCGGCCAGCAGCGTCCCCGTCGCCCACGCTTCATCGACGCCCGAGCCGGTGAGGACGTTGGTGCTGCCGGAACCTTCGCCGATGCGCGCGTAGCCGTCGCCCGCGAGGTGCGGTTCGCCGCGCCGGCCCGACTCCTGCAGGGTTTTCGCGCCCCACGAGCGCAGCGTGCCGCCCTCCAAGTAACGCCACAGGTACGGATGCAGCATCCAGTGCTGCAGGTAGCGGTAGGCGGTGCGCACCGGGTTGTCGAACCACGACGGCACGAAAATCCCCAGCGAGGCGATCCGCCCGGGATGCACGTACATGAAGCCGAAGATTTCCGGCTCGGGATAGCCGAAGGTGTGGAGGACGGTGCCGGGCTCGAGGTCCGCCTTCGGCGGCAGATCGATCACCAGCTTCATGCCGATGGCCCAATCGTGCTGATGATTTCCTTCGGGGAGTCCGAAATGCTCGTCGAGCTGACGGCCGATCGCCCCCACCGGTCCGTCGCCGACCACGGTCAGCGCCGCGCGGATGTCCATGCCCGGCATGAAACCGTCGACGGGGTTGCCCTGCTTGTCGGTGCCCTGGTCGATCAGGCGCACGCCGGCAACCCTGTCGCCTTCGAAAAGCGGGCTCGCGGCGGGCGTGGACGGCCACACCTGCACCGTGCCGGAGCCCATGACCTGCGCCCCGACCCACTGCATGAACTGGCCCATGGAAAGCACCAGGCCATCGTGCTTGCGCAAAAACGGCGGCACCCACGGCAGATTCAACGCCTGGTGCTCGAACGGCAGCGCCCATTTGCCCGCGCGGATCAACCGGTTGGCCGCCCGCAACGCGAGCGAGCGCCGGCTGGCGCCGATCGGATCGAGCAGGTACGCAATCTTCTCGTGCCTCACCGGCGCGGCCATCGGAATCTGCGCCGGGTCGAGCTGCGGAAAACTCGCCTTGATGCTGCGCGCCGGCGTGACGACGCCCGAGACGCCGAAGCCGATGTCGTCCGCGCGCTCGTAGCAGATGACCTGCGGCGGCAGGCCGGGCGCCACGGTGCTTTCGGCGATCGGCGTGCCGTCTTCCTTGACGAGATTGCGCGACAGGGTCGTCAGGAAGCCGCCCATGGCCGGCCCAAAACCCACGCAGACGATATCGACGGCCATGCTCTGGCGCTCGGGGGCAGGGGAGGGATCAGTTGAGTTTTGAACCACGGAGGACACGGAGCTCACAGAGGAAGGAAGAAGAATGAATCAACCCAAAAGGGCACAGCGGGTAGAAGGCGGAGTGAAGGAAGAAGCGAGACCACTGATTTCATGGATGGTCACGGATTCATGATCGATTGATCCGTGCAGATCGGTGTGATCCGTGGTCGTTCCTCCTCTGTGTTCGCTGTGATCTCTGTGGTTCAAACCCAGCGCTTACCGAGGATAGTCGAGCGCCTCGGGGATCATCACCTTGACCAGCGCGTCGGCGGCACGGTCCTTGGCGAGGCGCGAGCCGGACAGGCTGGCGTCGAGCTTGGCGCGGAGGCGGACAAACGGTTCCAGCGCCGCGGCCATGACGCCGGTTTCGCCGGCCTGGCCGCGCGTGCAGTTTCCATCGGTGCAGGCCGGGAGCGCGTTGTAGCCGTAAACCAGTTCGGCGCAGAGGCGGGCGGACTCGCCGGCCGCGCTGGCCGCCTGCACGGCGCACAGGTCGGTGAAGAAGTTGACCAGACCTTCGAGTCCTTCGGCCACGACCGGATGGGCCGGCCCTTTCGCCGCCAGCTCGATCACATCAAGAATCTGCAGCCGCGCGGCCAGCAGCCAGCACAGCGCATCCGCCAGCGGGAACGTCACGCCCTGGCGGTTGCCTTGGTAGAGCTTCGCGCCGAGCGCATCGGTGTTCTTCTGCAGGTACGCCAGGGTCCAGCTCCAGAGTTCCATCGCGGTCGCGACCGTGCAGGCGCCGGTGTCGGGCCGCCCGGCGCCGATGCGGCGCAGCTCGACGATCCAACTGCGGAAGACGGCGAGAAAAACCTCGCTGATCATCGTCACCGAAAGCTGGCGGCGCTGGACCGCCTCCGGCCCCTCGTAGGTGGCCTCGAGCTGGGCGTCCATCCACTTGTGGCCGAGGAAACCCGGGCAGTCCTCGGTGATGCCGCAGCCGCCGACCAGGCTCACCGCGTCGCGCATGACGTTGGCGCCATGGCCGGTGTTCCAGAGCTTGGTGGCGGGGCAGAGGACGTTGGCCTGCGAGTCGAGGATGAGATACTGGATGAGCGGATCGCCCTTCAACGCCTCGTAACGCGCCGGATCACGCTGCGCTTCGGGCCGGGCGGCGAGGTCGATGAATTCCAGCGCCGGCTTCGTGAGGGCGCGGAAGGCCTTCATCTGCGCCATGCCGCTGGCGATGCCCTGCTCGGCGAACTTGCGGTCCTTGATCTTCTCCAGCGGATCGAGTTCGTCGAAGAGGCGCGCGGCGGCGAAACCGAGCGACGCGGCCGCCTCGCCAGTGGCCCAGACATCGACCAGACGCTGCAGGCAGTCCTCCTTCTGCTGCAGTCCCTGATCGTAGCGCGGCGTGCCTGGGCTGACGCTCGCCGCGCCGCGGAAGCGGCTGCGGTGGTAGCGGATGACGGGCTCGACGGCCGAGAGGAGCTTGGCGGCGGTCATGATGCCGACGGTGACGCGGGTGCGGCGGAAGACCGCCTCGATGATCTCGCCGTGGCTGTAATTGGGGATGATCACGCCGTCCTTCACGGTGTAGCCGCCGACGATGCGGCTGGCCGGCACTTGGAGGCTGAAAACCGGGTCTCTGGTCGAGGAAAGCTGGTGGACCATCTTGCGCGCCGGCACGCCGCGGTCATAGACGCCGGGGTCGGTTTCCTCGAGGATCACGATGCAGCTGCCTTTGATGCGCGGATCGGCGCTGTCGACGGCGGCGGTCGTGAAGTTGGCGAAGCCCATGTTGGTGATGAAGCGGGCGCGCTTGTCTACCTGGAGCACCGGCTCTTTGCCCTCCGTCCACTCCGCCACGCTGACCTTGCCGCCGAGCAGGCCGGTCTCGACGCCGACGTAGGGCAGCGGCTCGGTGAGGCTGAAGGCGCCGCGCCAGACCTTCCGCTGCTCGCCGGGTTGCGGCGGCACGCAGCGCGCCATGTACGTATCGCGCTGCGCCTGGGTGCCGCGCTCGTGGATGGGCGCGAGCGCGAGGTTGCCGGCGAGGCTGCCGGTGGCGGCGCCGGCATCGACCCAGGACAATTCGTAGGCGACGAGAGCGAGCACGAGGTTCTTGGGGCCCTCGATGAAGCCGCCCTGCTGCGGATCCATGAAGCAGGTCGTGATGCCGGCCTCGTCGAAAGACTGCAGCAAGCCGGCCTTCTCCGGCGTCCAGTCATGACTGTTGCGGGCGCCCGCGGCCACCAGGCGGGCCACGACACCGCGGGCCACGGATCGGGACGACTGGATCAGCATCTGGAGGTCATACCGGTCCTGATAGCGCCACATAATCTGGCGCACATCGTCGCCGGGCAGCGTCTTCAGGGTTTCACGCGGTGGGGTTACGGGCGTCTTTTCCATGTAAATCCTTTTTGCACTGGAGGAGTGAAAAGCTATTCCGGGGGAGTTGAGGAAACGGCGGACGGGGTGGGAAGGCAAACCGGCAAAACGTGCGATTTGGGGCATCACACCGGCCATGTCCGGGCAATCTTAATCATGCCGGGAGGCGGACGGAGCCGGCGCGTATAAGCCGGCCTCCCCGCCTCATGCAGGGAACTGCACGCCCGGCCGGCACGCCGGACGGAAACCGGGTTACTCCCGGGTTTTGGTGTCGATCACCAGGGTCACCGGGCCATCATTCACCAGCGCGACCTTCATCATCGCGCCGAACCGGCCGGTCTGCACGCGCCGGCCGAGCGCCGTCTGCAACTGGAGGATGAATTCCTCGTAGAGTGGCATGGCCAGTTCCGGCCGGGCGGCGTCGTTGAACGAGGGCCGGGTGCCCTTGCGGACGCTGGCGTGCAGGGTGAACTGACTCACGACCAGGATTTCGCCGCCCATGTCGCTCACGTCGCGGTTCATCTGGCCGTCCGCGTCGGGGAAGATGCGCAGCTTGACGATCTTCTGGGCCAGCCATACGCAATCGGCGGGAGCATCGTCCCGGGCGATGCCCAGCAGCACGAGCAGGCCGGGACCGATCTCGCCGGAGATCCCGTCCCCGGTCTTCACATTCGCGGAGGCAACCCGCTGGATGACGGCGCGCATTTCTTCTGGAGGAACGTTTTGCGCGCGAGGGTTTGCGGAATCGCCGGCCAGCCCCGCCGTGGCGGCGCGGGCCAGCAGGCGCCTACGACATCGTCACATGCGGCTCCACGTCGGCCTCATAGTCGACCCCGGCCAGGCCGAAGCCGAAGAGCTTCAGAAACTCGGCGCGATAGCCGTCGATGTCGGTGAGCTTCTGCAGATTCTCGGTGCCGACCCAGGGCCAGATTTCCCCGACCTGGCGCTGGACGTCGGGCTGCATCTCGCGGTCGTCAAGGCGCACGCGACCCGCCTGGTCGAAGGCGAGGGCGGAGCCGTTGTACATCTGGGTGGCGAAAAGCCGCTGGATCTGTTCCACGCAGCCTTCGTGCGTGCCCTTCGCCTTCATGATCTTGTAGAGGATCGAGATGTAGAGCGGGACCACCGGGATGGCGGAGCTGGCCTGGGTGACGAGGGCCTTGTTGATGGAAATGAAGGCGCGTCCGTAGCCGTTGGCCTTGAGCATGGCGTCGATGCGCCGGGCGGCGCGTTCCAGATCGTTCTTGGCCAGGCCGATGGTGCCGTTGCGATAAATGGGCCAGGTCACCTCGGGCCCGAGGTAGGAATACGAGATGGCGGTGGCGCCGGGCGCGAGCAGCCCCGCCCCGTCGAGCGCCTGCATCCACATCTCCCAATCCTCGCCCCCCATGACGGCCACGGTGTCGGTGATTTCCTCGTCGGAGGCCGGCGGGATGGTGATTTCGCTGACCAGGCCGAGGTCGGTGTCGACCGTCTTGTTGGTATAGGAATGGCCGATGGGTTTGAGCACCGACTTGTGCAGCGCGCCGGTCTTCGGGTGGACGCGACGCGGCGAGGCGACGCTGTAGACCACGAGATCGATCTTCTGGAGATCGTTTTTGATGATTTCAATGGCCTGCTGCTTGATGCCGTCGGAAAACGCGTCGCCGTTGAGGCTCCGGGCGTAAAGGCCGGCGGTCCGGGCGGCCCGCTCGAAGGCGATGGAGTTGTACCAGCCCGGTGTGGCCGGGCGGCCCTCCTCGGAGGGACGGTCGTAGAACACGCCAAGAGTGGCGGCGCCGGAACCAAAGGCCGCGGTGATGCGGGAGGCGAGTCCGTAACCCGTGGAGGCGCCGATCACGAGTACCTTCTTCGGACCGTTCTTGATCAGGCCCTTGCTCCTCACGTAGTCGATCTGCTCCTGCACAAAGGCGGCGCAGCCGACCGGATGAGCGGTCACGCAGACAAAACCGCGAACCTTGGGCCTGAGAATCATGTCGGGTCGAGTTTCTCGACCAAATTACAGGTGACAAGTATCAAGTAAGACGTAACCGCCGGGGATGTTTTATTGCTTGAAAACTGGAGCCGGATGCGCATGCGCCGGGCAGGCAAGTCACTGGCTGGAGAGGACAATCGGACCTTCCGCGCGCGGCACTCCGCCCTTGCGCTCGAGACTGACGGCAAACCTGGCGGCGGCCGCGACCGGCCGGTCGGGCTTGAACAGGATGCGGACGTCACCGGCGGTCGTTCCAACGGTCAAGACCCCTGCGCCGACAGGGTCGGGGTACTGTGGGTCCATAATCCAGAGCTGATAATCCTTGTCGGGTGCCGGCGGCGGCAGGTTGGCCACGACGAGCTCGCCCTCCTGTCGAACCGGATCCCACAACACAATGGCCAGGGCCGGCGCGGCGAAACCACGCGCGGAAACCAGGGGGACGATCTTGAGCCGGGCAAGGCCGCCCGGTTCAGGCAACCCGGCGCGCAGATCGGCAAGGCGCCGGGCGGATAAAATGCGCTCGGCCTCGATGCGCTGCTGCAGACCCTGACTTTCAAGGGCGGCCAGCGCGCCCTGCTCGCGCAGCGCGATCATTTCCGCCCGGGCGGCGAAGTAAGCTTGACTGAGAAAACCGGCCAGCAGGGCGAATCCTCCGGCGGCGATCCAGGGCAGCCATGCCAGCAGGCGAAGGGGGATCATCCTGCCGCCGGCCCCGGCTGGTCCGTCCGCGGCCGGGCCGGGGATGCGGGCGTTGTCGTCACTCATGGCAATGGGAGAAGATTGACCTGCGTGCGGTCAGCGGGCGTGGGGCACAGTCGTGGCGTCATGCCATCCTATCTGTCCCGGCAGGCAAACATAAACTCGGGCCGGTCCCATGTCGCGGGGGAGGCGCCGTCCTCACAACAGCAGCATTCCGAGCAGGCCCAGCACCAGCAGGGCGGCCAGCACGGACAGAACCCATTTTTCCTGACTGGTCAGTCGCAGCGGCATGATGTCGGTTAAAATCCGAAGGGACGCAGGTTGGCGAACACATCGGCCAGCAGGGCCTCGCCGGCAATGGCGTCCCAGGGATGGTTGCTCGACACCCGTACAAAGAGCTGCTCGCCGTTCTTGTGGAAACCATAGCGCCACGCGATGGCCAGCAGCTCGCGCGGCGAGCGCGGATCGCGCTGGGTGATGGCGGCGCCGTCATAAAACTGCCAGAACCAGACGTGCTGCAGGATCTCCCCGTGGGTGAAGCGCCGGTATTCCGCCGTCGGGAGCGTCTGCCCCGCGACCACCGGCGTGAAACGCGTCGCCGTCGCCGGCACGGACTGCCAGCCCGTGCCGGGCCAGCAGGCATCGGGCGTGTGCAGGGCGACGTTGCTGACGGAAGTCTGCCCCGGCGGCCAGTAGGCCAGATAGAACGTGATCTGCGTGAAGTTGTCGGCCGTGCCCTTGAAATAGCTGCGCTGGAAAAGATGATGGGTCTCGAGAGTGTCAGCGAAGCGGTACAGGTCGGTGCTGGTGACCACCGTCCAGCCGGACGGCGCGGCCGGCAGCAGGGCGGCAAGATCAGGGGGCGGCCGGCCGTCGTGTCCGGCCGGGCGGGTGTGCATGACGAAAAATCCCGCCAGCACGCCCGCCAGCACCAGAAACACGCCAAGGATGGCCTGGCCGCCAAAAGCAGCCGCCGGGGAAATCCGGCCCGCCGCCGGTTTCGCGGATGCCGGCGCAGGGGCGCCGCGGCGCGGTTCCAACAAAACCGCCACGGCGACGAGGACGACGACCGTGACACCCAGAACGGCAAACCCGGTCGCGTCGTGCCAGAAGCCGCCGATGTCGATTCTAGCATTGGCCAGCAGGGTCAGGGTCAGCGAGCGCACGAAATTCATGACCAGGGCGAGCGGGGCCGCGAGGACCAGCAGGAGTGCGCGGGCCCACGGACGCCGCACCATCAGCGCGGAGAAAAACAGGCCGGCATACAGGCACGCGATGAGACTGCGGATGCCGCTGCACGCCTCCTCGACCCCCACCGTGGTGTCGGCGAGCTCGATCAGGTTGCCCTGCTGGCGCGCCGCCACCCCCAGCACGTGGAGGGCGGTGAGCACATGCCCGGTGATCCACGTCTGGAGCTTGAGCGTGAGCGTCGTATAGGTGCCCGGCGGCATCGGCACGGCGAGCAGCCACAGAATCGCCGCCGTAAAGGCGATCCAGTTGAGGGGAATAAGACGCAGCGGCGCGCCTGAAAGCGCCACGAGACCGGCCAGCAGCGCGACGGTGAAGGCCGCGACCAGGGTGAACACCACGAGGCTGTGCGACCAGCCGAGCGAAACGGCAAAAAGCCCCGCCGCAGCGAGACCGGCGAGGGCGGCGAGGGCCAGCAGGACAAGGGCGGCGACGGACAAAGCTCCCGCTGGTGGATGACGGAGCGGACCGATCCGCCGGCTTTCCCAGATCAGCAGCAGAAAGACCAGCGGCATGAAAAGGCCGTGCGACAGATCCGGGTTGTGCCGCCAGTGCGGCCAGAGGTACACGCTGAGCACGAGCGTAAACGCGCCCAGCAGCGCAACATTGATCCACGCCACCGCCCGCAGCGCGGAGAAGCGGCGGTCGGCATCGGTCGGGCGGAGCGGCGTGCCTGGTTCACTCATGGCGAAGGCGCGATCTTGATCGACACGGCGGGCGGCGGCCGGCCGTCGCGGTCATAGAGCGCGTAGATCATTTCGAGCGACAGCGCCGGCAGGGAGGGCAGAACGTTCTCGATCCGCGGGGAACCGGTCTCGTGCTTGAAGTAGGCCTCGACCGAACCAAGCTGGATCAGGCGTGAGCCGGAGAGCTCCTTGAGCCGCGCGGCGGCGGCATGCAGCTTGTCCCAGTCGCCCGCGACGCCGCAGGCCACAAAGTAAGCCGTGCAGGCGGCGAAGGTCAGGTTATCGCGGGGGAATTTGGAGCGCTCCATGCACCGGGTGAGGGCCGTCAGGACAGCGGCGTCGGGGTGGCGCACCAGGTGAACGCAGAAGAGTTCAAGTTCCCGGGGGGTGATCCCGCCCTGCTCGAGGCGGGTGCGCAGGAGATCCTGCCGGCCGAGCGCGGCCAGCAGATCGAGGCGCAGCCGAAGCGCATCGACTTCCAGGATATGCCCGGCCGCCGCATAGCGATCCAGCAGGGCCATCGCCTCGGCCGGGTGTCCGAGGGTGTTGAGGCGGCTGACCTGGAAATAGGGGGCGTAGGTGCCGGCGCTTTCCGGCAGCTCGGACATCAGCCCCTGCAGCAACTGGAGGCCGCGCCCCTGGCGGATGAGGAGTTCCGAGTTGATGAGCGCGACATAGATGGGTTCGAGCCGGGCGGCTTGATTGGCGGCGAGGTCGCGCAGGGGCTGGTCGCTGCCGGTCTGGCTCGTGGCGAAAAACAGGGCGTGCAACCAGGCGGGGCGCGCCGCGGGGTCCTCCACCAGGCGCGCTGCCGCCAGCTCGGAGATGCGGGCGAAGCGGCCGCGCACGAGCAGAAACCGGTGCCAGGCTTCGGCGGTGACCGCGCGCCGCGCCGGATGGTCGCGCATGAGGATGGCGAAGATCTGGTCGGCGAGTTCCGGCTGGCCGAGCGACAGGAGCTGGGCGAGCTGGAGGCCGACGTCGTAATTGCGGGGATTGCTGCGGAAGGCGATGTCGAGGGAGAGGACGGCTTCGTTGACGTGGTTCGCATTGAGGGCGCGCTGCGCCTTGGTCACGAAATATTCGCTGCGCGCCAGGCGCAACTCGTGCCAACGGGGCGGCCAGGCCAGCGTGAGCGGCGAGAGGGGGTAGCCGATCATGCGCAGAAAAACAAAGGCGCCGAGCACGCCGGCCAGATAGATGCCGGCCGCGGCCCCGAGGTAATAAGCGGCGGCGCGCCGCCAGAAGGGCCGCACATCCTTGGTGTCCGCCGCACAGTGCAGGCCGTCGGGTGTCTCAATCAGCAGGGGGCAGACGCGCCGGAAACGCGCGGGCCGATGCCAGTAGTGCGCGGCATCGCAACCGGTCTCCCCGGCGCGCCCGGAATCGCTGGGATTCTGGCACGGGCAGCGCGCCCGGCCACGGCGCAGCTGGAAGTAGCCTTTGCGCAGGTTCCAGTAGAGCAACCCCCACCAGAACCGGAAGAAATCGCCAAGCCATCCAATCACCCGGGCAGGGTAGCCGGATGGCACCCTCCACGCCAAGCTTAAGTAATGGCGGGCCGGAAACCCCCTGCTGCGCTGGCCCGGTGGAGAGCGTTCTGCTGGCCAGCAGAATCAGCGCCGCTCGGGCATTTGGCGGCGACTCTGCTGGCCAGCAGCGCGCCGCCCTCCAAGTTCTGACGGTTTTCGAATAACCTCTAATAGCGGATGACGTAGTGGGTCAGTTTGCCAGGACTGGACCGTCGCTGTAGGGCGGGGTTTATCCCCGACAGAGTGATGTCGATGCGCATTGGCGTCGGGCATGAAGCCCGAC
>CAJAKX010000244.1 GCA_903940425.1 uncultured Opitutia bacterium | reverse complement strand
CGCGGATGCCGAAAGTCGGCTGGCGGCTTGTCAGCGCCGGCGGGGTGGCTAGGCTGGGGCTGTGGCCGAATCCGCCCCCAACCCCGCGAACTACAGCTGTCCCGCACCGCTGGGCGGCCATGCGGAAATTCAGATGGCGCATGGCGGCGGCGGCCGGCTGACCCAGCAGTTGATCGAGCGCATCTTCGGACCGGCTTTCGCCAACCCGGCCCTTGACGCGCGCCATGACGGGGCGGTGCTCACCGCGCCCGCCGGCGCCCGGCTCGCTTTCACCACGGATTCGCATGTGGTCAGCCCGCTGTTTTTTCCGGGCGGTGACATCGGGCGGCTGGCGGTTTACGGCACGGTCAACGACCTCGCCATGTGCGGCGCCCGGCCATGCTGGCTGAGCGCCGGCTTCATCCTCGAGGAGGGCCTGCCGGTCGCGACACTGGAGCGCATCGTGGCGGCGATGGCGGAGGCGGCGCGAAAAGCCGGAGTGCAGATCGTCACGGGCGACACGAAGGTGGTCGAACGCGGCAAGGGCGACGGCCTTTATGTGAACACGGCTGGGATCGGGTGGGTGGAGCACGACCGGGTGATCGCACCGGTCTCCGTGCGTCCCGGCGACGTTGTGCTGCTCAGCGGCGACCTCGGGCGCCACGGCATGGCGATCCTCGCGCAGCGCGAGGGCCTCGCGTTCGAGTCGCCGATCGAAAGCGACTGTGCGCCGCTCTGGCCGGCGGTGGAGGCGCTGTTCGCGGCCGGCGTCGAGGTGCACTGCCTGCGCGACCTCACGCGCGGCGGACTCGCCACCGCGGTGATTGAGATCGCCGAGACGGCCGGTCTGGCGATGGCGCTGGAGGAAACCGCCGTGCCGGTCGGCGAGCCGGTGCGCGGCGCCTGCGAAATTCTCGGACTCGATCCGCTTTATGTCGCGAACGAGGGACGTTTCATCGCCTTCGTGCCGGCGGCGCAGGCGGAGAAGGCGCTCGCCACGCTGGCGCGCACCGCGCCCGGCGGACCGCCGGCGCGCATCGGCGCCGTGCGCGCCGGACCGGCGGGCGAGGTCACCCTGCGTAGCGTCGTCGGCGTCGAGCGCATCCTCGACCGCCTGAGCGGCGAGCAACTGCCGCGGATCTGCTGACGGAAGTCCGCCTTTGCTCCAGCCGGCGGACTGATCGGGAAGGGGATTCACGGAGGAGGGTTTATTTTTCACGTGATTCGTCGTGGGGCAGTTGCCGGCGGCGCTGTTTCTCGTATTGATTTGGGCAGCAACCCGCCTCCTATGCTCCGCCCCATTCATTTTGAAATCCAGGTGGACGATCCCACCCGTGCCATCAAGTTCTACCAATCCCTCTTCGGATGGACGTTTACCAAGTGGGATGGCCCCATGCCCTACTGGCTCATCACCACCGGCTCCGACGGCACACCCGGCATCAACGGCGGCCTCCATCCGCGCATCGGCCCTCAACCGGTCGAGGGGCAGGCCGTCATCGCCTTCGTGTGCACGGTCGACGTATCGAGCGTTGATGTATTCGCGGCCAAGGCAGAGCAGGTCGGCGGCCGCATCGTCATGCCCAAAACGGCCGTCCCCGGCGTCGGCTGGCTCACTTATGCCAAGGACACCGAGGGCAACACCTTCGGCATGATCGAGAACGACCCCAAGGCGAAGTAACCCGCGGGCATGAAGATTGCCCTCTGCCTCCTGTGCGCCTACGTGGTGGTCGCGGCGGCCATCACCGTTTTCCGCAGCCGGTAGCGGTAATAGGCGGAGCAGGCGCCCTCGCTCGAGACCATGGGCGCGCCGAGCGGATGCTCCGGCGTGCAGCGGGTGCCGAACGCCGGGCACTCGTGCGGCTTTTTCACGCCGCGCATGATCAGGCCGCTGATGCATTCGGTCGACTCCGGCGGCGCATCGCCGGCCACTCCAAACCGCCGGGCCGCGTCGAAATCCACGAATTCCGCGCGGAGCGCGAAACCGCTGCGGGGGATGCGCCCGATGCCGCGCCAGTTGCGATCGACGACCTCAAAAACCTCCCGCATCACGCGCTGGGCGTGCACATTTCCCTCCGGGCGGACGGCGCGGGCATAGGCGTTCGCCACCTCGGCCCGGCCGGCCTCCAGTTGTTCGATGCAGACCAGCACGCCCTGCAAAATATCCACGGGCTCGAAGCCCGTCACCACAATCGGCACGTGGAAGCGGGCCGCGAGCGGACCGTATTCGGCGGTGCCCATCACGGTGCAGACGTGCCCGGCGGCGAGAAAGCCCTGCACGCGGTTGTCCGGCGCGGACAGGATCGCCTCGATGGCCGGCGGCACCAGCACGTGCGAAACCAGCAGGGAAAAGTTGCGCAGCCCCAGGCGCCGCGCCTGCACCACCGCCATGGCGTTCGCCGGCGCCGTGGTTTCGAAGCCGACGGCAAAAAACACCACCTCGCGTCCGGGATTCTGCGCGGCAAAGGTCACGGCATCCAGCGGCGAGTAAACCATGCGGACATCGCCGCCGCGCGCCCGCGCGGTCAGCAGGTCAACCCCCGTGCCAGGCACGCGCAGCATGTCGCCAAAGGAGCAGACCGTCACGCCGGGACGGGCCGCCAACGCGACCGCGGCGTCGATCAGTTCGACCGGCGTCACGCATACCGGGCAGCCCGGGCCGTGCACCAGCGTAATCTTGGGGGGCAGCAGTTCGTCGAGGCCGAACTTGACGATGCTGTGGGTCTGCCCGCCACAGATCTCCATGATGATCCACGGCCGCGTGACGCGGCGGGCGATCGCCGCGGCCAGCTTCCGCGCCGCCGTTGCGTCGCGAAACTCGTCGACCAGCTTCATGGCGGCGCGGCCGGAGGCGGGGTCGCCAGCTCCTCGAGTTCGCCCATCGCCTTGAGATAAGTGAAGACCTCCGCCGCCTCTTTTTCATCGACCACGCTCAGGGCCATGCCGACGTGCACGAGCACATAGTCGTCGACCCGGGCTTCCGGCACGCACGCGAGGCTCACCTGCTTGATGATGCCCCCGAAGCTCACGCGGCCGGTGCGGAAGTAGGGATCCTCACCGATGATTTCGAGGATTTTTCCGGGAACAGCGAGGCACATGGCGTGGGGTCGGTTGTGATCGCCAAAGGTACGGACCGGCCTGCCCGCAGCAACCGCAAACACCAGATTTCCACCGTCGGTCCGGCGCGGTCGCAGCTGCGGCTCAGTCCGGCCTGAATCTGGATCAGGCTTCCGCCGGCTTTTCCTGAAGGAACCGGAAGTAGCTGAAGTCGGCGTGACCGGTCTGCGCCCCGCCGGAGCCGGCGTCCATGGCGAAGAGGCCGACCTTGGCGCCGATCCAGCCGCCTTCCCGCGCCTGGAAGGTTTTTTCCAGCGTCGTGAACTGGCCGTTCGGGGGGGCGAAGCAAAAGGTGCATTTCGCTGTTTCATCGACGGCGATCCGGAGGCGCACCTCCCCCGCGGGCGCGGCCGTCTTGAAGTACGGCTCGCCGTTGATCTGGAACACCAGCTGGTTGCCCTCGGATGCATGGATCAGCGCCAGCGAGGCGTGCGCGCCGCCGCCCACGACGACCAAACCGGCCGTTTCCCCGGCCCTGCCAGGAGGGAAATCGAGGGCGGTCTCGACGGTGAACAGCCGCGCCGGAAATTTTTGCATCAGCAGGTTGGGTGCCCTGCCCAGATCGCCCTCCACCGGGGCGGACTGCGGGAAGAGCCGGAGGTAACCGGGACGCGCGGCGAGGGAGCACCAGGAATCCTCGTGGTTGGCATGCCATTGCCACTGGAGGCCAAGCTTCGGCGCGTCAAATTCGTCGCTGGTCTGCGGCACGGCAACCGGGGAGGCCGCCGCAACGGCGGGCTTGCGCGAGGTGGCCACCGGCTCGCCGACGCCATTCTTGTCGTAGTCCACGCCCATGAGCGGCCAGTCGTCCTGCCATTTGACGGGCTGCAGGTGCGTGATGCGGCCGAAGGGACCGGCGTCCTGAAAATGCAGGAACCACCAGTCGCCGTTGGGCAGGTCGATGAGGGCGCCCTGGTGCGGTCCGTTGATCTTGGTGGAGCCCTGCTCGAGCACGATCTTCTCCTCGTAGGGGCCGTAGATGTCGCGCGAGCGGAAGGCCACCTGCCAGCCGGTGGGCACGCCGCCGCCCGG
Organism: uncultured Opitutia bacterium; assembly: GCA_903940425.1. Lineage (GTDB taxonomy): Bacteria > Verrucomicrobiota > Verrucomicrobiia > Opitutales > Opitutaceae > Fen-1467. Next base: position 3,210 of record CAJAKX010000244.1, on the reverse strand, counting down.
CGCGAGGAGGTAATACCAGCCGTTGAGCTTGTGGACCTTGGGGCCCTCGAGGCACGGGTGATGCGGTGCGTCAATCACGATCCGGCCTTCGCCGAGGATGCGCGACCCGTCGGGCGCCATGGGACGGACGTGCAGTTTGTCCCGTATGCCCGCGCGGGATTTGGCATAGGCGTGCACCAGATAGGCCTGGCCGTCGTCGTCCCAGAACGGGCAGGGGTCGATCCAGCCCCTGGCTTCCTGCACGAGGTGCGGTTCGCTCCATTGGCCGGCGGGATCCTCCGCCGTGGTCAGGTAAATGCCCTCGTCGGGCATGGGGAAGAAGATCCAGAATCTGCCGGCGTGAAACCGGATCGACGGCGCCCACACGCCGCAGCCCGGCTGCACCTCCCGATACCGCGGATGCGGCACGTTTTTGATGGCGTGATTGATGATCGTCCAGTTGATCAGGTCGCGCGAGTGGAGGATTGGCAGCCCGGGCGTGCAGTTGAAGCTGGAGGCGGTCAGATAGAAATCGTCGCCGTGCCGGATGACATCCGGATCGGAATAATCGGCGTGCAGGATGGGGTTGCGGTAAGTGCCGTCGCCGGCATCGGCTTCCCAGGGAAAGGAGAAAGGGGTGGGCATTCTGGCAAATGAAGAGGGCGGAGGAGATGATTCAAGCTTCCATGCTGCGTCTTTGCTTCAGTGGGAAACCTGGAGGACGGTTATGACGACGTCCGGTTTCCATTGATGTTGGGAACAGCCTGGCGGGGTGAAGCGGTTTCGGGGAAAACACCGGGCGGCACATTGCGAGCAGCCCGGGAAGCGAAGCGGCCGTCGCATCCTCACGCGGACTCGAGGATAAGGTTGGCGTATTGGATCGTATCGCCGGTGCGGATCAGCCCGATGGCTCCGGGAACGCGCTTCTTGAATTCGACATGCGGCTCGAAAAGCAGGGGGATGCCGGCAAGACGCGAGGTGAGCGCCTGCTGCCGCGCTGCGTCGTTGTGGTGCAGGAACTCCTCGGCGGCGAAGACGCGGCCGATCTGGAAGTTGGGCCGGAGCGCGTCGAGCACCTGGAGCACGGTGGGCACGTCGTCGACCAGGGAGAGGTCGACGGTCTCGATCTGCGGCCAGAAGGGGAAGCCGCGGTCGGCGATGACAAGGGTGTTGGTGTGCCGCACGCGCGCCAGCAGGCTGAGCACGACGGGATTGAGGATGCCGGATTTGAGCATGAAGGACGGGGTGGAGGAGGATACCTCTCGCAGCCCCGGAAAAAAGACAATGCTGGATCGGGCATGCGCCCGATGACCTTGGCGGCGTCCCACGTCCCGGCGGACGCGTTTTCCCCCTCCCGGTCAGTCTCCGGACCTCCGGATTTTGAGTGCGAATCACCGCTTGGTGGCGGCGCGGCATAACGGGATTGACATTGGCTGGGCGGATTTTCTTGTAGACCCTCTTTTGCCGCACTGCCCGGTAGCTCAGCGGTAGAGCAGGTGACTGTTAATCACTTGGTCGCTGGTTCGATCCCAGCCCGGGCAGCCATTCTGGAATCGATCCGAACTAAGGCGGGGTGATTAACACTTTTCGGAACCACGCATACGGGAGTGAATTGCAGAAGTGAGGTGTTAATCACTTTGGGTGTTAGTTCGGATTTGGGCCCCGTTTTTACGGAAATCGGACCAAATCCATGCGGCTTTTTACAAAAGTGATTAACACCCACTTCGGCGCCAAATCCGAACTATTCGGAGGAGATTTCACGGTTCAAATTGAGGGACCCAGAATGGCAGCCATCCGATTCGGATGGCTGGAGGTGACCTGCGCCATTGAGGACCGTTGATTTCTATATTTACGAAGGCACCCGGCGGCGATATCAAAGGAATGGCCCCCTCCGACAATCATTGGCGCTTGGGTTCGAGATTAATCCCGTTACAGCATGTTGTCCGACCTTCGTTATGCCGTGCGGTCATTGACCCGTTCGTACGGGTTCACGCTCACGATCGTCGTCACGCTGGCCCTTGGCATCGGCACCGCCGCCTCGATTTTTACGGTGACCGATTGGGTCCTGTTTCGCTCGGATCCTTGGCCGGACAAGGCGCGACTTTTCGTGATCGGGTCAAGGAGCGTAACGGTCACCATGAATGGGACAGGGATCTCCTCCAATCCGTTTATCATCGGTATCCAATTTCTGGCCTGCCAGGAACAGACCACCGTCTTCTCCGAATTTGCGGCGTCCCAATACGATCCCGTCAATGTGGTGATCGCTGGTGAGCCCGTGAAGCTGGCGGTGCAGCGGGTGTCGGCCGGATTCTTTCACACGCTGGGTGTCTCGCCGATCCTAGGCCGTGGTTTCCTGCCGGAGGAATTCCAACCGGGGGCGGACAATGTGGTCGTGATCAGCCACCGTTGCTGGCAGGAGCACTTTGGCGGCAGTCCCGACGTGCTCGGCCGCGATCTGAATGTGGATCAACGGGCGTGCAAAGTAATCGGAGTGCTGCCCAAGGAGCAGGTTTTTCCTACCTTTGCCTACGCCGACATCTGCCGGCCGCTAATCCTGAACATCGATCCGGCAAATCCGTGGGGATACATGTTGTTTGTCATCGGCCGGCTGAAGCCGGCGGTGACACCAGAGCAGGCGCAGGCGGCGCTCAAGGCGGTCAAGATCGTTCTCAGCCCACAGTTCGAGAAATTCGCGGCGGCCCAAGAGCTGTCGTTGGTCAGAATCGACGAGCTCAAAAAACTTTACCGGCCGGAAATTTACTGGACGCTCGTGGGCGCGGTGGGATTTCTCTACGCCATCGCGTGCCTGAATGCGACCAACCTGATGCTGGTCCGGGTGCTGAGTAAGCGCCGAGAATTGAGCATCCGGCTGGCGATGGGCGGTGGACGCTGGCGGACCATGCGTTTGGTCGTGGTCGAAAGCGTATTGCTGTCACTACTCGCCTGTACGGCTGGGGTCATGGTCACCCATTGGATCTTCCCAGTCCTGATGCGTGGCACCACGAGCGCTTCGACTTGGGGATCGGCGGTCGCCCTAAGCTGGCGGGTGTTGGGGGTCATGGCCGGGTTGACCATCTTGACCGGCTTTCTGGTTGCCCTGGTGCCCGCGTGGCGGGTTTTCCGAGCAGGTATCCTTGAGGGTATCAAAGATGGCGGCATGACGCAGGGGGAAAGCCCGCATCTGGCGCGGGTGCGTAATACGCTCGTGGTCCTGCAGGCGGCATTTGCCGT
>CAJAKX010000243.1 GCA_903940425.1 uncultured Opitutia bacterium | reverse complement strand
GCGCACTTCGCTGCTCACCACCGCCGGCTTCGGCCTGATCTTCCTCGGCTGCCAGGCGTGGGAGTTCTGGCATTTCGTATACGAGAAGCACCTGACGATCACGAACTGCATCTTCGGCTCGACCTTCTTCACGCTCACCGGCACGCACGGCACGCACGTGGCCATCGGCGTGCTCTGGCTGCTGTCGATGTACGCCTACTCCTTCAAGAAGGGTTTCGGCGAGCGCAACGCCGTCGACGTCGAATCGATGGGCCTCTACTGGCACTTCGTCGACATCGTGTGGATTGTCATCTTCACCGCCGTTTACCTGCTCGAATACGTCTATCCCGTCGCACACTAAGAAATGTTTATCAAACCGTCATTGCGCGGAGTGCCCGCTTTGCGGGACGACGTAGCAATCCAGCCCCGACAAGTCGGGATCCAGCTTGATCGCCACGCCGGTTCTGCTGGCCGGCAGAACCGGGCTCGCGATGACCGGGCGTTTTGCCAGGAGCACTGAACCTGCCCGCTCCGACCCTTTCACTTTCACCCTCACCTTCCCTCTTCACTTTCATGGACCTCGCCCTCCCCGCCGACGCACCCGGCCCGTCACACGCGCAGAGCCGGTTCCACATCTACGTACAGATCGCGATGATCCTCGCCATCATCACGGGCGTGGAACTGCTGCTCATCTTCCTGCCGTTCCCGAAGCCGCTGCTGATCGGCAGTCTGGTGCTCCTGTCGGCCGTGAAGTTCCTGTTCGTGATCTTCTTCTTCATGCACCTGCGATGGGACCGGGTTTTCTGCACGGTCCTGTTCTTCATCGGCCTGGTGCTGGCCGGCGGCACGATGTGGGCTCTGATCAACCTCTTCTCCGTGAAGGACAGCATCCCGCTCTCGTTCCAGCCTTGAGTGGGGAGCGAAGTTTTTCTCTCACGCCACGGGCACAAAGATCGCAACGGTTGGAATGATTGCCTCCCGGCTCTTCGTTGCGTCCTTGGTAGACTTTGCGTGAGAAGAAAACCTGAATCCGGATCAAGTCCATTCGTGCTTATCCGTGTAATCCGTGGTTAAGCTCTCCCCATGATCGACTGGCGGCACTGGCACAACGAGCCCTACCTCGTTGGCGGCCTCATCCTTCTCGGCTGGCTGTACGCCATCCTCACCGGTCCGCTGCGCACGCGACTGGAGCCGAATGTGCCCTACCCAATGCGCCACGCGGTCAAGTTCTACGCCGCGCTGCTCATCTTCTATCTCGCCGTGGGCTCGCCGCTCGACCAGGCGGGCGAGCGTTTCCTGCTCAGCGCGCACATGGTGCAGCATCAACTGCTCATGTACCCGGCCGCGGTGCTGTTCCTGCTCGGCCTGCCGGAATGGTTGGTGCGGCCGGTCACGTCCGCGCGCCCCCTGCGCGGCCTGCTATGGCTGCTGACGCGTCCGTTGGTCTGCGGCGCGCTCTATGTCGTGGTTTACTCCGTCTGGCATCTGCCCGCGCTCTACGACTGGGCGCTGCAGGACAAGGTCGTGCACGTCGCGGAACACCTGATGTTTTTCGGCGTGGCGCTGCTCTACTGGTGGCCTCTGTACAGTCCCTCGCGCGAATTTCCGCCCATCAGCTACGCCGGCCAGATGCTCTATCTGGTCGTGGTCGTCATCGGCATGACGCCCGTCTTCGCCTTCATCACGTTCTCCCACGACATCCTCTATCCCACCTACGAGTACGCGCCGCGGATCATCGCCAATTTCAGCCCGCTCGACGACCAGCTCCTCGCCGGGGTGCTCATGAAAATCGTCGGCATGACCGTGGCGATGACCGCCTTCGGCGTGAGCTTCTACCGCTGGTACCAAGCCTCGAACAAACCCGCACGCTGAGATTTCCCGCGGGAAGCTGTCTTTAATCGAGGACGCGCTTTATCAGACTTACTGGCTTACGTCGCATTCGATCCCGCAAGGCCCCGAGTATAATGTCAACTATTAGTTGACATGTTTTTTGTGTTTTTCTC
>CAJAKX010000242.1 GCA_903940425.1 uncultured Opitutia bacterium | reverse complement strand
CTGGCCGTTGTCCGGCGCGTTGCCGGTGAGGGTGACGACACCATCCGTGGCTTGTGCCGTCACGTGGTTATCAAGCACCACGCGGAAATTGTAGGAGGTCTTCGCCGCGTTCTCGATCTGGCGGTCGGTGGCGGAAGATGCGAGCAACATGAGCGGGACGGCCGTCATGACGAATAGAGCAGATAATTGGGGGAGTTTCATTTTTCGTGCCGGATTTATTGGATGGGGAGTGAATGCCTTCTCTTCAGACGAGCCGGAGCCATGGCGGTTACGACGCGTGCAAGCTTTTCCCCGCGAGACGAATAAACTTGTGCCACGACATCAAGCCCAAGGTCTTTATTCGTGAAATACATAGCCACTTCCCGGCATTTCGAAAACCGTACAAATCAGGAAGCCGGACGATCCGCCCGCACGACCGCGGCATCTCCGCCATTGACGCAGATTTCACCCGGCCATTACATCCTGCGTCATGCAGGACCAGCCTGCCGGGCAGCCGGCCATCAAATACAAACGCATTGTGCTCAAACTGAGCGGCGAGGTGATCCGCGGCGGCAAATCGGGCGATCCCATCGACGCGGACACGCTGGAAAGCGTCTGCGCGCAGGTGAAGGAGGTCCATGAACTGGGCGCGCAGATCGGGGTCGTGATCGGCGGCGGCAACATCTTCCGCGGCCTCCCCGGCGAACAGCGCGGCGTCGACCGCACCACCGGCGACTACATGGGCATGCTGGCCACCGTCATCAACGGCCTCGCGCTCATGGACTGCCTCGAGAAGCTGGGGGTCAACGTGCGCGTGCAAAGCGCCATCCCGATGAACGAGATCGCCGAGCCGTTCATCCTCCGCCGCGCCATCCGCCATCTCGAGAAGCGCCGGGTGGTCATCTTTGTCGCCGGCACCGGCAACCCGTATTTCTCCACCGACACCACCGCGGCGCTCCGCGCCAGCGAGATGCACGCCGACATCATCATGAAGGCCACGAAGGTCGACGGCATCTACGACAAGGACCCCAAGAAGCATCCCGACGCGGTAAAGTACGACCAGATCACCTTCATCGACGCGCTCCGCCAGCGGCTCAACGTCATGGACTCGACCGCGTTTTCCCTCTGCCTCGACAACAACGTGCCCATTCTCGTCTTCAACCTGAACGAACCGCACATCATCAGGCGCGCGGCGCTCGGGGAAAAGGTCGGCACGCTGGTGTGGGGCTGACGGCCCCGCGTCCAGCCCGCCGTCTTCGCGCCCGGCTTTTGCTCCGAACCCTAAACCCAGAACCCTGAACCGCGTTCCGTTCCCATGACCCATCCGATTCTTACCGACATGCAGGGCCAGATGAAGAAGGCCCTCGACCATACGCTCCATGAGTTTGGCACCATCCGCACCGGCAAGGCCTCGCCCTCGATGGTCGAGGGCGTCATGGTGGAAGCCTACGGCACCACCATGCGCCTGAGGGACTGCGCCGCCATCACCACGCCCGACCCGCGCCTCATTCAGATCACCCCGTGGGACAAGTCGATCATCCACAACGTCGAGAAGGCATTGCAGACCGCCAATCTCGGCATCAACCCCCTTCTCGATGGCGGCGTGGTGCGCATGCCGCTACCCGAGTTGAGCCGCGAGCGCCGGCAGGAATTCGTCAAGGTCGCCCATCGGCTCGCCGAGGAGGGCCACGTGTCCATCCGCAACATCCGCCACGCCGTCATGGATGCGACCAAGAAGCAGCAGAAGGAGGGCAAACTCTCCGAGGACGACGCGCGGCGGATCGAGAAGGAGATCCAGCTCATCACCGACCGCTTCATCAAGGACATCGACACCCACCTCGCCGCCAAGGAAAAGGAACTGACCACCGTTTGAGCGGCGCTCAAACGGTGCAGGCGCGAGGCTGGGGGCTTCAGGCGGAAGGCCTGGCATGCCCCACCCTTTCCCATGTCTTCACCTGACACCTCACGCCCCATACCCCACGCCTTCACGACGCCGCCCCCGAGGCGGATCGTCGTGAAATTGGGCACCGGTGTGCTCACTTCCAGTGTCGGTGAGCTCAACGGGCAGCGCATCGGCGCGATCTGCGCGCAGATCGCCGGCCTGCGCGCGCGCGGCACCGAGGTCATCGTGGTGACCTCCGGCGCCATCGGACTCGGCATGGGCCGGCTCGGACTGTCCAAGCGCCCGCGGGAGCTGGCGAAAAAACAGGCCTGCGCCGCCATCGGCCAGAGTCTGCTCATGCAGACCTGGCAGCGCGGCTTCGACCCGTGCAAACTGACCATCGCCCAGGTGCTGCTCACCCACGACGACCTGCGCATCCGCAGCCGCTATCTCGCGGTCAAGGCCACGCTCGGGCAGCTGCTCGCCGACGGCGTCGTGCCGGTGATCAACGAGAACGACACCGTCAGCGCCGCCGAGATCAAGTTCGGTGACAACGATACCCTCTCGGCGATGGTCGCGAGCCTCACCCAGGCGCAGTACCTCGTCATCCTCTCCCTGGCCCCCGGCCTGATCGACCTGCAGGGCACGGGGCAGATCGTGCCGGTGGTGGAGAAAATCACGCCCGAGATCGAGGCCATGGCCGGCGGCACGAAGAGCGAGACGGCGGTCGGCGGCATGGCCAGCAAGGTGTCGGCCGCGAAGCTCGCCACCAAGTCGGGCTGCGGTGTCTTCATCGCCAGCGGCGCCGAGTCCGAGGTGCTGAACAAGCTTTTCAGCGGACGCTCCCCCGGCACGTTTTTTGTGCCCAGCGGACTCCCGATGGAATCGCGGAAGCGCTGGCTCGCCTGGTTCCAGCGGCCCACCGGCACGATCGTGGTGAACGCCGGCGCCGTCCGGGCGCTGCGGGAAGGCGGCAAGAGCCTGCTGGCCGTTGGCGTGACCGGCGCCGCGGGCGGCTTTGCGACCGGTGACATCGTCAATGTCGCCGGTCCGGATGACATCGTGTTTGCGCGCGGCGTCGCGGCGTTTGCGGAGGACGAGATTCCGCGCGCCGCCGGCAAAACCACCGAGGAACTCCGCGGGCTCTTTCCCGGCCGCAAGCACCTCGAGGTCGTCCACCGCGACAACCTCGTGCTGCTGTGATCGATCGTTTTTGTCCCCAATCGCATGAACCCCCGCCTGTTTCTCCGCGGGCTTCCCGCCTGCCTGCTGATCTTTTGCGGTCTGTCCGCTCGTGCTGCTGACACCTTTCCCGAGCGGAAAACACTCACGACCGGCGACTACTCCATCGAATACACCGTCGGCAACGAGGACTTCGCCCGTGCCCTTCTTGTCAGATTAAGTGAGACTGCGCCGCAGGCCTCCTCTGCCGAAGCAGCCCAACCGCTGCTCTCGCTTGACTCGCTCCGCGCCGAAAGAGTCGCCCTGCTGGGCGCGATCGGCCGGCATCTCGCGATCGAGACGCCCGACCCCTCGATGGAAAAGGCGTTTGCTGAGCACTTGGAGTTTCAGTGCAAAATACAGGCGCTGGTGATGGCGATGCGCCACTTTCAGCTCTGGCGGAGCCCGGATCTCGAGGCCCGCCTTAAAGCCGGCCAATCGATTCCGGGCGTGGTACGAACGCGCACCGGATTCGAGTTCAAGTTCGATTCTGGCAGCACCATTGCTCCTTCGACAATCCGGTGGCCGATTGTGATTACGAACCGCGACACCGAGACTGGCGAAACCTTGATCGGGAAAAAAGTCCGTGAGGCGATGGCGCTGGGAGGGTTGTCCCCATCCATGAAGACCGCCGGCGGCGCTTCGGGCGTTTTTTTTGTCCTCCACGAAACTGTCGAACTGACGATTCTCTCGCATCACCTCCGCAGCAAAGACCGGCGGTGGTTCTGCGATGGCGTGGCCAACTATGTCGCCTGGAAAGTGATCGAGGAACGCGTCGGACCGGAAGCCGCCTGCCAATACTATGACCTCCAGGCCGACCTCGCCCAATATGCCGATGTAAAAGACCGCATCGACCTCGCGCGCTGGCCCGCCACCGAAAACCAAGGCAAGCTTAGCGCAGCGAAGGATCGCCTGAATAAAGCGTCCTACTCGTTCGCCACCGAAGTGATCGCCAAAGTCTGCGCCAAGCATGGGCCCGACCTGCTGCCGAAGCTCTTCGCGGAAGTCGACCAGACGCCGTTCGAGAAGCGAACCATCAAGACCGTCTACAGCGCGTTCAAAAAACTCACGAAGGAAGATCTCCGGAGTTATTTTCCTAACCGGACCTGAAGCACCTCGAAGTCGTCCACCGCGACAACCTCGTGCTGTTGTAGCGCCCCCCGCCCGGCCCGCGCTACTTCCAGTCGTAGCGCACGCGGTAGGTCACGATTTTCTCCGAGTCAGGCGGGACCATGACGCGAAATTCGATCGTCTGCGCGTCGGTCTTCGTGAAATCGTCGGACTGCTGCATAATCTGCCAGTTCACCCAGCGGTAGAGCCGCTCGGTCACGCGCACCTCGACCGGCTCGGTCTTGCGGTTGCGCAGCGTGATCTCGAACGCCTCGTCCATCGAATCGTTGCGATTGCTGAGGACGTAATCGGTGCGGCGCCGCTCGCCCACGATGTCAAAGGCGTCGCCCGTGTAGATGCGCACCGTCTCGTTTTTCGGCGTGTGGTCGATGGTATTCTCACCGGTGAATTCCAGCCGTCCGTCGGCCTCGTCGCGCCGGTAAAAGCGCGTACGCCCCTTCGGCAGCGGCTGGCCGAGCCCGTTGTCCTCGGAGTTCTTGAATTCGCGCATCACCCACACCTTGGGACTCGACTGGGTGCCGTAGTCGTGGTCGTTGCGGATGTTTTCCAGGTTCCAGCCGCCGTAGCGACGCGGGTCGATCCAGGCGCCGTTGTAAACGTAGAACGTCTTCGCCTTGACGCCTGTCGCGCGGATGAACTCGACCTGCTTCGTCTCGCGGTTGCGCAGCGTCGTCGGCCGCGCGAGCGAGTAGAGATGGAACTCGTCGAAGGCCTTCTCGGTGACGGCGGCTTTGCCCATGGACCGTGCCCCAGCCAAGCTATCTTCCGCCATGTAACCCATGGTTTGCTCCGGCTGCAGCTTGCTCACGTCACCGGCCATGAGCTTGAGCGTCGCGTTGTCGAATTGTTTGCCGCTCTGGTTGTCGATCGTCACCCAGCCGATGAGATCGAGGGTGTCGCCCTTCTCGGGCGCGATGAGGTTGTAGGACGCCTGCCAGCTCATGCCGCCGGTGATGTAGCTCAACTCGGCCTCGAACTTCGCGGCCTTGTCGACCCCGAGCTGCCACGTGAGCAGCGGTTTCAGGATGGCGTCGTCGTTCAGCGCCGGGAACTGCGGTTCCCCCGGCAGCGAGAAACGCAGCTTGCCGGCCACCTCGATGATCGGCGAGCCGGCCGCCGCCTGCATCATCTGTTGTTGCTGGTAGAAATTCTGCCCGTAGTGCTGTCCGCCGCCCAGATTCGGCACGTAGCCGCTGCGGATGACCTTGCCTTTCACCGTGTATTCCTTGGCGTTCTGGTCGCGCACGAGGAAGTCGAGCTCCCGGCCCTCGTAGAGCGAGAGCAGCAGGCCCTGCGAAATCGTGTCGGCGCGGTAGTTTTGCTCGAGGATGCGCAGCGCCACCTTGCCCGCCGGGTCACGCAGCACCACGGAGTCCGGTTCGAGGTGCACGGTGACACCCGAGTAGGTGACGGTGTTTTCACCGGCCGTGAGGTTGAGCGGCACGCGTTCGCGCACCACGGCGAAATTCTGGTTGTAGATGGTCAACGCCGGCTGGGCCGGGGCGGAAAAAGCGGCCAACGAGGCTGCGGCGGCGAGGAACGAGCGCAGGGGGTTCATGGCAGAAGACGAGGGTTGCATCTATTTCCATGACTCGCGAACCAATGTTTTCTTAGGCCGGTGGCGGATTTTCCGCCGCCGGGCGCCTCCGCAGGTCTTGGTTTCTTTTGTCTTCCCCCGGCCGGCTCCTGTCTCCTGACTCCTGTCTCCTTCCCGATGGATTTTGTCCTGAAACCCGAGCCCGGCGCGCCGCTGCAGATCCCGCCCATCGACTTCCGCGCGGACCTCAACGAGGAGCAGTTCGCGGCCGTGACCGCGCCGCCCGGGCCGCTGCTGGTGCTGGCCGGCGCCGGCTCCGGCAAGACGCGCACCCTCACCTACCGCGTGGCCCACCTGCTCACCCAGGGCGTGCGTCCCCACGAAATCCTCCTCCTCACCTTCACCAACAAGGCCGCACGGGAGATGCTCCACCGCGTGCAGGACCTCACCGGCGTCGAAGCCCACCGCTTCTGGGGCGGCACGTTCCACCACATCGGTCACAAGGTGCTGCGCCTCCACGGCGAGGCCGTCGGCCTGGCGCGTTCGTTCACCATCCTCGACGCCGAGGAGGCCGACAGCCTGCTGCGGGACGCGGTCGAGGAAAAGGACAAGGTCTTCTTCAAGGAGAAGACCCATCCGCGTCCCGGCCCGCTGTTCGAGATCATCAGTTTTGCGCGCAACACCCAACGGGCGCTCGGCGAGACCATCACGCAGTTTTACCCGCAGCACGAGGCCGTGGCCGACCAGATCGGCGGCTTTGCCGCGGCCTACCGCGAGCGCAAACGCCGGCAGAACGTCGTCGATTACGACGACCTCCTCGAATACTGGCTCGACCTGCTCCGGGCCGCGCCGGGCGTGGCGGCCTGGCTCCAGCAGCGTTTTCACCACACGCTCGTCGACGAATACCAGGACACCAACACGCTGCAGGCGCAGATCGTCGACATCATCGGCGCGCACCACCGCGTGATGGCGGTGGGCGACGACGCGCAGTGCATCTACTCGTGGCGCGGCGCCAACTTCGAAAACATCCTCACCTTCCCCGACCGCCACCCGGGCACGCAAATTTACCGCATCGAAACCAATTACCGCTCGACGCCGTCGATCCTCGCCTTCGCCAACGGCGTGCTCGCCGCCCAGCCCAAGGGCCGCCACTTCGACAAGTGGCTGCGCCCCTCGCGGCCCGACCATGAGAAGCCGTTCCTCGTGCAGACGCTGGACACGCGCGAGCAGGCCATGTTCGTGGTGCAGCGCGTCAAGGGCCTCGTCGACGAGGGCCGGCCGCTGGCCGACATCGCGGTGCTCTATCGCGCGCATTTCCAGGCGCTCGACGTGCAGCTCGAGCTCTCGCGCCTCGGCGTGCCCTACGTCATCACGAGCGGCGTGCGGTTTTTCGAGCAGGCGCACATCCGCGACCTCGTGGCGATGCTGCGTTTCGTCCACAACCCGACCGACGCCATGGCCTGGCAACGCATCGCCGTGCTGCTGCCGCGGGTCGGCGGCAAGGGCGCGCAGAAACTCTACGACACCGCCCTCGCCTGCGCCCGCGCGCACCAGCGCAACCTTGTGGACGCGCTGGCGTCCGAGGAGGTGAAGGCCCGGGTGCCCAAGGAATCCCGGGACGAGTGGCCGCGGCTCGTCACCTCGCTCCAGCAGATCGCCGCCGCCGCGCAGCATGAAAAGCCGTTCAAGGCCGTCGAGATTGCCATCGAGGGCTGGTACGGCGACTACCTCAAGGGCGCCTTTGCCAACTACGCCTCGCGCCTGGACGACCTGAAGTCGCTCATCGGCTTCGCCGCGCGCTTCGACGAGATGCAGGACCTGCTGGCGCAGATCGCCCTGCTCAACTCCGAGACGAGCGACCGGCAGGTCGATCCCGACGCCGACGCGCTCCGCCTCACCACCGTGCACCAGGCCAAGGGCCTCGAGTTCGGCGCGGTGTTCATCCTCGGGCTGGCCGAGGGCCTGTTTCCGCTGCGCCGCGCCGTCGAGGCGGGCGACCTCGACGAGGAGCGCCGGCTGTTCTACGTGGCGGTCACGCGCGCCAAGGACGAACTCTACCTCTGCTTCCCGAAGGTGAATGCCAGGGGCGGCCCGGCCACGCTGCTGACGCCCAGCCGTTTTCTCACGGAAGTGTCCGAGGACCTCTATCAGTCGCTGCGCCTGCGCCGCAACTGGGGCTGGTGAGTTGACCGTCCCATGAAGGATTCGCAGGGATTGACAGAAAGAT
>CAJAKX010000241.1 GCA_903940425.1 uncultured Opitutia bacterium | reverse complement strand
ATTTCGCGCGCTGCGGCGAGCCGGTGGAAATCCTGCAGGTCGCGGGCGGCCATTGGCGGGTGAAGCATCTGCTGCCCTCACCCGCCCCGTTCGTGTCGCTCATCGTGCCCACGCGCAACGGCCTGCGCCTGCTCCAACGCTGCGTCGACAGCATCCTCGGAAAAACCACCTATCCCGCCTACGAAATCATCCTCGTCGACAACGGTTCCGACGACCCCGGGACCCTCGCCTACTTCCAGACCCTCGAGTCGCGGACGGCGCCCGCGCTGCGCGGGGTGCCGCCGGAAAAGGCCGTCGTGCGGGTGCTCCGCGATGACTCGCCTTTCAATTACTCCGTCCTCAACAACCTCGCCGTGCGGCACGCGCGCGGCACGATCGTCGGCCTGCTCAACAACGACCTGGAAGTCATCAACGGCGACTGGCTCGACGAGATGGCCAGCCAGGCGGTCCGCCCCGGCATCGGGTGCGTCGGCGCGATGCTCTACTATCCCAACAACACGATCCAGCATGCCGGCGTCATTCTCGGCGTGGGGGGCGTCGCGGCGCACGCGTTTCGCGACCTGGAACGCGGGAGCGAGGGCCGGTTCAACCGGGCCCGGCTGGTGCAGAACTACAGTGCCGTCACTGCCGCCTGCCTCGTCATCCGCAAGGCGGTGTACGAACAGGTGGGCGGCCTGGATGAAAAGGAGCTGGCCGTCGCCTTCAATGACATCGATTTCTGCCTGAAAGTGCGCACCGCCGGCTATCGCAACCTCTGGACGCCCTTCGCGGAGTTTTATCACCACGAATCGGCCAGCCGCGGGGCCGATGACACGGAGGAAAAACGCGAGCGCTTCCGCCGCGAGACCGAGACCATGCTCGCCCGGTGGGGCCGGGAACTGGCCGGCGATCCCGCCTACAATCCCAACCTCACGCTGGAGCTCACCGATTTCTCGCTCGCCGCCCTGCCGCGCACCTGGAAGCCGTGGCAGATCGGCGAGGGCCGCCTGGAGTAAGGCCGGGGGGATCCTGCGCGCCGGGCGCCTTGGCCGGGCGGAAAGAGTGACCGGGGTGGCGAATGGCCCGTTGACCAGGCGCCCCCATTCAAGAAGAATCCCGTCATGTCATCCCGTTTCGCGCGGGCCATGACAGTGATGCTCGCCTTGGCCCTGTTCTGTCTCGTTTTCAGGAGTGACTGAATCGCTTTTTTCAGACTGGGTGATGAGTTGGTCCGGGCCAAAAACAAGGAACCCAGACCAGGAAGGGCAAACGCTTCACGACGGAGGAGAAGATCCGGATCCTCCGTGATGCCCACCGGCGCGCTCACGCCGTCGATCTTCGGCGGAGCCTCCGCCAGTTCTCGCGTCAGCCCATCGGAGAATAATGGGGCCGGCCAAAAAAAATTCCATGGCATCCACTGCGAAACAAATCTAGGCATTCTGAAATGTTTGGTTATGCGCTCTCGCTCCTGATCGCCAAATCGGTTGGCGACAGCACCAGCCTGTATGCTTCGGCTGCTCCAGTCACCCCACAGCTGGCGTTAGCGATCATTCAAGACTTGTTTCTGTTTTTCACCTTGGGGCTGCTCCTTTATCAGGTGGCTGGCCTGACCGGACCCAAAGCCGGTAGGGTGTTGCTTGCGGCAGGCACCTTGCTGAGTTGTGTCTTCTGCCTCGCGAACGGAGCGACCCTTCATTACTTTAATCGCGAATTCACTCAGTCGATTGGCGATTTGCTCAGCTTGAACGTGCGGTTTGCGGATGTGCCTTACTATGCCACCCAGTATGCTTCGGGGCTGAGCGCTTTTCTTTGCATCGCGGCCCATCTGCTGGTCGGTTTCTACTTTTGCCGACGGCCCGTCAAGAACGCTCGATGGCACTGGTCGGTCGTGGGACTGCTGGCCATACAGGGCGTCAGCCTCGCCCGCGAGCCACTCATCGGACTAGCCATCAATTGGCTGGACCACGCTGAGCCGGCATTCGCTGGCGGATATACCTATACCTTTCAACCGCTAACCGCGAGCCAGCATCGGTCCCCGGAACGCAGAAGTCAGCTCGGGGTAGCACCCCGGACGGTGGTCCTATTCATCAACGAATCGCTGTCGCGGTCCTTTCCGTCCAGCGACGGAGCCTCGACTGGGCTGATGGCCAAGATCGTTGCGGACTCGCCACTCAAGGCCGGCGCTTGGATTGAGTTCAAATACGCCAAGACGAACGGCACCGTCACCGAGATCAGCGTGCCCTCCATGTTGACCGGCGTGGACCCGGTGGAGGGATCCGCGAAGATTCATGCAATGCCGTTCGTTTTCGACCTGGCGCATGCGGCGGGCTACCGCACGGCATTCTTCACGTCGCAAGACTACAGTTGGGCCGCGTTCGACAATTTCTACCGCCCGGCGCGGATTGAGACCTATGTCACTGAGAACAATCTCCCCATCCCGCTCCCCAGGGTCAATGACACGGGGATTGATGACATGGAGATCGCTGATCAGGTGGCCGATTATGTGCACCACCTGAGGGCTGATGAGCGCTGCTTCCTGGTCATCAATTCGAACGCCCTGCATGTGCCTTTGCAGACCACGAGCAAGATTCTGCTTCCGAAAACTCTGACCCGCGCCGAGCAAAAGGTGGCGTTCATTCTTGAGAGTTATTACGGGCAGATCTTTGCCGCGCTGGAGCATGCGGGCCGGCTGGCAGACAGCCTGATGATCGTTACGTCCGACCACGGCGATAAGGATGTGAGGCGTCCTCGCAGCGTTGACCGTATTGGCGACCACTTCGACGAGGTCATCACGGTGCCTTTTTACGTCCACCTTCCGGCGCAGATCGCCCCCAAGATAAGGGAACGGGTAGCATCAAATGCCGAAAGGACCGTCGCGAATGTCGACATCGCGCCTACACTCGCGGAAATCTTCGGCTACGGACCACCGCCGGGGCTGGACTACGCTGGCTTCAGCCTGTTCTCCATCGTCCCTCCCGACCGCATCTCCTATTGCCTGACGACGAACGAATGGAAGCAATGGAGCCGGACCGCTTTCAGCCTTTCCCAAGGCACGGAGCGATTTATTTTCATGGCCAACGCGGGCGCCTTTTGGTTCGACGTGGCCCGCGACCCGCAGGAGCTGCACGGCGTGACGCATGGCCCGCGCTATGATGCGTTTCTCCAGCGCGCGATGACCGTCCCACTGCTGCGGAACCTGCTGCTCCAGCTCGACATTGATCGGCAGGACCAACACACCACGGAATAGCGATGTCACTCCGCAATCTATCCCGCCTCGGGGTCATCTCGTTGCTGTTTGCGCTACCGCTGGCGGTTCTGCTCTTTACCCGGTTCGTCTTTTGCGACGATGCGCTGGTCGGTATTCGCATCGCCCTGAATCTGAAGAGCGCGGGCGCATTTTGCTTCAATCCGGCCGAGAGGATCCTCACGTTTGCGAATCCACTCTGGCTGGGCCTGACGAGTTTGGTCCTGACTCTTAGCGACCATTACGGGTTCTGCATCAGGGTGCTGACCGATGGGACGGCCTTGCTTGGGGTGCTTTTGACGGCCGTTGATGCCGGCCTCCGCAGTCCTGCGACTTCGCCGGATTGGGGCCGGTTTCGCAAGGGATTGCTCGTCATTGTCGTCATGCCGGCGGTCTCGTTATTTGTGACCGGGGTTGCCAATGGACTGGAGGGGGCGCTGCTGGTCTTTCTGTTCAGTGTGTTCACCGCCGTGCTCAGCAGCGAAGACCGCGCGCTTCCTGATTCGAATCGTGGCCGGTGGACCGCGCCGTGGTTCGTTGCCTCGTTGATCTTCCTGACGCAGTTCTCGGCAGTCCTCGTGGTCGTGCCGCTGCTCCTCGTCCGCTTGCTGGACAGGCCGTCATGGGTAAAAATACGGCCGGCGATGATCGGCATGATTCCCGGGGCCATCTGGCTGGGTTTCGCCTGGCTTTATTACGGCAGCATTTTACCACACAGTCTACACGGTGAGCTTAACTACCTTCCGTCGTTCAAGGAGTCGCTTCGCGCAGCTGCCGAGGGTGGTCTTCGATTCGTCCAAAAAGAACCGTTCGCTTGCGCCTTCGTGGGCTGTGCGGCTGCCAAAGTGCTGTTCACGCTCGGCACGCGCCGCCGGCGCGATGCGGCGGACTGGCTGGGCCTCGGCTTGATCGGATCGTTGCTTTTCCCGCTCTTGTCGGGTGCCGCCCGATGGTCGACGCCGAATCCAGCGGCGCTAATTTGGGTGGCGGCCCTCGTCTTTGTTTACGACCGCGACCTCTCTGACCGCCTCCTAGCTGTCATGGTGGTGGTTTTGCTCATTTTCTTCCAGATGCCACTCTGGTTACGTTCCGCCTCCAATTTTCGGGTGGCCAAACCACCCGAAACTCCCGGCGCCGGCGACAGCGCTCTCGCTGGGCGATCAGAAATGGGCCTCACGCCACGTTTGCCATCCGCCGCGCCTTGGCGGCTGCACTCGGTGACCTGGGGGCCGGCCCGTCGCATTGTCCTAAGCTCCCAGCCTGGGCTCGTCGGCTTGCAGAGCGGCCCGGCGGCTTATGTCATGGACCGGTTCGCCCTCGCCGATCCGTTTTGGAGCCAGCTCAATCATGTGAACCGCGCCGAAATTGAAGGGACAAGGCATGAGTCGCCTCAGAACGTTGCTGAATTCCGGCCTTTTTATCCGCTCCCGACCGCACGGTTCCGGGATGCCGTTGCCATCGAACTTCGGCTCACGGAGCAGCCGCCCGGCTGGGTCGAGCCGATCATGTCAGCCGGATTTGCGGAGGACGGCGACCTTTACATGATCAGCCATCTCGGCCACCGTGCGATCCGCTTCCTGCTGTACAAGAGCAGGATGAACGTCCTTGTAGCCTCGAGAATTATCCGGGACGTTGACTTCAACCGCATCCATCGGCTGGTCGTCAAATACGGGTTGAGCTCCGGCACCATCACGTTGGCGAATCGCACCCTGCTTATCTGGGACAGATCGCTGATCAAGGAGATGCCGATTGGCTACAGGATTCGGTATTTTGAACCCTGGGAAATTGCCCCGGGCTGGAACACGATCAAGTTTGCGCAATGTGTTTCCTCTTTCTCGGGTACCATCACAAAGGTTGAACCGGCAAACAGCAACGATGTGAACCGGTTTATTCCTCCCCCGGATTCACCCTTTGTGGGGAAAATGGTCACCTTGCGGGTTCGCGCACACCCGTTAGGTACTGCCGGACTGCCGCTGCTGGTCACCGGCCGGGAGGGGAGTGGCGATTTTCTGTTCCTCCGGATGATTGATGGGCGCCACGTGGCCTTTGGGCACGACCATTGGGGGACGGACTTGAACTTGGGCCAGCCCGTGTCATTCGACTTTGACCAAGATCACGAAATTGAGATTCTGTCAGGCCCGCTTTTGCGAGACCACCTGCCGGAAGGATTCGACCACAACCTGACGCAGATCCGATTGGATGGAAGAATCGCTTTTCAAACCTGGCAGGGGTTTTATCCGTTTGCCAACACCGAGGCTTATGTCCTGGAAAACCCCATCCTCGGCACGGCCTGCGGGGCGGACTTTCAGGGGGAGGTTCTTGCGGTGACCACGGATGTTCCCGGGCGTGGCGTCGGACTGCGCGCGGGCATCCGCGGGCGCTGGGGCTATCTCTCCCTGTTGGCGTCCCTTGGCGATGCACCCCCGGGACTCGGCCAGTCGCTCGTCGAAACCGGTCGCACCGGAAAAGGTGACGTGATTTATATCGTGCGCGACGATGCCACCCACGTGCATTTCGGATTCGATCACTGGGGCATTGGAGGATTTATCGGACCCTCCGTGGCGGTGGATCCGTCCATTCCGCATCGCATCATCGTTGAAATGGCTTCTTTGCTGCCGCCAGCCGCGCGCGGCGGCGAGCGAGGGCATACGGTCAAGGTGACGTTGGACGGCGAAGTCGCCCTATTCGGAGAATCCGAATGCCACGAAGCAGACGCCAACGAGGTGTTTATTGCGGAGAACCGGCTGGGCGCGTCCACGACCGGGAGGGGATTCGCGGGCTTTATTCTCGATGTAAAACGGCTTTGAGTTTGTCCGCAACGGTGCCTCTCCTTGGCTTGACCTGTGCGGGCTCTGCATCGAGGGCGTGGAATCTGTTTGTGCCTCATTGGCTAACAACTCTGCCCAGAAGGGTACCCGGCCGGGGGGCAGGATGACGCGGCACGGGCTCGAGTTCATGGCTCTCGGCGGCCTCGGTTTTCTTTGCGTTTTGTTGGTCCAGGGCTGGCGCCCCGACAGACCTTCCCCGCCCGCCACGGACTGTCTTCTCATTCTCTGAGAGTTATCGATGCGGCTTTTTTTGTCGTGGTCGGCCGCCGTCGGGGCGCTGAGACCTTGCCTACTCGAAGGCATCCGCACAGAGGCGTGCGGGACCATCCGCGCTCTGGGTCGGCGGCACCCCTCATACCGGCTTTCGCGCCACCGCCACCACCTGCCAGCCGAAGGGCGAATCCAAGAGATTGAGCCGGAACAAGCCGCGGTAGGCCGCCATTACCGTCCGCGCCAGCAGGCTGCTGCCTTGGTGATGGTGTGCGTCCACATCGTCGATGAGTCTTCGCCCCCGCGCGATCACGGTCAGACGGTAGAGGTTGAAGAACGGAAACCCTGCCAGGCAGGTTCGCTCCACCGCGAAGTCCGCCGCGGCGAGCAGGGCCGCGATGGAACGGCGGGAGAAATGCTGCCGGTGCCCGATATGACGGTCGAACGCCGACATCGGCCCACCGGGTACGGTCACCACGAGGACGCCACCCGGTGCAAGATAACCGCGCATGGCCTGCAAGAGCTTCCGCGGGTCATCCACGTGTTCGAGGACCTCGGAACACACCCCGTGGCTCGCCCATTCGCGCAATCCGAAATCGTCCGGCGTGCAGGTGAAAAGATCGGCCGTATGAAACTGGGCGTGCGGCGCCTTGCGCCGGGAGATCTCCACCCCGGCCGTGCTGAGTTCCAATCCGACATACTCCGCCCTGCCCAGCGCGCCCGTCAAGCGATGGATCATGTCGCCCTGGCCGCTGCCAAAATCGCACACCCGCAGACCGCGGCCGGCCGGCCCAGCGGTGGCTTGCAGCAGGTGCGCGATGATCCGGTGTCGCATCTGCTGCGCCGGGTTGGGGCTGGCAGCCCAGGCGAACTGTGGTCCCAGTGTCGATCCCAGTCGTCACGGCGGCCGTTGGCAGGTGGATTCATGCGTTGAGGCGGAGAGATGGGGAAAGGTCGGCGCGGTGGAAGCGCCGGATGTTACCAGCCGTTCTCAATACCGCAGGGGAGGTTTTCGGGACAAGAGAATTGCCGGTCCGGCCGCGGGCCGGGACCAAGGCAGGCGACAGGCGCGGCGCGATAGAAGCTTGCCTGCCTCCGCGCTCTGCCGAATTCTCGCCCCTGCCTCCCCGCATGGCAACGCCGGCAGGGAGCAGGATACTCAGATGAAATCGGTTTTTATCAGCGGCGGCGCGGGCTTTATCGGCAGCCACCTCGTGCGGCGGCTGTTGCGCACGGAGGGGATCGATCGGATCGTGATCTTCGACAACTTCAGCTCCGGTCGCGAAGAATATCTGCGCGAACCGTCGGCCGATCCCCGGCTGAAGGTGGTCCGCGGAGATCTGAAGGAAATCGCGCAGATCAAGCCCGCGCTGGCCGGCGCCGACATGGTGTTCCACCTCGCGGCTAATCCAGATATCGCCCGGGCCATCACCGAGCCGGACATCGATTTCCGCGAAGGCACGCTCCTGCTCCAAAACATGATCGAGGCGATGCGCCAGAGCGGGACGAAGAACCTGATCTACACCTCGGGCAGCGGCATCTACGGCGAGAATTCCGGCGTGGAATTCCGCGAGGATCACGGGCCCTGCATCCCCATCTCCACCTACGGGGCCAGCAAACTGGCCTGCGAGGCGCTCATCGCCGCTTACTGCCACATGTTCGACATGCGGGCGCGGGTGTTTCGCTTCGCCAATGTGGTGGGGCCGCGGCAAACCCACGGCGTGGGGTATGATTTTGTGCGCCGCCTGGCCGCCGACCCCAGCCGGCTACGGATCCTAGGCGACGGCAACCAGCGCAAGAGCTACATTCACATCGACGATATCCTCAACGCCCTCTTCCTCGCGTGGCGCCAGGGGAACCAGTGCTATGACGTGTTCAATGTCGCGACGGGTGACTATATCACGGTCCGCCAGATTGCCGGGATCGCGCTGGAGGTCTGCGGCCTGGATCCACGCAACGTCCGATTCGAATTCACGGGCGGCGACCGGGGGTGGAAGGGAGACGTACCCGTGGTGCGTTTCGATTGCAGCAAAATCACCGCCCTGGGCTGGCGTTGCCAACGGACCTCCGCCGCGGCGATGCGCGACGCCATGCTGGCCCTGCGGGACGCGCGCTCCTGACCGACCTCCGTGCCATGACCGAAGCTCCCGCCACGATCGAACACTGGCTGCCGCCGGGCGTTCAACTGGAGCCTGTGCAGCTGAGCATCGTTGTCCCGGCCCTCAACGAAAAGATCACCATTGGTGAATTCGTGGACTGGTGCAAGGAAGGCATCCGGTACGCGGGAGTGACCGCACAGATACTGATCGTGGACAGCTCGACCGACGAAACCCCGAAGCTCGCCTTGGCCTGCGGCGCCGAGGTGCTGCGCGTGCCCAAACGAGGGCTGGGCCGCGCCTACATCGACGCCATTCCCTACATTCGCGGCGACTGGGTGATCATGGGCGACGCCGACCTCACCTACGACTTCCGGGAGCTGGCGCCGTTCGTAGAAAAATTCCGGGCGGGCTACGAAATGGTGATGGGCAGCCGGTTCAAGGGTGAGATCGAGAATGGCGCCATGCCGTCCCTGCACCGGTACTTCGGCACCCCGCTGACGACCTGGTTTCTCAATCGCCTCTATGGCAGCCACTTTTCCGACATTCATTGCGGCATGCGCGGCCTGACGCGCGCCGCCTTGCTCCGCATCAGGCTGCACTCCCAGTCTTGGGAATATTCGTCGGAAATGGTGCTGAAAGCCGCCCGGATCGGACTGCAGATCGCAGAAGTGCCGGTCCGGTTTTACCGGGATCGGGAGGGCCGCTTGAGTCATCATCGCCGGGCAGGCTGGATGTCCCCTTGGGTCGCCGGCTGGCTGAACCTGCGCGTCATGCTCGTCTATTCGCCGGATTCGTTTCTGTTGAAGCCTGGTGTTGCGATGCTGACCTTCGGGTTGCTGCTATCGATTCCTCTGGGTTTCGGTCCGATCACCATCGGCGGTATCGGCTTCAACCTGTACTGGATGCTGCTCGGCATGACATTGGTGTCGCTTGGCTACAGTTGCATCCAGATCGGCATCTTGGCGCGCATCATGCATGATCTGCGTTTGGGAGTCGCGGCTGCCGTGCAACGCGGACTGACGTATAACCGCGGTATGATCGCAGCGGGCGTCTGCGTGGCCGTCGGCTTGATGTTGGAGAGCGCACTGATCTGGCGCTACATTGAGGGAGGACTCAAGTTGGCACAGATTTCCTACCCGGCAATTCTTGGTCTGATGCTGATCATCGTCGGTTTTCAGACCTTCGGATTTACGCTGCTGCTGGAAATGACCCAAGGCGGCATGCGCGGCACGACCTATGAGCACCCGCTCAAATGAATCGTATGGTCAGCAGAGGCTGACGTGGGTGGACCGTTTTGGGAGGTGGCTTTCGGCGCGCGCGATCCACCGGGTGGTTCCAGCTCGCAGCGGTCTTCGTGTCATCGAATTGGGCTGCGGCTACCATGCCTATCATCTCGTAAGCCTCTATGACCGCCTGGCGGAGGGTGTGGCGGTAGATTTTGCCCTGGCGCCTGATTTGCGACATCGGGAGCGGCTGACACTGAAAGAAGGCGCAATCGAGGAGGTGCTGCCGCAGTTGGAGACCGGGGTGTACGATGTGGTGTTGCTGATCTCGGTGCTTGAGCATTTGCAGCATCCCGGCGCGGTTCTCGCGGACATTCACCGCCTGCTCAAGGAGGAGGGAAAGGTACTCGTCAACGTGCCGACCTGGCGGGGAAAATTCTTCCTGGAGTTTTCGGCATTCAGGCTCGGATTAAGCCCCCGGCTCGAAATGGATGACCATAAGATGTATTACTGCAAAAGGGATTTATGGCCGTTGCTCGTGCAGGCGGGATTTCGCCCCAGCCGCCTCCATCTGCACTATCACAAGTTCGGTCTGAATCTGTTTGCCACCGCCATCAAGTGAACATGCCCGCACACCGCCAGGATGATTGGGATCGGCATTGGGAGAACTATGCGGCGGCGGCCAGCATAAATCCTGCGCAGCGGATGCGGCACCGCCTCATCGAGAGATTGATCTTACGGTCGCACAGCCAGGTCCGGATCCGAGTCTGCGACATAGGCAGCGGCCAGGGCGACTTGATTGCGAAACTGGCGCGAGAACTTCCCCAGGCCGAGTTTGTTGGATTGGAACTGAGCGCCATTGGCGTCGAGATTGCACGTCGCAAAGTACCATCAGCCCGTTTTCACATTACGGACCTTTGCCACTCCCAAGCGGAGGATTTTGGACTGCGCGAATGGGCCACACACGCCGTGTGCTCGGAGGTGCTCGAACATGTGGACGATCCCTTGAGCTTTTTGCAGGCGGCCGCAAATTTCCTCGCACCGGGAGGACTGTTGATTGTGACGGTGCCAGGCGGGCCGATGTCGGCGTTCGATCGGCATATTGGTCACCGCCAACATTTCGATCGGGAAAAAATCAGAGGGCTGTTGGAGCGATCGGGCTTCGTCGTCGAGCGGGTCTGTCTCACCGGCTTTCCCTTTTTTAATCTCTACCGCCTGACAGTGATCCTTCGAGGACGCAAACTGATCGAAGATGTCAACGAACAGACGGCATCACGCGCCTCTAGTCTCGCCACCGTGACCATGCGGCTGTTTCGCGCCTTGTTCACCTTCAATCTGGTGGATTCTCCCTTGGGCTGGCAGGTGATCGCAATCGCGCGCAAGCCGGCATGATCACCCCCTTGGCTTCACGCGTACTTCGTCCACGGATTCCGCCTCACCGGGTTTTGCCATGTTGCCATTTTCGGCCGCTCATTGCTAATCATGAGATTTTAAGCCGCCTCCTTTACCCTGCTGCCGGAGATACCGAAACGAGCGATCTAAGAAGCCTCCCATGAGCGACGTTGCTTCGAACCCACCCGTTGGAAACATCCGCCCCGGTACCAAACGCCTGAGCGCCTGGTTTTGGGCCGCCTGTGCGCTGACCATCCTCAAGCTGTGGCTGACGAACGGGCAGCCGTTGTTCGCGTTCGGTTTTTCCACCCATGATGACCAGCATTTCTTGAATCTGGCCGCATCGATCCTCCGCGGCGAATGGCTGGGCCCTTACAACAACCTTACCCTGGCCAAGGGGCCGTTTTATCCCATCTGGATCGCCTTCGTTTTTGCGCTCGGCATTCCGCTGCTGCTGTCGCAGCAACTGGCTTATGCTGGCGCCTGCGCACTGACGGTGCGCGCATTGGCTCCAATCGTGAAAAACGGTTGGGGCCGGCTCGGCCTCTATGCACTGCTCCTGTGGAATCCGATGTCGTTCGAAATGCAGGGCTCGGGCCGCGTGCTCAGACAGAGCATCTATGTTTCGCTCACGTTGATTCTTTTTGCCGCGATGATCGCGCTGTATGTTCGACGCGGCGAGTCTTGGAGGGGACTGGCTCCGTGGGCGGCAATACTGGGCCTGACTTGGGCGGCCTTCTGGCTCACCCGGGAGGAAAGCATATGGATTGCCCCCAGCCTGATTCTACTTGGAGCTGCCGTGATCATTGGCGCCTGGCAGCACTCGCGCGCCGCATTGCTCAACGTCGGTCGTGTCGCCGTGATCGCTACACTCTGCGCCCTTGCGCCCATCCTGACCGTCTGCGCTCTCAACGCCCGCTACTACGGCTGGTTTGGGACAGTGGAATTTCGCGCCGGTGCGTTCAAGGATGCCTTTGGCGCGCTGCTGCGGGTGCGCCCGGAGGAGGAGATTCCCTTTGTCCCGGTGACCCGGGCCACGCGCGAGCGGATCTACGCCGTGAGTCCAGCCTTTGCCGAGTTGAAGCCCTATCTGGAAGGCAACGCTGGCCTCACTTGGGCCACCAATGGCGCGTTTCTCACCCGTCGGCGCCCGGAAGAACGCGAGATCGCCATCGGGTGGTTCATGTGGGCCTTGCGTCAGGCGGTGGAAGAGGCGGGCCACGGTCGCACCGCGCGTGACGCCCTGGCATTCTACGAACAGATCGCCCGCGAGGTTAACCAAGCCTGCGATGACGGGAGGTT
>CAJAKX010000240.1 GCA_903940425.1 uncultured Opitutia bacterium | reverse complement strand
GGGTTGATCCGGGTGGCCCGGCGCGCCGGCAGCCAGCAGGCGAAGAGGGCGACGCCAAACAGGAAGAGGGCCACCAGGCTGATCGTGATGGGATCAAGGCCGCCCATGCGCGGCAGCGATGCCCGCAGCGCGAAGTTGAGCGCGGACCCCAGGGCGACGCCAATCACCAGGCCGAGCAGGGTGAGCCCGACACCCCGGCGGAGCACGAGTCCGAGCACGTCGCGCGGTCTGGCGCCCAGCGCCATGCGGATGCCGAACTCGTTCGTGCGCTGGGCGACGAGGTTGGAGATCACGCCGTAGAGTCCGATGGCGGCGAGCAGGAGGCCGAGCAGGGCGAATCCCCCCAGCGTGTCGTTGACGACGGTGAAGCTGCGCAGGAACTGGTCGGCCGCCTCCGGCACCGTGACCATTTGCTGGACGGCGACATCAGGATCGACGTCGGTGACCGCCCGGCGGACTTCGTTCTTGAACGTCGCGGGAGCCGGCGCCCGCACGATCAGCCACAGGTAGCCCCACGGTTCGTTCACCAGCGGCTTGTAGACTTGGTACATCGTGCTCGGGTCGCTGGGGTTCAACGCGTCCTGGATGTCGCGCACGACGCCGATGATCTCGCGCCAGACGACCACGTCGCCCTGGCGGTCGCCGATGCGCTTGCCGAGGGCGCTCTCGTGCGGCCAGAAGCGGCGCGCCATGGTCTCGTTGATGATGACCAACGGCGGGCTGTCCGCCTTCAGCTCCGACGGGAACAGACGGCCTTCGATCAGGGGGATGCCGAGGGCGGCGAAAAAGTCTGAGGTGACCATGGTGTAGCCGCCGATGGGCTGCTTCGTCGGATCATCCGAGGTCACGCCGGGAACCTCGAATGAGACGTTCTTCGAATAGCCGAAGAGCGGCGGACTCGAACAGATCGCGGTACGCTCGGCATGCGGGATCTGCGCCAGCCGGCGCGCGAGCTTGTCGATCGCCACGCGCCGCTTGTCCTCGGTGTTGTAGGTGGACTGCTCGGCCATGTGGATGTTGGCGAGGAGCACGCGATCGGTGTCCCAGCCCTTGTTGCGCTTCAGCAGGGCGCTGAATCCCCGGATCATCACGCCGGCGGTGGCCAGCAGCGCGAGGGCGAGCGCCACCTCGGCGACAACCAGGCCGTTCCGGAGGCGGTGGGTTCCGCGACCGGAGGTGGACCCGCGGGTCTGCTGCTTCAGTGTGGTGACCATGTCGCCCCGCGAGGCGATCCAGGCAGGGACCAGGCCGAAGAGCAGGCCGCTGAGCAGCGAGACCAGAAATGCTCCGCCAAGAACCGGGCCGTTCATCTGGAGCGAAAGGGTCTCCGTGGAGCCAATGGGGATGGACCGGCCGATCAGGTCATTGGACCACTTTCCGACCAGCACGCCGAGAACACCACCGCTCAGGGCGAGCACCATGGATTCGGTGAGCTGATGGAGAATCAGACTGGCGCGGGACGCACCGAGCGCGGAACGGATCGCGAGATCGCGGGTATTACCCGCGGCGCGGGCGAGCTGGAGATTGGCGAGGTTGAAGCACGCGATCAACAGTACCGCGGCGCCGACGCCGAACAGCAGCCAGGTGATGAACTCGAACGGGCCGCCGTTCAGGATCGCCTTCTGCAGGAGCATGACCTTGACGCCGCGGCCGGCGCTTACCTGCGGGTAGTCGTGGGCCCAGCGCGCCAGCAGCGGCTTCAGCTGGGCGGCGGCTTGGGCGGCGGTGACGCCCGGGCGGAGACGGCCGATCGCGCTGAAGAAGTGGTTGTTCCGGTCCTCGACGATATGGCGCGGAATGGTCATCGGGCGCCAGAGGTTGATCGGGCCGAAGAAGAGCGGATAGCCGAACGAGGGCGGCATGACTCCGATCACGGTGACCTGCTCGGCGTTGAGCCGGAGCGTCCGGCCGATGATGGTGGGATCGCCCCCGAAACGGGACTGCCAGAGGGCGTGGCTGAGGATCGCGACCTGGGTGCGGCCCGGCACTTCTTCGTCGGCGGAGTACGGGCGCCCCAGCATCGGTTGCACCCGGAAGGTGCGGAAGAAATCGATCGAAGCGTCGAGCGAGACCAGGCGTTCCGCGGGCTGGCCGGGCTCGGCCAGGTCATTGTTCCACTGCGAGGACGCCGTGATGGATTCGAAGGCCGAAGACGGGCCGGAGGCGGCCAGGGCGTGCATCTCCTCGATCTCGGCATAGGAGAACCCTTCGGGCTGACCCTGGGCGGTGAGGCCTTGGATGAATAGCAGGCGGTCGGGTTCCGGGAACGGCGCGCTCCGGAAAAGCAGGACGTCGACCAGCGTGTACATCGACGTGTTCACGCCGATGCCGAGCGCCAGCGTGACCAGCGCCACGATGGTGAAGCCGGGAGTCTTGATCAACTGGCGGAAGGCGAAGCGGAGGTCGGATATCATAGCTATAAGCTATAAGCTGTAAGCGGTAAGTTACGCGTCATGAGGTGAGGGAAGTTGGTTTGGGGCTTATGGCTTAAAGCTTATTGCTTACGGCTCATTCCGAACGCAGCGCATCGATCGGATTGACGCGCGCGGCGCGGCGCGACGGGAGGAACATTGCGAAAAACACGACCCCGAGCATCACCCCGGCCGTGGCGGCGAGGACGCCGGGGTGCAGGGCGCCGACGCCGAAGAGCACGCTTTGCATGGCGCGGCCGGCGGCCCAGGAGCCGAGGACGCCCAGGCAGAGACCGACGACGAGGAGCCGGGCACCCAGGCCCAGGAACTGCGCGAGGATCTGCTTCGGCAACGCGCCCAGCGCCATGCGCACGCCGATTTCGCGGCGTCGCTGGCTCACGGAGTAGGCGAGCACGCCGTAGGTGCCGATGGCGGCCAGCAGCAGGGCGACGGCGGCGAAAATGCCGGCGAGGATCGCGGGCGAGCGCCGCGCGATGAGGCTGTCGTCGATGCGCGCCTGCATCAGCTTCAGGTCGTCGATCGGCAGCTCGGGGTCGAGCTGGAGGATGGCCTTTTGCACCATGGGGGCCACGGATTCCGGCGGCAGGGCGGTGCGCACCAGCAGGGTGAAATAGCTGGAATTGTACGTCGCGTACGGAAAGTAGACGGCGCCATGACCGTTGTTCTCGGCGAGTTCGTTCTGCTTCACGCAGGCGACAACCCCAACGATCGTGGAGGCGGTCTTGTCTTCGATCTTGATGTTTTGCTCGAGCCGGTGACCCAGCGGATCAGCCCCGGGCCAGTAGTAATCGGCGAAGGCCTGATCCACGACGCAGACGCGCCTCTCCCGGTGTTCGTCGGCGTCTTCGAGCAGTCGGCCCCGGAGGAGCGGGATCCGCATCATGGGCCAGTATTCACTCGTGACGGCGGAGATGTAGTGCGCCCGGATCGAGTCACCGGGCCGGGGCGTGTGTCCTTCGACGGTAACCGCGCTGTCATTCACGCCGGAGCCGAACGGCAGTCCGGTGTTGATGGCGACATGGGTGACGCTGGGCAGGGCGCGGATCGCGGGCAGCAGCCGCTCGACAAACGCGCGTTTGGAGGCGTCGTCCTTGTAGCTCTTCCACGGGAGCGCGATCTGTCCGGTGAGGATGTTGTCGG
The DNA here is from genome assembly GCA_903940425.1 of uncultured Opitutia bacterium. Classification (GTDB taxonomy): domain Bacteria; phylum Verrucomicrobiota; class Verrucomicrobiia; order Opitutales; family Opitutaceae; genus Fen-1467. The sequence goes on along the minus strand of CAJAKX010000240.1, from coordinate 3,196 downwards.
GGTTGAACCCGGCGGGCGTTTCGAGCACGTGCTTCAGGCTGAGGCCGAGCAAGCCGGCGCCCGACAAAAGCACGAAGGCGAGCGCGACCTGCGCGACGATGAAGCCGTGGCGCAGGCGTTGGGCCGCGCGGCTGGCGGTGCCGCCGCGGGTCTCGGTTTGCAGACTGAGGGCGAGCTTGGTGTGCAGATTGAACCAGATGATCGGCGCGGCGAGCGCCAGACCGACGATGACGGCGGCGATCATCAGGACGGCGGCGAGGCGGCCGTCGAAGGCGACCGAGGTGCCCAGCGGCAGTTGTTGGGTTCCGAGGGAGCCGAGCAGGCGAATGCCGCCCGCCCCGAGCAGGAGTCCGAGTCCGCCACCGGCCAGCGCGAGCAGCGTGGTCTCGGCGATGACTTCCGCGGCGACATGCCGGCGTCCGGCTCCCAGGGCCTGGCGAATGGCGAGCTCCTTCGTCCGGCCGCTGGCGCGGATCAGCAGGAGGTTGGTGAGATTGACCGAGCCGATGAGCAGGAGGAAGAGCACGCCGCATTGCAGGAGCACCAGGGTGGGTCGGACCGTGCGCACATGATCCGCATGCAGCGGACTGACCGTGGTGTGATAGCGGGCGCCCTTGATGAGCTCGGCCAGCGGATCATCGGTCGCTTGGTGGGCATTGAAGGCGTCGATTTGCGCCTGGGCGTCGGCCAGCGTCGCGCCCGGGGCGAGCCGGGCAATCATGTTCCAGCTGTTGTTGTGGCGGCTGTTGGGCTGCACATCCTCCGGCGCATGCGAGGAGGGGCGATAGAACTCGGCACGGCTCGACAGGAAGCGGAAGTCCCTCGGCAACACCCCGATGACGGTGATGGTGAGCCCGTCGTTCAGGAAGGTGCGGCCGAGCACGTTGGGATCGGCACCAAAATGACTGCGCCAGAAACCCTCGGTAAGCACCGTCACCTCGTCGGTGCCGTACTTCAACTGATCGTCGGTGAACCCATGGCCCATCATCAGCGGCACGCCGAGCGTCGCAAAGAATTCCGGGGAAACCCGGCACATGGGCACGCGGTTGGGCGAGCCCGCGGCGCCGACGACGACGCTGCCGTCCTGGCAAATCGCGAGGGACGCGAACGCCTTGATCGCGCCGCGACGGTCATAATAGTTGGCCATCGACGCGGCGGCGCGTTCGACCCCGGCCCCGGGGTAGCCGTTGAAAACCGCGACAAGCCGGTCGGCCTGCGGAAAGGGCAGCGACCGCACGAGTATCGCGTCGACCACGGCAAAGATCGTGAGGTTGGCGCCGAGGCAAAGGGCCAGCGTCGCGATGGCCGTCGCCGTGAAACCGGGCGTCCGGCCGAGCTGGCGCAAGGCGTACCTGAGGTTGGTAATCATGGAAAGTAGTGAGTAGCGGGTGGCGAGTAGTGAGTAGAAAACGACAAACGATCGGGATTGGCGGACGGTGGTTTTGGTCTACTCTTTCCTCGTTGCTCGTAACTGTTCGGTGGTAAAAGGATTCGCTTGGTCTACTCGCTACTCACTGCTCGATGCTCGCTACTGCCTGTTTATTCTGCGCGCAGCGCCTCGATGGGGTTGACGCTGGCGGCGCGGCGGGCGGGCACCCAGCAGGCGACCAGCGCGGCGAGGAGGAGGAGGACGGCTCCCACGCCGTAGGTGACGGGATCCGTGCCTCGGATGCCAAAGAGCTGACTCTCGAGCAGCCGGCTTCCCGTCCAGGCGCCGGCGAGGCCGAGCAGGACGCCCGGTAGCGCGAGCCACAGGCCGCGGCCAAGTACGTTGCGGAGCACATCCATGCGCTGTGCGCCGAGCGCCATGCGGATGCCGATGTCGCGCGTGCGCTGTCCGACGACGCAAGACAGCACGCCGTAGATGCCGATCACGGCGAGCAGCAGGGCCGTGGCCGCGAAAAAGATGAAGAGGCCCATGTTAAAGCGCCGGTCGGACGAAAAACCCGCGATGCGCGAGGTCATCAATTCGACGGAGTAGATCGGTTCATCCGGGGCGACGGAGCGCACCGCGGTGCGCACCGAAGCCAGCACACCGGCGGGATCCGCGCGGGACCGGACGACCAGGTGCAGCCCCATGGGCGCCGGGTACTGTTTCAGCAGGCAGTAAAATTCGGGTAGTTCGCCGCGATCGAGGCCGATCTGCGTCGTGCTGCCGACGATGCCAATGACGCGCGCGGCCGGCAGGTGCATTTCGGGGAAGCCGAGTTGGAAGCGCTTGCCGATCGGATCCTCGCCGGGCCAGATTTGGTCGGCCATCCGCTGGCTGATCACACAGACGAGATCGAAGTCCTTGTAGATCTTCGGCAGCGCCTGCATGGAGAGAAGCTCACCCTTGGGCATGGGTGGCGCGGGCTCATGGCCGCTGAAGAGCTCGCCGCGAATGAGCGGGATGCCCATCGTGCGAAAGTAATCCGGTGTGACCTCGTGCGTGTTCGCCCACGGCAGTTTGCTGGGTTCGGGCACGGGCCGGTCGGTGCGGAAAAGCACGCAGCTCGACGTGTCCCAGGTGAACGGCAGCGACGAGCCGAAGGCGGCGGTCTCCACTTCCGGCAGCGCGGCGACGCGCTCGAGGATGCGTTCGTGGTAGGTGACGTAGGCACCGGGATCGCGGAGGTACTGCTCCATGGGGGGCGCGCCGATGCGCAATGTGAGCACGCGATCTGGCTGCAGGCCCGAATGCACCTGATTGAGCTGCGCGAGGCTCCGGATCATCAGCCCGGCGCCCACAAGCAGCATCAGCGCGAGCGCGACCTGGACGACGACGAGTCCGTCCGCGAGCCGGACGCGACCGAACAGCGTGCGCATCACGGGCTTCGTGTTCTTGAGCGCGTCGTTCGGATTCGTGTGGGAAAGCTGCCAGGCGGGCGCGAGGCCGAAGGCGATGCCGGTGACCAGCGTGAGGCCGGCGATGAACAGCAACACGCCGCGGTCGATGCCGGCCGTTCCCTCCGTCAGCGCGCGCATTTCCCACGGCACGAGGCGGCTGACAATATCGTAGCCCCACGCACCGAGGAGCGCACCGACCACGCCACCCGCGGCGGCGAGCAGCAGGCTCTCGACGAGGAGTTGCCGGGCGAGATCGCGGCGCGTCGCGCCGAGGGCCGAGCGGATCGCCATCTCGCGGGCGCGGCCGAAGGAGCGCGCGAGGAGCATGTTCGCGACATTGACGCAGGCGATCAGCAAGACCATGCCG
>CAJAKX010000239.1 GCA_903940425.1 uncultured Opitutia bacterium | reverse complement strand
TACAAACCGACGGAACTCCTGGCCCGCTCGCGGCGGGAGGGCGGTCCAGTCAATCAATGGCGCAACCGCCGGGGGCGCCTCCAAATGGTCGCGGCCGCCAAGCTTCTGCCACCGCTGCCGGCGGCGCCGCCGGACGCGCCAGAAGTGTGCTTTCTCACCGGGCGGCGGTTCTGGTACCAGACGGCGTTCTGCTTCTGGTCGCTGTGCCGGCATGCCGGCCGGCCGCTGCGGGCGGTCTTCTACGACGACGGGACATTTAGCGACGCCTTGCGCGCCGAGTGTGCCCGGCTCTTCCCCGGTTCCCGCATCCATGCTGCGCGCGAGATCGAGGCGTTGCTCGACCAGCACCTGCCGGTTGCGCGCTTTCCCGCGCTGCGCGCCCGCCGCCTCGTTTATCCTAACCTGCGCAAGCTCGTCGACTGCCACGTCTGGCACCACGGCTGGCGCCTCGTGCTTGACTCCGACATGCTTTTCTTCCGCCGCCCCGACCTCCTCCTCGCATGGCTCGACGCACCCGTTCGCCCGTTGCACATGACCGATGTGCAGGATGCCTACGGCTATTCGCGGGCGCTCATGGAATCGATCGTCGGCGAGCCCGTCCCGCGCCGTCTCAACGTCGGACTGTGCGGACTGCGCAGCGACGAGCTCGACTGGGATCGGCTCGAAACCTGGTGCCGCCGTCTGCAGGAAGCCGAAGGCACCAGCTATTACCAGGAGCAGGCCCTCGCGGCCATGTGGCTGGCAGGCCGCGAGTGCGTGGTGGCTCCGCCGGAAGACTACGTGCTCATGCCCGATGAGGATGAGGCGCGGGGGCCGCATGCGGTCATGCATCACTACGTGGACCTCTCGAAACGCGGTTATTTTCGCCACGCCTGGCGCCACTGCCGGCCGGCAATCTGAGCTGCACCCTGATCAATGACGCTGACGACCACCCTTGAACGCCACCTGCCATGGGCAGCGCCTCTGCTGGCCGTGACTGTAACGGTGGCGTTGGCTGCAATCGCCTACCGCGGCACGCCGCGTATCGGTTTCGACCCACACTACTACGTGGAATACGCCAAGGCGTTTCGCACCGAACTACCCCACTCATTCGGTACCGCGTGGCCCTTCGGGTATCCGTTGCTGGGCACCGCGGTCAGTCGAACCGGCCTGTCGGTCTTCGCCAGTCTGATCGTGGTCCTGGCGTGCGGAGCCCTCGGCATCTACGGTTTGGTGTGGCGGCCGCTCTGCGCGGCCATCGGCAGCCGGTGGTTGGCCACCGGCCTTGTGCTCGGCTTGGCCACGACGGCCATTCAGCCGATCGAGCTCGGCGCCGCGCGCTCGGAAATCATCTTCACCCTCTGCTTCCTCGCCGCGGTCGCCACCTTGGCCGACTGGCCGGCTCCGCGCGCAATCTTAGGCGCCGCGCTGGCGGCGGTTTTGTCTTTCGCGATGCGCTACGCCGGGGTGCTGACACTGGCCACGCTCGGCATCTGGACGATCGCGTGCTGGCCACAGCTGCAGGTGGCCGGCCGTCGGCGCCTGGCTATCGCCGCGGTGGCGGCAGCCGGTGCCGTCTGCGTCGGCTTTCTTTGGTTGAATCAACACGTAAACGGCATGGCCACCGGGATGGTCCGCGGACACGGCGACTTCTTCGCCAATCTGGCGCCCGATGCCGTCGATTTCGGATGGGGCGCGCTCATTGCGCTCAGCACCGTCGGGCTGCGCCAACCGTTCGCCGCGCACGCGGCAATCTACACCATCGTGGGCGCAGCCGTGTTCGTCGCGGTTTTGTTCCTGGCGCTCTGTCGATGGCGGCGGCCGATCTCAATTTGGAGCCGGCCGCTGGCGCTGGGTCTGACAGTCTATGTCGTCGGGATGTGGGTGCTCTGCGCGTATGATGCCTTCGATCGCCTCTACAATGCGCGTTTTTTCCTCCCGGCCCTGCCGCTGGTTCTGGTCTTGCTGGCGGAATCGGTGCGCGCCTTCCCGCGCGTCGGTAGCGCGGTCCTCATGTTGGCAATGGCGGCGCCGGGTGTCGCGGTCTGCGTGCGCGGCGTGAGCCCCGCCGTCTCCTACAACTTCACCTCCGCGGCCGCACAGCTCGCGCCACGCCTGCTCCCGGGCGACCGCGTGGGCGTGAACATCCATGCCTGCGGCTTGTCCGCCTGGCTGGATTGCCCGGTCACCCGGATCGATGACTGTCGCTGGCAGGAGGGGGCCCAGCTTTATCGCTTTGTCGTTGTGGCAGGCGTGGCGACGGACCGGACGGGTCTTACGTACGAGTGGCCCGACGAGGCGCAGGCTATGCTCGCAGATTTTCGACAAACCCGCGCCTATCGCGAAATCGCGCGCTGGCCGGGCTGCGTCCTATTGGAACGCGCTGCGAAGGCGAGATACCCATGAGCGAGCTTGTTTCGATCCTGATTCCCTGCCACAACGCCGCGCCGTGGCTTGCTCAGACGCTGGAATCGGCGCTGGCCCAGACCTGGCCGGAGAAAGAGATCATCTTCGTCGACGACGGTTCGACCGACGGCAGCCTCGAACTCGCCCGCGGGTACGAATCGCGCGGCGTGCGGGTGCTTACCCAGCCAAACCGGGGCGCCAGCGCGGCGCGCAACGCAGGTTTGCGCGAAGCCCGTGGCGGTTTCATCCAATTCCTTGACGCCGACGATCTGCTGGCGCCGGACAAGATTGCCGTCCAGATGGATCGCCTCTTGGCGAGCCCGCCGCGACACATCGCCTCCGGCGCGTGGGCGCGATTTCGGCGTGATCCCCGCGAAGCCGCGTTCGTCCCCGAACCCAACTGGGGCGATCTTTCCGGACTTGAGTTCCTGCTGCGGCACTACGAGGCCGGCTGGATGATGCTCCCGGCCGCCTGGCTCTGTCCGCGACCGCTGCTGGATGAAGCGGGGCCGTGGGACGAACGCCTGACGCTCAACGACGACGGTGAATATTTCGGCCGGGTCATGCTGGCCGCGGCGGGCATTCTGTTCTGCGGTACGGCGCGCAGTTACTATCGATCGGGTCTCCGCCGCAGCCTAAGCCGGCGCAAAGACGTGGCGGCGCTGCGCTCGCTTGGGCTCTCCACGGAATTGAACTGCGGGCGCATGCTGGCGGCGGCTCAAGATTCGCCACGCGCCCGCGCGGCCGCCGCCAACGGCTGGCAACGGCTGGCTTTCGAGTCCTATCCCACCGCACCCGATCTGGCCGCGGCCGCCGAACGCCACGCGGCCCACCTAGGCGGCAGCCCGTTCCCCATGCCGGCCGGACCCGCGTTTCAGCGGATGGCGCACTGGACCGGTTGGCGTCTCGCCAAGCGGCTGCGTGATGCCTGGCTGCGCCTGCGGCGCGTCTGACCATGGCAGCAATCCGCATCATTCTCGCCACCTATCGCCGGGCGCACCTCCTGCCCCGGGCGTTGGCGAGCCTGCAGGCGCAGACCTTCGCCGATTGGGTGTGTGAGTTGCACAACGACGATCCGCTCGACCCCGCCCCCGGCGAGCTTGTCCGGGGCGTCGCCGACCCCCGAATCAGCTACCATCCGCATGAGCGCAACCTCGGGGTGACAGGTACCTTCAACCATCTGTTCTCGCCTGCCGCCGAACCGTTGGTCGCCTTGCTCGAGGACGACAATTGGTGGGAGCCGCGCCTGCTGGAGGCCCTGGTGGCCACCTTGCAGCAACATCCCGACGCCGAGGTGGCCTGGAGCAATCTCCGCCTGTGGCGCGAGGAGGATGACGGCACATGGACCGACCTGCAGCAAACGGTCTGGCCCGTCCCACCCCATCCCGGTCAGCGTCGCTTCGACTGGCCGCAGCTCCGGCACGTGCTTGGCCACGTCCACTCGAACGGGGCGGCGCTCATCCGCGCCCGGACTCCCGCGGATCACCTTCTGCCGGCCGCCACGGCGCCGGGCGTCGCGGCGGCGGTCCGTGAGCGGTCGTTTCATTTTCCGCTCCTGCTCGTCGAGGAGCCGCTGGCCAATTTTGCCATCACCCGCACCTCGGCGCGCGCGCACGAGCAGCGGCCGTTCTTCCAACAGCAGGTGCTGCTGGCCGCCACCTTTTTCCACCACCTCAAGCCGGGCCCACGGTTCGCCCGGGAAGTGTTCGCCGACGCGCGGCACAAGCCCGGACGCACCACGCATGTCCTCGCGCTCGGCGCCCTGCTCTCGGTCGCGGGTCTCCGGTGGCTGCGTTTCCTGCGACCCGCCGATTGGGCGTGGGTTTTCACCTGGGCCGTGCGCCATCCCCGCGACCTGGTAGCAGGTCTCAGTGGCCCGCGCCACCTCGCTGAATTGTGGACTTACCTCGACCGGCACACCGCCCGACAGGCGGCCCATGCGGCTCCGTTGCAGTAACACCTGCCTTCTCCCATGCCCACCGGTCGAATTCTGATCATCACCAACGGACACTTGTGCCGCAATCCGCGCCCGCTGAAAGAGGCAGAGACGCTGGGGCGCGCCGGCTACGACGTGACCGTGCTGGCCGTGCGCAATCACGCGGCGTCCGAGATTACAGATCGTGACCTGCTCCAAGGCGCTCCATTCCGGCATGAGTCGGTCGACATGCTCCCGGGCTTCGCAACCGGCCGCGTCACGGTTTTCCGGCGCCGGCTGCTGCTCTGGGCCGCGCGCCGGGCTGCGGCGAAGACGGGCCTGGAGACGATCCGCGCGCTCGGGCCCGCCGGGGCCCTGCTCCGGCGCGCGCGCCGGCTCCCGGCCGATCTCACCATTGTGCATAACGAGGTTCCGCATTGGGTCGGCACCCGGCTGCTGGGCGATGGCCGGCTCGTCGCGGCGGATTTCGAAGACTGGCATTCGGAGGATCTGCTGCCGGCGCAGCGCGCGCAGCGCCCGCTCGGCCTCCTGCGTCGGGTGGAGCAGACGCTGCTCACCCAGGCAATGCACACCACCACGACATCGCACGCGCTCGCTGACGCGCTTTTCGCGAGGTACGGCGGACGACGTGCGGAGGTGATCACCAATTCGTTTCCACTGCAGCCGGATCCGCATCAGGGCGCCCCGGGGCAGCCGCCAGCCTTCTTTTGGTTTTCACAGACGCTGGGTCCGGGGCGCGGACTTGAGTTGTTCCTGGCCGCATGGCGGAGCACCCGCCATCCCAGCCGCCTGGCTCTGCTGGGCGCACCACTCAGCGGCTTCAACCAACGGCTCCTCGCGCGCCTGCCGGCCGCATGGCACTCCCGCGTCAGTTTTCTGCCGCTCGTGCCGCCGGCAGAACTTCCCACCGTGATCGCCAACCACGACATCGGCTTGGCGCTGGAACAGGCGGAAATTCCCAGCCGCGATCTCACGATCACGAACAAGATTCTCCAGTACCTGAACGCCGGTCTCGCCGTCGTGGCCAGCGACACGGCGGGACAGCGTGAAGTGCTCTCGCGGGCACCCGATGCCGGCTTGCTGGTGAATCTTTCCGACGCGACAGTCACCGCCGCCGCGCTCGACCATCTGCTCGGCGATCGCGCGGAATTGATGCGGCGTCAGCAAGCCGCCCGGCGCCTGGCGGAAGACGTTTACTGCTGGGAACAGGCAGCGCCCCGGTTGCTCTCACTCGTGGCGGCAGCGCTGCAAACCCGATGAACCGTCGTTCCACCGCCTTCAAACTGCTTGGCCGGCGCCTGCTTCATGGTGGATTGGTCTGTTCGCTCCGACTCCGCTGCCGGACCTTTCGGCCCGCGCGCGATCATCGCTACGCCGTGATTGCACCCCATCCAGACGATGAGACCCTGGGCTGCGGCGGGTTGATCGCCACCGCCTGTTCATTAGGCTCGGCCGTCGATGTCATTTATCTGACTGATGGGAGCGCCGCACTTCCAGATCATCCGAAAATGGCACCGAGCCAGTTGATCGAAGTACGCGCGGCCGAGGCGCGCGCCGCCCTGGCGGTGCTGGGTGTGGCGCCCGGGCATGCCCACTTCCTCGGCGTGCCCGACGGCCGGCTGGCTCACTTCGCCGCCGCCGAACAGGAGCACCTCGTATCCGCGCTGGCCGGACTCCTGACCCGGCTGCGGCCCGACCACGTGCTGGTTCCCTGGCGGCACGACGGCAGTTCCGAACATGAAGCGGCGTTCGACTCGACCGTCGCCGCGCTCCGGACCGCAGTACCCGCGCCGCGCCTGCTGGAATATCCGGTCTGGGCCTGGTGGAGTCCGCGCTATCTGGCGCGATTCGCGATGACGCCGGCGCCGATCCGGCGGCTGCCGATTGGAACGGTGCGCGACTTGAAGACGAGCGCGGTGAACGAATTCCGTTCGCAAATCCATCCGGTGCCACCCTGGACGCACGCGGCGTTGCCGCCGGGATTTGCCCGATCTTTCCTCGGAACATCCGAGTACTTTGTGCTCTCTTCGTGTTGAAAGCCCATGAGCGCCGCAATGTTTGAATCCACCACAAAGCCGCCCCGCAAGGTGCTGATCGTCTCGCCGCACTGGCCGCCCGTGAACGCGCCCGACCTTCAGCGGGCGCGCATAAGCCTGTCCTACTATCGGCAATATGGCTGGGAGCCGGTTGTGCTGGCCGTGCACGCCGCCGACGTGGCCGGCACGCTCGATCCCGAATTGGAGTCCACCTATCCGGCCGACGTGCGCATTGTGCACTGCCGGGCCCTGCCGCTCCGGTGGACTCGCCGCCTGGGATTGCGCAACCTGGGCCTGCGCGCCTGGTGGTCACTGTGGCGTGCAGGTTCCCGCCTGCTGCGGAGCGAGCGGTTTGACCTCGTATTTTTCTCCACCACTCAGTTCATCACCTTCACCCTCGGTCCACTTTGGCAGCGCCACTCAGGTGTTCCATACGTGATCGACATCCAAGATCCCTGGCGGACTGATTACTATGAGCGTCCCGGTGCTCCTCCCCCGCCAGGGGGTCGGAAATACCTGCTCGCCCGTCTACTGGCCTTCCTCTTCGAAGCGCGGACCTACCGTCGCGCAGCTGGATTCATCAGTGTATCTGAGCGTTATCTCTCCGACTTGGCGCGACGTTACCCGTGGTTTCAGGGCAAATCGCAGACGACGATCCGTTTTGGTGTCTCCACTGCGGATTTCGAATACATCCGCCGTCATCCGCCGGCAGGCGTCCAGCTCGTCCGTCAACCGGGAAAGATTCATCTTCTCTATACGGGAGCGGCGGGGCCGATCATGCCGCACGCGGTGAACATGCTGTTTTCCGGCTTCCAATACTATCGAACGATCCGGCCGGAAAACGCAGCGCGGTTTAGATTTCATTTCATCGGCACCAGTTATGTGCCCTCCGGCCAGGGGAAACCGTCGGTCTTGCCCGTGGCGGAGAAATACGGCCTGACGCCTTGGGTGGAGGAGGTTCCCCACCGCATCGGATATCTGGTGAGCTTGGCATTGCTGCTGCAGGCCGATGCCCTGATCCTGCTTGGATCAAGTGATCTGGCGTACTCGCCCTCGAAACTCTATCCCTATTACCTGTCCGGCAAACCGATCCTTGGCGTCGTGTTTGAAAACAGCTACTTGGAAGGGCTGATGCGCGAACTTGGGTGTTCGTGGTTGGTGACATTCTCTCCCACCGGCTCCAAGGATGCGGTGAACCAGCGGCTGGTGGCGTTCTTCGATCATGCGGCGGCGGGCTTCCCCGCCGGCATTCTGCCGCCGCGCAACGACGCACTGTTCAACCGCCGTTATCTCGCCGAGCCGCTGACCGAAGCCCAGTGCGATTTGTTCGCGGCGGCTCTGGCCCGGAAGCCTCCAGGCCGCCACCGGGATTGAGTCGACTTTCCCCGCCCACCATCCTCTGCCCCACCAGATGACCCGCTGATCGGACCGCTTGCGTCCGTCCCTCTTTCTACCGTTCGATTTCCGCCATGGCCGCACCGAAGAATCCCTCGATGGAGAATCTGGCCTTCCCGCCTGCCGATGAGCGGGTGCGGCTGCGATTGTTTCAACAGGCGCTCATCGCCGCGGCCGCCTTGCTGGGGGCGTTGTGGTGGACGGCAGCGAACACGCACGACTGGGTCTTCTACCTCGGCATGGCGATCTGCGTGCTGGCTTTACTGCCGGTGCTGGTGTGGACGCGCACGATGGGGCACAACTACCCGATCTTCGAGATCTTCATGGCAACCAACGTCACGTCGTACGGAATTCCATTGCTGACGGAACATGACGCGGTGACGCTCTTCGACGAGCAGGTGCGGCAGGCTGCCGCGCTGGTCGTGATCGCCTTTCTGGCCGCCGCCAGCATCGCCTACTACGCCACGCGGGCGACCCCGCGCGCCACGCCCTTGTGGACCCGGCAGGTGCTGGAGCGGCCGAACAAGCAATGGATGCTGCGCGGCCTGATTCTCTCCAGCCTCTACACGCTCGTCGTGCCGTATCTGTATGGACCGCCCCCCGGCATCGAAGGCATTCTGCGCGCGGTGTTCTTCGGCATCGGCACGAGCTGCACGTTCATCATTTCGATGGCTTGGGGGCTCGGCCGGTTGCAGCGCGGCGAACAGGTGCTCGTGGTGGTTTGTCTCGCGCTGCAATTCGTTCTGTTGAGCTCGTCGCTCATTCTGCGGGCGGGGACATCCATTGTTCTCCTCGGGCTTGTGGGTTACTTCTTCGGTTCGCGGCGGATTCCCTACGTTGCCCTCGCCATCACGCTGCCGGTTCTGGCGGCGCTCAACATCGGCAAGTACGACCTTCGCAAAAAGTACTGGACGCCGGACGCCCAATACCAGCCGGGGCTGAACGCGCTTCCGGCGTTCTACACGGAGTGGTTCGAGGCGGGCCTGCGGCCCCAGGTCCAGACCGACACCAAGGCGAGCAAGCTCCTGCTTGAGCGCAACTCGTTGCTCCAAATCCTCTGTCTCGTCATTAACCGCACCCCGGACTTCCAGCCATTTCTTTACGGCGAAACCTACAAGCAGATCCCCGGCCAGTTCGTGCCGCGCATCTTCTGGCCGGAAAAGCCGCGCGGACATATCAGCACCTACACGCTCAGCATCTACTACGGCCTGCAAAACGAAGAGGCGACCTACGAGACCACCATCGCCTTCGGCTTGCTGCCGGAAGCCTACGCCAATTTCGGTTACTGGGGAGCGCTGGCTCTCGGCGTGGTGTTCGGCTTCTGCTTTCGGAAGATCACCCTAT
>CAJAKX010000238.1 GCA_903940425.1 uncultured Opitutia bacterium | reverse complement strand
CGCTGCGGGCGCGGGCTTGGCGCTCTGCTGTCCAGCAGAGCGGCGCATGGAGAGAATGAGCGCATAAATCACCGCGCCCAGCCCGAGGATGCCGATGAGCATCGAGACGATGAACGCCAGGATGGGCACGGTGTAGAGCAGTGCGACGAGGATGCCGCCGATGAGCACGTTCATCACGGCGTGCGAGAACAGGCCGCCGCCGAGCCATCCGGTGAACCGCCGGCCGAACCAGGCGAGCATGGTGGCGCGCCCGAAAAGCTTGGCCGCGAACAGGCCGATGGCGAGAAAGGGAATGACCAGTATCCCGATGCCAGTGATCGCGAGCAGGGTGAATACCAATGGCATCGCCAGCATGGTCAGCAGCGCGGTCAAAATCGTGAACCCCGGCCGCTGCTCGAGCGTCTCGGCGCATTTTTCGATGCCGCGGGGGAAGATCAGCGCGCACAGCAGATAGAGACCGAGAAACGCACCGGCCACCATCCACGCCCACCCGGTGCCGCTCTCAAAGGAAAGCAGACGGCCCTTGAAGAGCGCGGACCGGGCCCAGGCAAACAGCCAGTTGATCGCCGGCAGGCGAACCTGCTGCACGCTTCCATGCAGCACGGCCGTCGGATTCTTCTGGAGGGTGCCACCCACCACCACCACCTCGCCGTTCACCACAGCGTCCGGCCCAAGTTTCACGTTGCCCCCGACCGCGACGATCTGGCCGCCGACATGGCCGTTAACTACAACATCGCCGCCAACCGCCACCACTTGATCGCCGACGGACCCGTTGACGGTCGTGCTGCCTAATACCGACACCGCCTGGGCGCCGACAGTCCCGTTGACGGTCGTATTGCCGCAAATTGATACCGCCTGGTCGCTGGCCTCGCCATCAACAGTCGTACTTCCACAAATCGATACTGCTTGGTCGACGGTTTCATCCTTCCCCACGAGGATGTCTTGCAGAAACACCACCTGCTCGCTGCCCGTGCGCGGCGCAGCGGCGTGCTTCCGCACCGCCGCTTTGACCGCTTTTTTGATCCTTTGATGAACGTCACCAGTGGTCGGCTCCACGTCGGTGTCGAGCCGGCGCAATTCCTTGGACGGCTGTTCGGCAACCTCGGGTTCCTTGGCCGACTCATCGGCCTGGGGTGCCAGCGCCGGGGTGACGGTCGCGGCGGATGGTGCTGCCGGCGCCTCGGCGGCAACCGGGGCGGGCGGCGTCTCGGGCTTCGCCGGTTCGGCGGCCGGAGGCGGTGCCGGCTTGTCCGTCGCCGCAGGGGCGGGCGGAGGCGAATCCTCGCCGCGGGTGATGGGCGCCAGAATCAGCGCGAGGGCGGCGACTGCACTCAGAAAACCGAGGAGGTAGTTGCGTTTCATAAGGAAGGTTGGTCGAAGGTTGCGGAGTTGGGGTTTAACGATGGACCCAAAGGGTGCGGTAGGCGGCGGCGCCGAGGCCGAAAAGCATGGCATACAGGCCGGCGACAAAGGCGAGGGTGCCGTAGATCCACAGCGATGGGATGTGGCGCGCGACCAGCATGACGAAATCTACGAGGCCGCGGCCGATGTCCAGCACCTGGTTCGCAAATGCGAGCACCGGCGCCAGGGTCCCGCTGGTCTGCGCGGTGTCGAAGCCTGTCTGGACATAAACGCCGGTGTAAACCGCCAGGCCGGCAAGACCGGCGCAGAACACGAGGAACACGGCGCACACCCACTGCGGCCAGTAACTCCAGGACTTGTGCCACCACGGGATGGCGGCGCGCGCCTCCATGGCCGCGAGCACCCGCGCCTCGAGCGAGGCCGGCGCGCGGCGGTCGGGCAGCGAGCGCAGGGCGGCGTGCACCATTTTTTCAATCTGCTCTGGATTCAGGCGTTCCATATCAAATCCTTTCCGTGGTTCCCGGGTTCAGGCTTCAAATTTCTCGTGGCTCGCGCCGCTGCGCAACAGCACCCTGGCCAGCGCCTCCCGCGCGCGCATGATGTCGGTCTTCACCTTGCTGAGCGACACGCCGAGCCGTCTGGCGATGTCCTCATAAGACAGATCCTCGAAGTGATAGAGCACGAGCGGCACGCGCTGATGCTCCGGCAGCTGCTCGAGCGCGCGTTCCACCCAGGCGCGGCGGTCGGCCTGATTGAGCCCCTCGAGGAAGTTCTCGGATGAGGCAAACTCGACCGGCTGCTCGTCGGCGTCATCCCCGGCGCCGGGGCGGGTGAATTCGGAGAAGAACCGCCAGCGTTTCCGATAGCGCTGCAGGTGATTGATGCTGAGGTTGGTCGTGACGGTCTTCAGCCAGCCGCCGGCCGTCGCGCTGCTGCTCAGGTTGTCCCAGTGCTCGAAGGCCTTCAGGAACACCTCTTGGGAGATGTCCTCGGCCTGCGTCTCGTTGCCGAGGAGACGCACCGCCGTCGTGTAGACCATGTCCTGATAATTGCGCATGAACGTAGTGAAATCGATCGGGGCTGTCATCCCCTCTTCGTTGGCTTGCACTGGAATGTCATCGTTCATGCGCAGAACACGGTCCGAGGGCGCAAAGTCGCAGGAATGTGCAGGTTCGGCAGGCCGGATCGTGGGTATGGGGGCGGCATGCGATTCCTGCCACAGATGGCCGCGGCTGCAAGGTGATAACCCGCCCGTCATCAACAATCTGCCCGGTCTTGCCCCCGGCCGATATCCCGGCACAATGGTGGAAAAACAACGGCTCCGCGCCCCACCGGAGCCACCACCAACATGGCAACTCCCACTGTCTCCCAACCTGCCGCCATTCCCCCAACAGGATTCCTTCCCGCCGATCCGGCGATCGAGGCCGCCGTGCGCTCCCTGGGCGATAAGCTCTTCGCGCTCATGGACGCCCACCCGACCCCCGGCATTTTCTCCAAAAAGGGCGCCTACGCGCGCGTCATGGAGTGGGCGATGAAGGATCCGGCGTTCAAAACGCAGCTCTTCCGCTTCGTGGACGTGCTGCCCTCGCTCAGCTCCTCGGCTGAAATCGTCCGCCATCTCCAGGAATATCTCGGCGACAAGGCCGTCGAACTCCACCCCGCCCTCAAGGCTGGTCTCGCCGCGGCGTCGCTCGCACCCGCGCTCGTCGCCAATCCCGTGAAAGCGCAGGTCGTGGACATGGCGCGGCAGTTTGTCGCCGGCGAAGG
>CAJAKX010000237.1 GCA_903940425.1 uncultured Opitutia bacterium | reverse complement strand
GTGCGTCACCCACTGCGTGCTGGGCGGAAAGATGATCTGGTAGTTGTCGTTGGTGTTCACCGCCACGTTGGCAAAGCAAAGCATGGTGTTCGCCACGGGCGTGCGGTTGACGATCCGGACGGAGCACTCGAGGACGCTGCTGCCTGGCCGCAACGTGTAGCCGACGACCCAGCGCATGCGGTGGCGGATCTCGAGCTCGCCGACCCAGACGGTCTTGCTGCCGTCGGCGTTTTCCTCCGTGCGATACTGCACGGGGAGGAACGTGCTGGCGCGGTGGTGGTGCGGGATGTTCCACTCGATGCCGCCGGAGATCCACGCGCCGGTCAGCCCGATGAGCGCGGGTTTGATGACGTGCTGCCGGTAGATGTAGTCGTAGTTGTTGGTCTTGTCCAAGGCCGAGAAAAGCCGGCCGCCCAGCCCGGGCGCGATGCCGATGCGCACGTATTCGTTTTCGAGGTAGACGAGCCGGTAGCTCTGGTCGCTCTTCCGCTGCGTGAGATTGTCGTAGAGCGGATAAGGATAGATGCGGCCCTCGGCGCCCTGCGAATCGCGGCCGAAGTAGAACATCGGGTTCGGGTCCGGCAGGCCGGACTGGTAGGTGGGGATGACCTCGTCGACTTCGCGCAATGTGACGGGCGCGGCGGCGGCGAAGGCGGGAGACCCGATGAACGGGGCGAGCGCGGTGGCGGCGAGCAGAGGGAGTAACCGGGAGCGCATGGTGTTTGAAGATTGTGACCGAAACCTGGTTTGACGCGCAAAGTCCGAATGCTCACTCCGCCAACCGATCTCGTGCCCGCAACCACATCTCTATTGGCGGCTGTTGATGACGAGCCCGGCGGGCTCGAGGCCCGGCGCGGTGGCCTTGATGGTGATGTCGCCGGCGGCGTCGGTGCTGCGGAGAAACGCCAGGCCACGACCATGGAAGACGGCGTGCGTGGCGTCGCGGCAGTTTTCCGTGCTGCTCAAGTCGGCATTGCCGACCGCGAGCAATTCCGCCGGGCCGCTGACGGCGAAGGTCACTTCCTGGGCGGCCTCGGGTACGCGGATACCCCGGGCATCGACGACGCGAAACTCGAGCTGGCAAACGCCCTTGCCGTCGGCGCGCAGCGTGCGCACGTCGGGCACGAGCTCAATCCGGCTCGCCGCGCCGGCCGTCTCCAGCGTGAAGCTGCACACCTCGCGGCCGCCGTTGCGGCCGGCCGCCTTGAGCGCGCCCGCTTCGTAGGGGATCTGCCAGGTGAGGACGCCCTCGACCGCGGCGGCGGCGGGCTTCACGCCGAGCGACTTGCCGTTGAGCGTGAGCTCGACTTCGGCGCAATTGGTGTAGCACGCCACGGCAACAGTCGTGCCCGCCGGCCAGTTCCAATGTTCGGCGGCGGTGGGGCGCCGGTTGGCGGGACCCGTGGGAACGCAGAGATAGATCATCGGCTGGTCGCTCCACAGGCTCTGCCGGAACCACGCCGCCGGTTTCTTGAAGCCGCACAGGTCGAGCAGTCCGGCACCATTGGCGCGATTCGGCCAGACGCCGGCTTCGCCGAGGTAGTCGATGCCGGTCCAGAGAAACTGGCCGCCGACGTAGGCGTTGTCGCGCACCGCCGTCCACGCGGCGTAGCTGTGGCTGTTCTCGCTGCCGAAGATGACCCGCCGCGGGTAGTTCGCGTGGTCGGCGGCGTAGTTCGCCTCCAGGTAATTGTAGCCGACGACATCGAGCTTCTCCGGCAACCCCACGGCGTTCGACATGATGATCGAGGCGAGCGCGGCGGTGACGGGCCGTGTCGTGTCCGCGGCCTTCACCGCGGCGACCAGCGGCTCGGCGCAGATGACGAGGTTTTCCGCGCGCGGGTTCGCCGGCCGATAGTGGTCGCCGAGCACCGGGTGCGAGAATGGATCGTTCGGATAATCGATCTCGTTGCCGATGCTCCACAGGATGACGCTCGGGTGGTTGCGGTCCCGACGGACCATGTCCGCCGTGTCACGCACGCCCCACTCCGCGAAAATCTCGCCGTAGCCGAAGCGGCTGGGCTGCCCCTGGTTCCAGCCGGCGACCCATTTGTTTTTCGTCGGCGTGAACTCGTCGAGCGCCTCGTCCTTCACGAGCAGACCCAGCCGGTCGCAGAGGTCGAGCAGCTCCGGCGCGGGCGGATTGTGGCTGGTGCGAATGGCGTTGACGCCGATCTCCTTCAGCGTGCGCAGCCGCCGCTCCCAGACCTGCCCGGGCACGGCCGCGCCCAGCGGGCCGGCGTCGTGGTGGAGGCAGACGCCCTTGAGTTTCATCGGCACGCCGTTCAGTGCGAAGCCGCGCTCCGGATCGAAGGCGATCGTGCGCACGCCGAATGGCGTCCGCGTTTCGTCGCGCACCGCCGTGCCGTCGAGCACGCGGCTTCGCAGCGTGTAGAGCGTGGGCGAGTCGAGCGTCCAGCGGCGCGGCTGCGGCAGCACGACGGTCTGCACGAGCGTGGTCGCGGCCCGGGCGGCCGCGCTGCCGGGGGCGCGGCCGGAGGCCACCACCTTGCCCGTGTCGTCGAGGAGGTCCGCCTGCACCTCGAACGTGCGCGCGCCGTCGGTGCCGTTCTGCACCGTGGTCTCGATCCGCACGGTCGCGGCGTCGGCGGTGACCGTCGGCGTCGAAACAAACGTGCCCCAGTGCGCGATGCGCAGCGGATCGGCGACCACCAGCTGCACGTTCCGGTAGATGCCCGAACCGGTATACCAGCGCGAGTCGGCGAAGCGCGAGTGATCGACGCGCACCGCGAGCACGTTGTCGTCGGCACCGAACTTCAGGTAGGGTGTGAGCTCGAGCGCGAAGCTGGAGTAACCGTAGGGCCGGCCGCCGACGAACTGGCCGTTAAGCCAGACCTCCGCGTTCGCATACACGCCGTCGAACTCGACCGCGATCGCCCTGCCCTGCCACGCCGGGTCGAGCAGGAAATGTTTCCGATACCAGCCGATGCCGCCGGCGGCGTAGCCGTTGCCACTGCCATAGTCGGCGCTGAACGGTTCCTCCGTGCTCCAATCGTGCGGCACGCGCACGCCGCGCCAGCCGGCGTCGTCGAAGGCCGGCGCCATCGCGACTGCGAAGTCGCCCTTGCTGAAGCGCCAGCCGGCGTCCCAGTCGAGCACGACGCGCGGCGACGGTTCGGATGGGGCCGGCGCGGCCGCCGCGAGGTGGAGGGCAGAGAGCAAGGCGCCGGCCCAAACGATGCGAAGAGAGGTGGTTATCATATATTCTGCGCGCGGCAGTCTCCAATCATACAAGGCGTGCGTTCGCCATCACTCCAGCACGAAAACAAATCCGCCGTGCGGCGGCGGCGCGAGCTCCAGTCTTCCGTTGGCGGAGAGGCGCACCGGCACCCGGCGGAACGTGAGATTGCCGGCGTCTCTCTCCGTGATGCGCATGCCGGAGCCGCAGCCGGCAGGCGTCGCTCACCGCCGCTCAGGGCTGGTGGGACGGGAGAACGGGATATTCACGGAGCGGGTTGTTGGCGAAGGTGGGCAGGCAGATTTCCCGGACCTCGGCCGCCTATTGGGGATTCTGGCCGCGCTGCGGACCGAGCGGCGGTCCGCTCAGATCCTCGCGGTATTTCGCCACGCGCAGGTTGTCGCCGAGATCGTCCATCTCGTAGATTCTGCCGCGAGCACCCACGAACGGCTGGTGCAGCACAAGCATCAACTGGCCCTCGAAGGTGCGAAACAGCATCCCGTGGCCGCTGTCGTTGCGTACGAGCGGCGGCAGCTGTTCCCACGGCCCCTTGAGATCGCCGGTTTTCGAGCGCGCGACGGTCTCCACATAGCCGTCCCACCCGAAACTGTTTCTCTCGTAACTCGACCAGAGCATGAGCAGGTGGCCGTCCTTCGTGCGAAAAAGCTCCGGGCCGTCGGTCACGTAGAGGGCGGGCCGGGCGCTGGGCACGGCTTGCTCGTTGAGCCACGGCGCATCGGAGCCTTTGAACAGCAGGATGGGGTCGCCGGCCGCCGCGGAGAGATCGTCCTTCAGCGGCACCGCCTCGATCGTGCCGTCGATCTTCTGGATCCATTCGTGCGCGTAAACCATCCACGGCTTGCCCGCCGGGTCCACGTAGAGCGTGCCGTCGAGCGTCATGAAGTCCGGCGGCGTCACCGGGCCGTCCTTTTTGATCAGGGCAAAGGGGCCTTCCGGCGAATCGCTCACGGCGATCATCGTGGCGCGCATGGAATTTGGCCGGGCCGGAATCTGCGTGGGCAGCGGCTTCTGCGGATTGTGCAGCGTCATGAACAGGAAGTATTTCCCGCGATAGGCATGCACTTCCGGCGCCCACGCGGTCACCTGCGGAACGGCCCAGCAGTCGTCCGGGCACACGAAGACGAGGAACGGTCCCTCCCAG
>CAJAKX010000236.1 GCA_903940425.1 uncultured Opitutia bacterium | reverse complement strand
TTGATGAGCAGGAAGACCGGCAGCACCGAGATCGTCAGCGACAGCTCGTAGGAGATGAGCTGGGCCGAGGCGCGCACGCTGCCGAGGAACGGGTACTTCGAGTTGGACGCCCAGCCGGCGAGGATCATCGAGTAGATGCCGAGCGACGCGATCGCGAAGACCGCGAGCAGGCCGACGTCGACATTGGCCAGCATGAGCGGCACGACCCGCCCGGCTGCGTCGAGATAGGCCCCGAAGGGCACGACCGCCACGGTGGTGAACGCCGGGATCATGGCGATTCCCGGGGCGATCATGAAATAGAATTTGTTCACGTGGCCCGGCAGCGGATCCTCCTTGAAGAGCAGCTTGCCGCCGTCGGCCAGGAGGTTGAACACGCCGAGCCGCTGGAGGCCTCGCCCGAGGAAGGGAATCCACGCGAACCACGGCACGATGACCCGGTTGGGACCATAGCGGCCCTGGAGCCACGCCGACACCTTGCGCTCGGCCATTGAGCACGCCCCCGCGATCGGGAAGATGACGCAGATCACCGCGAGGCCCTTGAGCAGGCCCAGAACGACCGGATGAAGATTGGCGAAAAACTCGGTCATGGTTTGAGATCAGGTCGTGAACACGGCAGCAGATCTGGCCGGTTTGAAATGCAGCGTTTCGCCTTCGGGAAAGGGCAGGCCCGTGAAATCGGTGGCGTCAAGCAACAGACCGGTGGCCGGCAGGTTCTGGTAGGTAACCGTGGCGAAGTGCCGGACCTCGGCCGCCAGCGTCGTCCAGAGGCCATCGATGTCGGCGGCCAGGGCCGGGCCGCCGGCGGTGAGGACGAGTTGCGAAAGCGTCACGAGATCGTCGGCCACGTCCTGCGGGCCGGGCACGGCCGGGGCAAACTTCTGGAGACGGAACTGCTGGTTGATGAACGTGCCGGCCTTCTCAAAGACCGTGAGCGTCGGAATGACCACTTTCGCCGCGATGCTGGTGGCTGTGCGATGGGTGCCGAGGCAGATGACCGCGACTTTCTTGAGCTGCGCCTCGCTGAGACCCGCGGTGGAGAGATCTTCGCCGATGCTGAGCACGGTCTTCACCCGGCCCGCATCGATTTGCGCGGCGAGTTCGCTCAGCTGCGGTGCCGGCAGCGTCTTGATCAGGCCGGTCATGAGCGCGCCGCGGACGTTTGGATTGCGGTCGGCGGAGATGAGCAGGCCGTCGCCCTGCCCTACCCGGCTGACCAGCCACGCCGTCGCCTTGAGCGCATCGGCGAGTTTTTTGGTGAGGAACTGTTCCTCGACGCTGCTGCGGCCCGAGCCGACGATGGCCACGTCGCCGGCCTTGAGCAGGTCGCCCGCCTTCGCCAAGGCTTCGGCGGGCAGGGCCGCGGCCCCGCCGACCAGATGGTGCCGGAGGCGGTTATCGGCGGTCACCTGCTTGTAGAGCAGCCGGCCGCTGTCCGCCATCCAGGTGTCGTTCACCTCGTCGTTGCGGCGCGGCGTGATGCGATAGATGACGCCCTCGCGGCTCCAGACCTCGGTGTTCACGCCGGCGGAGGATTCCGCGCAAATGCCGGGGGTGGCCTTGAGAAACCACACGCGCATCTTGAAGCGGAAATCGGTGCTGGTGAGCGCGCCGACCGGGCAGATGTCGACGGTATTGAGCGAGTAGTTGTTCTCGAGCTTCCGGCC
>CAJAKX010000235.1 GCA_903940425.1 uncultured Opitutia bacterium | reverse complement strand
CCCGCGCCGCCGATATTCAGGATGCCCAGTTCGCGCCGCTCGGTGAAATACTTCGCCTTGAGAGCGTCGTCAGTGGGCAGGCGCAGCGGCTCTTTGGTCGGCACTGCAGAGCCGATCACAGCACGATCCAGATCGACATACGTCAGGTCGATTTGCCCCGGTTGAAAGAGCTCCGAGAGAAGAAAGGTCGCGCGCAACTCCTCGGTTGTCATGGTGCGATAACGGATGGCATCCGCCATTTCAAGCATCTTCATCAAGTTTCACTCCTTTTGGATTCTGTATTGCGCGAACAAATCACCTTGAGATGCGGGCCGCTCCTCCGCCCATCACGCGCAGCACCTCAGAGAGTGTAGCCGTGCTGGTATCGCCGGGCGTGGTCATGGCCAGCGCGCCGTGGGCCGCGCCGTAGTCGACGGCCTTCTGCGCGTCATTGGTCTTGAGAAAGCCATAGATCAGGCCGCTGGCAAAGCTGTCCCCGCCACCGACACGATCGAGGATCTCGAGCGCCGGATACGGGCGGCTCTCGTAAAACCGGCCGTCGTGGTAGCAGATCGCGCTCCAGTCGTTGACTGTGGCGGTGTGAACCTTGCGGAGCGTGGTGGCGGCGACCTTGAAGTTCGGAAACTCGGCCACGGCCTTTTTGATCATGTTCTTGAAGGCGTCGGTCTCGATCTTGCTGAGGTTGTGGTCGAGGCCCGCGACTTCGAAGCCGAGCGAGGCGGTGAAGTCCTCCTCGTTGCCGATCATCACGTCGACGTACCGGGCGATCTCGCGGTTGACTTCGCGGGCTTTCTTCTGCCCGCCGATGCTCTTCCAGAGCGACGGGCGGTAGTTGAGATCGTAGCTGACGATCGTGCCGTGCTGGTTGGCCGCCTTCACGGCCTCGAGGGTGAGCGCGGCGGTCGTCTCGGAGAGGGCGGCGAAGATGCCGCCGGTGTGGAGCCAGCGCACGCCGAGCCTGCCGAAAATCAGGTCCCAGTCGAAGTCGCCGGGCTTGAGCTGGCTGGCGGCGGTGTGGCCGCGGTCGGGGATGCCGACGGCGCCGCGGATGCCGAAGCCGCGTTCGGTGAAATTGAGGCCGTTGCGGATGGAGCGGCCGATGCCGTCATCGGCGCGCCAGAGGATGAAGTCGGTGGCGACGCCGCCCTGCATGATGAAATCCTCGAGCAGACGGCCGACATCGTTGTCGACGAACGCGGTGCAGACGGCGGTGCGCAGGCCGAAGCATTTGCGGAGGCCGCGGGCGACATTGTACTCGCCGCCACCCTCCCAGACCTTGAATTCGCGGGCGGTGCGGATGCGACCCTCGCCGGGATCGAGGCGGAGCATGATTTCGCCAAGCGAGATCTGGTCATAGGTGCAGGCAGAGGTGGGACGGAGGGTGAGGCTCATGATGGAGAGGGAGTCCGGGATCAAGGAAACGAGAGAGACGGGGACGGGTCAACGGCGGACCGAATGCCAGACGGTAGGGGCGGGCGTCGTGTTCAAAAGAAACCGCCCTCCGATCGAGGCGATCGAAGGGCGGTTGCAGCGTGGTCGGACCACGCGAGCGGGACGGTCTCCCGCTCAGAGATCGAACGTCGCGCTGAAGAGGAACTGCCGCGGATCGACGATGCGGAAGGCATACGGCGTGCCGTCGGGATTCATGGCAACCGCCTGGAGCCGGCCGCCCTCGAAGATATTCCTCACGTTCACCTGCAGGCGGCAACGCACTTTGCCGCTGTACAGGCGGAGATTGTAGCCCGCCGAGAGATCGATGTAGTAGCGTGTTTGGTCCCAAATGGGGCGGTTCGGGTCGTAATTGCGGACGATGCCATCGGAATCGGGCGCGGCTCCATAGTAACCGATGTTCGCCTTGTCTTCCCAGCGGAAGGCGCCGCCGATGTCGAGATTCTTGAGCCAACGGTTGTCGGTGATGCCGGCGAGCTTGTAGTTGGTCAGGATGTTGTAACGCCACTCGCGGGTCTGCGGGCGCTGCTTGCCTTGGGTGGCGATGATAAGGGCCAAGGGCGCTTGCACATTGGCGGTGTAAAAGGTTTTTGGCGTAGTGGTACCAATGGTGGTGAGCCACCAGAGATTCAACGGATTGGTGGGGTCTGGAATCGCCGGAGTGATGGGGTTTGTGATGGTCAACCAGATCGGCATGCGTGCGGCGATATAGTCTTGCAGGGTCCCTGATAACTGGGAGTTGAACGGTTTCGCCTGAGTGATGGTGGTCTTTATCGTCCAGTATTGGGACGGATTGTATTCGATCTCGATTTCCTTGCCGCGCGAAGAGGCGGAGCCCCTGTCGCCATGGGTCTTGCTGTAATGGCCGTTGATGTAAGTCGGATCGACTCCACTCTGTTGAATAACCGCGGCCAGCACCTGGTCGGACGTCCAGGTGGGATTTTTCGTCTGGAGCTGCGTCGTCAGCCAGTTGGTGAGGTTAGGATCGTTAACCCCCGTGCCTCCATCCATGCGAAGGGTGCGCTGGACGTAGGTGTTGACCGTGCTGTCGGCCCGGCCGGTATCCAGGGTTTCATACTGCTCGGCGCGAATGGAAAGACGACCGTTGAACAGGATAAACTGGAAGCCGTAATCGCGGGTCCGGCCCTTGGGGTCGGGCAAAGGCAGACCGTTAACGTCGTAGGCCAGGGCACCCGGGGTGAAGCTGTTTGACTTGTTGTAGAGCAGGTTCATCCAGCTGAGTGGTTTCACGACGACGCCTTGGGTCGTGGTGATGCCCCAACTCTTTATCCACTCGTAAGCGGTGTACAGGGACTGCGACGACAGGTCGTAGAAGCCATCGGTGGCGGTCGTCGGGCTGATGGCGCTGTTGGCGTCTTGGTTGCGGAAAAAGTCGTGGCGTCTGCCGATGGTCGGGATAATGCGATCGCCGAGGAAGTAGCCCTGCCAGACGCCGCCAACCGTGCTCAGCAGCTTGCGATTGGGCCGGTTGCCGAAATAGTATTCGGCGAAATCGACGGGCTCGTTGATCCACTGCTTCGTCACGCCGTTGTAGTAGCGGAGCGTGGTGCTGAACGGGGGCGCAACAATTCCCCGGGCTCCGTAGTCGACGTTGTAGCCGTTGGCGTCGCCGACAATGTAGTGCACGTAGGGCCGGTAGCCGGAGCTGTTGCGGTTGCTGGAAACACCGGTGGCGGATATCCAAGCCTCGTCGGAAGACATGGTATCCGTGTAGCTCAGGCTCGCGGTGAGCGAGGTGCGGTATTCAGCATAACCGGTAAGATTATGGCGGCCGAAATACTTGAGCCAGCCCTTCTCCTTGGTCAGGTTGAGTTCGTAGGCGAGGGTGGCCCGATAGTCGTCGGTCGAGCTGCGGCTCTTGTTGTAACCAGGCCTCGGATAGCCGAGGTAGGGACTCAGGAAGTAAGGGTTGGGACTGCCATCGAGCAATTTTTCGTTGATGTCGATGGAGACCTGGAATTTGCCGCCGGCGTTGCCGTAGGTGCCGAGGAAGGAGCGGTTGTTGCCGGCAAGCTGCTCGTGCATCCAACCGAGTTGTAACGCAAGGTTCTGACGCGGAGTATTCAGGATGGTCTGTGCAAAGTCCATGGCGGTGGTCTCGCCCTTCAACTTGCCGTAATTGGGCGCGCCGAGATTGATCGAGGTCCAGTCGTAGAGCGACTTGTCCGTGAGTCCAGCCGTCATATAGAGGGGATATGAAGCGGCGTACCTGTTGTAGAAGGTGGTGTTATAGAGCAAATGGAGGCCCGGGGAGGCCGTCGTAGCATCGACGCTAAGGGGGCCCGTGCCGGTTGACGTGGGCATCGCATTGATCTCGTAAAGCTGGATCTGGCCGTTTTGGACGTACCAACTGGGGTACTGGGTTAAGGCCGTGTCGGTGGGGCTGATCGAGTAGGGCAAATTGGCGTTTTCGTTGGCGAGGGTCTTGAGAGATAGCAGGCTGACGCCGGCGCCGATGGAGGGAGCGCCGTTGCCGAAATGCACCACTTGGGCGATAGGATCGTAGGTGGGCCTGCCGTTCGCGATCCAGTCGGAGATGCCGTCGCGCGGGGTCGTCGAATTCGGGCGGTTGAAGAATTCGCGGTAGGACTCGAAGCTGGCGTGGAAAGTGGAGTTTTTTAAGGGGCGGAGGGTCAGAGCCACCATAAGACGGCGGGTGGTGTCGGAGGAAGGCTTGAGCACATAGCCTTGATTATTGTACAGACCCAACACCCGAATCGCGAACTTGCCGTTCAATAGTGGGCGGTTGATGTCGAAGTTGCCGCGATAGCCGTCGTAGCTGTCGCCGCGGTAGGCGAAGGTCGTGATCGCGCGGTTGACGTTCGCCTGGGAGGGAATGAGGTTGACGCCGCCGCCGGTGTTGCCGAGACCGAAGACGCTCGAATTGGGGCCACGGGAGATTTCGATCGCATCGACATTATAAGTGTCGAAGGGCAGGGAACTGGTGAAGCCGTTGACCGCGACGTTGGCAGCGCCCAGGCCGCGCATGCGGTTGGCGCCGTTGGGATTTGCCTGGATATCATCGCTGACCGTACCGCGGTCGATCGAGAAGCTGGTCCACTGGCGGGTGCCTTCGGTGCTCACCTCATAGCTGAACACGTCGTTGATGTCGGTCGAGGCCGTGTCCTGGAGTTGCTGCCGGGTGACGACCGAGATCGAGGCCGCGAGATCCGCGAGATTCGTGTTCAGGCGCGTGCCGGACAGCGTGGAGGAGGCTTCATAACCGCGGTCGCGCGTGGAATTGACCTCGAAGGGCGAAAGCTGGACGACATTCTCCTCAGCCATGGCCGTCGGCGCGACGGGGAGTTTGGGCGCGGCCGC
Source organism: uncultured Opitutia bacterium (assembly GCA_903940425.1). GTDB lineage: Bacteria > Verrucomicrobiota > Verrucomicrobiia > Opitutales > Opitutaceae > Fen-1467. Next base: position 2,998 of record CAJAKX010000235.1, on the reverse strand, counting down.
CTGGGTGGCGGTCGTTTGCGGGGAGACGGCGGCCGGCGCCGCGACCTGTTGCGCGCGGAGGCCGGATAATGCGAACGCTGTCAGGCCGAGCACGAACACCAACCGGGGCAGCAGCGGGGAGAGCGGGGGATTAGGTTTCATTGTTGGAGCTTGGTTAAATGCGCCCCCGAGGAGAGGGCGATGCGGGCGGGCCGACCGCGCCGGTGGCGCGAGCGGCGATGAGCCGACAGCTTGGGTGAACGGAAGGGTAGAGGGGCCGGTTCGCGGCACCGACGGGGACAGTTGAAGCTGGGGAAGTAGAAAATGGAAAAAAAACAGTGTCGACGGACACCGATTCGTTCCGTCAGAGTGGCAGGCAGCCCCATTCCGCACCGCGGACGATCCACGGTGCGGGCCAACGACGGTCATCGTGAACTCATCCAGCCGGCCCACGGTCCGCAGTCTCGCCCAGCTCCTGCATCTTTCGCGCACCACCGTTTCCGAGGCGTTGCGCGACCAGCCGCGCGTGAGCCGGCGCACCCGCGAACGCGTCAAAGAGGCCGCGCGGGCGGCCGGCTATCGCGTCAATCCGCTGGCGAGCTCGATCCTCAGCGAAATCCGCCGCACCCGGCTGTCGACGTTTCACGGCGTGCTTGCCGCGGTCAGCCTGGACGAGCCGGCGCGTCCGCGCTTTCCGGGACCCTACTGGCTCAATCTGCTCCGCGGGGCCTCCGAGCGCGCGGCCGAGCTCGGCTTCCAGCTGGAGCGCTTCATGGTGGGGCAGCGCGGCCTTTCCGTCCATCGGCTCGACACCATCCTGCAGTCGCGCGGCATCCGCGGGGTGCTGATCATGCCGGCCTGGGGTCGGCCCGATTTCACCCAGTTGAGCTGGACCAACTACACCGGGGTCTACGCCGACTACCTGATCGACCTGCCCGCGCTTCACTCCGTCTGTCCCGATCACCCGCGGGGCATGATGGTGGCCATGACCCGCTTGTTCGACCTGGGCTTCAGGCGGCCTGGACTCGTGCTGCTGCGGCAGGAAAGCAACCGTCTGCAGCACCGCTGGCTGGCCGGATTTCTCGCGTTCCGGCATATCCATCGGGAAATGGCGGCGGTGCCGCCGCTCATCCTGTCGGATATGGCGCGCGAGCCGTTCATGCGTTGGTTCAGGAAGAACCGGCCTGACGTCGTGCTGGGCCACCGGGCGGAAATGATCTCGTGGATGACCGAATGCGGCGCGCGGGTGCCGGAGACGCACGGCTTTTGCTGTCTCAACATCCATCTGAACACCGATCCCTGTGCCGGCCTCGACCAGCAGCCCTATCATGTCGGCGTCCAGAGCGTCGAACTCCTGATCGCGCAGATCCGGCACAACGCCTACGGCATTCCCGAGCTGCCCTGCAACACCACGGTGCCGTCGCGGTGGGTGGACGGCCCGACGCTGAAAGCCCGCGCACCGCTACCGCCGTCCGGCCTTTGAGTCACGGCATTGGATTCAGGCCCTCCCACTTCACGGTCCACGTACCGTCCTGCGGAAAACCGGGGGCGTTGGCCGCCGGCGCGCCGTCCCAGCCTGCGGCCATCAGCCCGACCGCGTTGAGCAGCGAGGCATTCACGGGCAGATAGGCGGGGCAGCCGGCGGGTTCTTTCGGCCGCCGCACATGGCCGTTGTTCATAAAACGGGCGGCGGGCGTCTGATTGGTGAGGATGGTCACGGCGGTGGCGCCTTCGCCCAGCCGGGCGGCCGTCAGGGCCGCCTGGCCCATCGCCCAACTGACCCAATGGTCCATGCCGTTGCGCCGGCTCACTTCATGGAAGGTGCGGCGGACGATCTCCGTGTCGACGATCGGAATCTTGGGCATGAAGCCAAGGATCATGAGCATCGAGGTCGGGACGCCGCCCTCCTTCCGATACATGTCTGGAAAGGTCTCGATCTCCAGATAGCGACCGTCGCTCACCGGGAGCTTGGACAGCCGGGTCATGATGTCGGCCCACCGCGGTTCCGGGGCGAGCCCGAGGCGCGTTCGCCAGGTCTGGGCGACCTGCAGGCCGTAGTACCAATAGGCCAGCTCGAAGGTGGGATTCTGGGTGTGGTTCTCGCCGGAGTCCTCGCTCACGTTCTTGAGCGGCGGGCCGAGCACATAGCGGCCGGTGGTCTCGTCAAAATAGGCGAATGACGCCAGGAACTTGGCCGACTCGAACACGAGGTCGCGATACTGCTCCAGCGTGGCGCGTTCCGGCCGGGCGCGGTACACCAGCTCGCACAGGGCGATGGGATTCGGCTGGTTCCAGATGATGAAAGGATTGATCGTGCCCGGCGCCGGCTGGCCATCAATGCCGGCCATCTTGGGCCAGCGGGCACCCTCGAAGCCCTGGGTAGCGGCCGCCGCCTCGGCGAGCGGGAGGATTTTTCGATACCAAGTCAGCCCTTTCTCCAGCAGCTCCGGATGACCCCACTGGTAAAACTGCGCTGCATGCCAGAAATACATCTCCGAGTTGTGCTTCCCGTACCAGGTGATGTTCGTGAGCCCATCTTCGGCCGGCGGGAAGCTGCCGGCGTAGTTCACCTTCATCAGGTATTGAGAAAGCACGATCCGGCGCTCGAGTTCCGCCGCCCGCGGATCGGTGCTGCCCGCCAGGTCCACCACGCCGCCTCTCGTCCAGTAGTCCTGCCATCCCCGCGCGCTGGCGGCGCGCGTCTCTGTGAACGACGGCCAGTTGGTCGCGCCGGCTCCGGCGGCGAAACCGCAGGTGAAAACGAGCGTGTCGCCGCCGGAAGCCTGCAGGCGGAAATCGTGGGGCGCCGCCTCGCTGAACTCACCCGCGCCTTCCCAGCCGATGGTCGCATAGTAACGGCTGTCATCCAGCGCGCGCTCGAGCTGGCGGAAGCCCGCGCCCTCGCGGACGACCGTGGTGCGATGACGGCCGGATTGGTCCCACACCAACGGCGGCTTGTTCCGGGCGCTCAACTGGTAGGAGTAGGGAAAGCGGAAACGGATCTGCAGGGCCCCGTTCT
>CAJAKX010000234.1 GCA_903940425.1 uncultured Opitutia bacterium | reverse complement strand
GTGAGCATGATGACCGGCAGATGGCGGAGCTTGGGGTCGGCCTTGATGAACTCGAGGGTATGGAAACCGTTCAGCTCGGGCATGATGATGTCGAGCAGGACCAGGTCGAAGGCCCGCTGCTTCAGGAGTTCGAGCGCGATGCGGCCGTTTTCTGCCGTCGTGATGTTGAAGCCCGAGCGCTGGAGGCGCCGGGCCAGCATCTCCCGGTTCATGGAATCATCGTCGACGACAAGGAGGTTGCCCGTGTACCGGGCGCTGGCGTTGCCGAGAAATTCCACCGGGGGCGCCGGCTTGCTGGCCGGCACGGGCTGAACGGGGACGGCATGAGGGGCGGGGCTGGCGACGGCCGGGGTGGGGCCGAAGTCGATCTTGACCGCGAACTCCTTGCTCTCGAAAAGGTGATGGAGGTTATAGCCCGCCTGGTTGATGCGCTTGAGGTCGCTGACCACGTCGGGCTTGCCGGCCTCGGCGGCCTCTTCCTGGCACAGTTCGCTGTAGCCGATGATGGCGTTGAGCGGGGTGAGCATTTCCCGCCGCATGCTGAGCAGGTCGATCTTGCCGGTTTCAATCTTCCAGGGGGCGAGGGCGTCGTTGAAGAGCGCCAGCAGCTGTCCCCCCGCGGTGTGAATCTTCTTGATGTCGCGCAGCAGCCGTTCCGCGTTGATATCCTCGATCGATTCCAGCAGCATCTCGCTGTAACCGATGATCTGGTTGAGGGGGGTGCGCAGGGCGTGGCGGAGCTGGGTCAACGTCTCGATGTCGTTTGACTGGAGCGCCTGCAGAAACGGGCTCAGCGTGCTCTGCGCACTGACGGAGGGACTCAATCCACCGTTGTCTGGGGCAGGCTCGCTCATGCTGGCGGGGCCGGAGCTGGCGGGGCTGGAGGGTTTTTCAGCAGGGCCTCAATTTTGCCGAGCAGCCGCGGCAGTTCGACCGGTTTGGTGTCGTAGTCGTTGCAGCCCGCCTTGAGCGACTTGTCGCGGTCGCTGGTCATGGCGTGGGCGGTGAGGGCGATGATGGGGATCGCTGCGGTCGCCGGGTCGCCCTTGATCCGGCGGCTGGCCTCCCAGCCGTCCATGACCGGCAGGCTTACGTCCATGAGAATGAGGTCGGGGGCCTCGGTGCGGGCCTTCTCCACGCCGGCGCCGCCGTCGACGGCGATCGCAATGACGTAACCGCGGCGCTCGAGCCGCCGGGAGAGCATGTCCCGATTCATTTCATTGTCTTCCACAATGAGGATCTTCGCCATGGGATAAATGAAGGATAGTGCGGACGTCAGGAGGATTCAACGGCCGCCTGACCGGAACCGGGCTGACGTTTCAGCATGTGCTGATTGATGGTCTCGCGGACCTCCCGGAGCAAGTCTTCTCGGGCAAAGCTTCCCTTTTGAAAGATGCGTTCCACCTGACCCTTGAGAGCCTGCTGCGCTTCGGTGTTAAGATCAAGCGAACTCACCACCACCACGGGGATCTTGGACCACTCGGGATGCGGATGAATCTGGCGGAGGAATTCGAAACCGTCCATCTCCGCCATCACCAGATCGAGGATGATCATGTCCGGCAGCACGCCGCCTTGGATGATATCGAGCGCCTCCTTGCCGTTGGTGGCCTCCTTGACCACGATGTTTTCCTTCTCGAGCATGCGGACGAGCAGTTCGCGGGATGGAGGATCATCCTCCACCACCAGCACGGTTCCGGCCTGCTTGGGGGACCGGTGCCGCTCGAGGACCGGCAGGAGCTTCTGGGCGTCGATGGGTTTGGTCAGGTAGTCGGCCGCGCCCAAGGCAAACCCCATCTCCTTGTTTTCCAGCATGGTCAGGAGGATGATGGGAATGTCGGCGAAACCCGGCATGGCCTTCAGCTGGGAAAGCACCGACCAGCCGTCCATGCCCGGCATGAGGATGTCCAGAATGACGATGTCGGGGTGGTACTCGCGGGCGATGCGCAGGCCCTCCTTGCCATCGTGGGCGGTCCGGGTCGAATAGCCCTCGCGGGTGAGCATGTTGGTCAGCACGACGTGGACCGCCTCGTCGTCGTCGATGACCAGGACGCGGCCCTTCGGGGCGGGTCCCGGCTGGCTCTCCTTGTCCGTGATGGCATACGGCGAACGCGCGGGCTTGACGCGGGCGGGAACGCGCATCGTGAAGGTGGAGCCGGCCCCGGCGGTGCTCTTGACCGAAATGTCGCCGCCCATCATCTGGGCGAACTGCTTGGAAATCGCCAAGCCGAGGCCGGTGCCGCCGTACTTGCTGGAGGTCGAGGCGTCGGCCTGGGTGAAGGCCTTGAAGAGCCGGCCCAGCTGCTCCTCGCTCATGCCGATGCCCGTATCGATGACGTGCATGACGACCCAGGCCTGCTGGTCGCGGATTTCGCGGTCGATCTTCAACTCGATGCGCCCGTTCTCGGTGAACTTGCTCGCATTGCTCAGCAGGTTGAGGAGCGCCTGGCGGATCTTGGTGGCATCACCATACATCGAGCCGATCAAGGGGGTGCAGTTGACGATCAACTCGTTGTTACGCTTCTCGACCAGGGGCGCAATCGTGCTGCTGACTTCGTGGACCACCGTCTGGAGGTCGAATGTCTCGAGATAGAGCTGCATCTTGCCGGCCTCGATCTTGGACAGATCCAAGACGTCGTTGATCAGGCCGAGCAGGTGGTGCGCGGCGCTCATGATTTTCTGGAGGTCTTCCGCGACATCCTTTTCGCCCTTGTCCAACGCATCCTCGTGCAGCATCTCGCTGTAGCCGATGATCGCGTTCATCGGCGTGCGCAGTTCGTGGCTCATCTTGGCGAGGAAGGCGCTTTTGGCCTGGTTGGCCTCCTTGGCGGCGACCACCGCCCGTTCCAGTTCCGCGGTGCGCTCGGTCACCTTTTGTTCCAGCCCTTCGTTGATCTGTCGGAGGCTTTCCCGGGCGTCCTCGGCGTTCTTGCGGGCCACCACCAGCTCGGCGTTGCGCTGCTGGATGGTTTGCAGCATCAGGTTGAAGGAGCGCGTCAGCGAGCCGATCTCATCATTGCCCCCCTCCTTCACCCGAACGCCGTAATCCTGCTGCTTCGCGACGCTGTGGGCTGCCCGGGCCAGCTCGGTGATGGGGTGGGTCACCGTGCGCGAGAGGCTCTGGGCGACGACCATCGCGAGCAGGCAGGAGGCGAGAAAGATGATCACCATGCCGCGGATCGGATCCCCAAAACGCTCCGTGGCGAGGTGCTCAACCCCGGCCTTCATGTAGAGCGTGCCGAGTTTCCTGCCCTCCTTGTTCAGAATCGGGCGGAACAACGTGACCTCGTTGGTCGAGATAGACGGATTGAAGGGCACGACCCGCGGCAGGGGAATGAATTCGTTGGCACCCCCCTTGATATATTTGCACAGGAGCCTGTTGGACGTCGAGTAGACCGCCGCCGCTACGATGAGGTCCTCGCTCCTGAGTTTGTCCAGCGGGAGATCAGTAGCGGTCGGATCCTTCTCCAAGGACACGACCAGGCTCTCCATCAACAGTTGCTGGCTCGCATCAAGCCGCGCGACGATCTCGCTGCGGAAACGGTAGACTTCAAAGGTATAGTAACTGCCCAAGGCCGCCAGCAACGAAACCGCACAGACTGAGATAATGATGAGACTCAGCTTCCAGCGGAAGGGGAAGGTGAACCGTTCAGCTATTTCCATGAGATTGCCACACGTATTCGGCCGACTGCAGTAGACAGTGGTGAAGTATCATGCTCCGATCATGGTCATCCGCCATGCTAAAGTCGCCTGCTCCGGAAAAGGCGGTTTGAAGGGAAAGCTCCAAGGTTCAAAGGCGATGTCAATTACTATCACCGTGATGGGTTCAACAGGCTGGGCAAGGATCATGGTCATGCGTCCGGCCCGGCGTTATTCGCCGGACAGGG
>CAJAKX010000233.1 GCA_903940425.1 uncultured Opitutia bacterium | reverse complement strand
TCTGAAGCGGGAAATTTCACCCGCGCCGCAGCGCGGTGCAATATATCCCAACCATCTCTCAGCCAGCAGATAATACATCTCGAACGCGAGCTGGGTCACAAGCTGTTCCACCGCCTTGGCCGTCGTGTTGTTCCGACAGAGGCCGGGTTGGTTTTCCTCGAGCGGACGCGCGACATACTTCGCAAGGTGGAGGATGCTTCCAAGGAGTTAAAGGACAGCCCGACTCTGGAGCGGCATATCAAGGTCGGTACTGTACCCACGCTTGCCCCCTATCTGCTGCCGCCTGTGCTCAAGCACTGCCGTGAGCTACACCCCAATCTGCTGGTTCACACCCATGAAGACTTTCGCCCGGACTTGATGCGGGGAGTCATCGAGGGCGATCTCGATCTGGCCATCGTGCCCCAGCCGGTGAGGGATCCCCATGTTTCCACGGAAGTCTTATTCAACGAACCGCTCCTACTGGTCGTACGCCGGAGCCACCCTCTCGCCACAAAGCCCGCCATCACCGCGCGTGACCTGGCTGATGAAAGTTTCGTGCTGCTGGGCCATTCCAGCACCCTCTCGATGGAGATTGAGCGTTTTTGTGGCGATCACGATTTCGCCCCACAACTCGGGCACCGCTGCTCGCAGGTTGCCACGGTGAAAGCGCTGGTCGCCCTCGGCGAGGGCATCTCAATCCTGCCGCGCATCGCCCGCCGGCCGGAGGACCGAAAGACCCTCGTCTATCGGGAACTTACCGGCCGTGTGCCCATGCGTGAGGTGGTTATTGTCCGCCATCTGCAGCGCTATCAAACCAAAGGAACGGAACTGTTCCTTAAGGTGCTCCGCGCTTCTGTCGCCGAACTGGCGGCTGCGGGTGAAGTCAAAGGCCGGCCGGTGGTGGCGCCCTGAGCCGCCAGCAACCTGAACCCGCCGGCCCGTTCACCCACCACGGCTCGGCCGCCCTGCGGTCGGGCACTTGCCCGCTGTGGCGGCGGCACCGTTGTCCGCGCACAGCCGTCCCTTTCGGGTTTGCCCGGGGTTCTGCACGCCACTAATGTCCGCACCCTTATGATCGATCTCATCAAAAAAACTCTGCTGGCAGGCGTGGGGGCAACGATTATCACCAAGGAAAAAGTCGAGGCGGCGCTGCAGGATTACATCCGGCAAGGCAAAGTCTCGGCCGGCGATGCGCGCATCATGGCCGAGAAGATTGCGGAGCAGGGCCGCAAGGAATTCGAGATTATGAGCGCGGAGCTGGCCGCCAAATTCAGGGAACTCGCGGAAAAGGCCGACCTGACGCACAAGGCACGCATCGAGGCATTGGAGGCGCGCGTGAAGAAACTCGAACAAGCCCTCGCCGCGCGCGGCCCTGACCGCAACGCCTGACCGGCTCCGCCCGCTCACTCCCATGCCGGGTGTCTCCCTCAAGCCCTTCGACCTGCTGGCCAACGCCGTGCGGGCCAAGGAAATTGCCATTGTGCTCGTCCGGCATGGCTTCGCCGAGATCATCGAGCAGATCGAAACGCCGGGCGCCTGGTGGCAGCGTTTCGTCCCCGCACCCCGGGAGCATCGCAGCACCTACGAGCGCATCCGCCTCGCCGCCCAGGAACTCGGACCCACCTTCGTGAAGTTCTGCCAGCTCCTCAGCATGCGGCCCGACCTGGTGCCGCAGTCGCTGGTGCTCGAGCTGCAAAAACTGCAGGATGCCGTGCAGCCCCTGCCGTTCAGCGGGATGCAGAAAGTCGCGCTGGAAGAGCTGGAATGCGATCTCGCCGAGGTGTTCAGCGAGTTCAACGAGACCCCCGTCGCCTCCGCCTCGCTCGCGCAGGTCTACTACGCCCGTCTCAAGGCCGATGGCCGGGACGTCGCGGTGAAACTCCAGCGGCCCGATCTCCAGAAGACCGTCGAGGCCGATCTCGACCTCATCGCCTTCTTCGCCGCGCGCATCCACCACTACATCGCCCGATTGCGGCCCTTCGACCTCCCGGCCATCGTCGAGGAGATTCGCGCGGGCCTGATCCAGGAACTCGATTTCCGGCACGAGGCGCGCAACCAGCAGTACTTCAACGCCCAAAACCCCGCCCCGGACAAGGTCTTCGCCCCCGAGGTTATCGGCCAGTTTACGACCCGCCGCATGCTGGTGATGGAGCGTGTCGACGGGCGGCGCATCGAACAGGCACCCCTCACGCCCGAGCAGGCCAAGGCGCTCGCGACCGCCGGCGCCGCCTCCCTGCTGCACCAGATCGTGATCAGCGGCTTCTTTCACGCCGACCCGCATGCGGGCAATGTGCTCGTGACCGCCGACGGCCGCCTCTGCCTGCTCGACTGGGGCCTCGCCGGCCACCTCACGCGCCGGCTGCGTCATGCGCTGGCCGACCTCTTCATCGCCGCGGCCGCGCACGATGCCGAGCAGGTCGTGCAGATTGGCCTGAGCCTCGCCGGCCCCGGCACCCAGCCCGACCATCGTACGATGGAAAAGGAAGTCACGATCGCCCTGCGGGAAAATCTCAACTTCGCCACCGGCCATGAGCAGATCGGCCTGCTGATTCTCAAAGTGATCGGGATCTTCGGCCGCAACGGCATCAGCGTGTCGCGCGACTACGCGCTGATGGCGAAGGCCGTGCTTTCCATCGAGGAAGTCGGACGGACGCTCGATCCGGAGTTTGATCTGCGCCTCGTCGCGCAGCCGGTGTTGCGCGAGCTGCACCGCGAGCGCTGGAGCCCCAAGGCGCTCCTTGGCAAGACCCGCACGCTCTTCGCTTCCGCCTTCAACCGCCTCGGCGACCTGCCCACCGAGCTCGATCGCCTGCTGCGCCGCCTCGAACACGACGACCTGACGGTGAACTTCCAGCATCGCGGGCTGGAAGGTCTCAACGAGGCGCTGCGCGCCGCCAGCAACCGCATCGCGCTCGGGGTGATCATCGGGGCGCTCATCATCGGCTCGTCTCAGATCGTCACGACCGGCATCCGCCCCTATCTTTTTGGCTACCCCGTCCTCGGCATCATCGGTTATCTCCTCTCCGCGCTGCTCGGCCTGTGGGTGATCTGGGATATTTTCCGTCACGGCCGGCATAAATAGTGAGGAAGCCTCCCGGCCTCCCCCTCAATGCTCCGGATCCAACTTCCCGTTGCCAAACCATGCCGGCCCCGCGGCGTTGATCCTCAGATCCCTAGAACTTCCGGGGGCTGGTTTTTGCGTCCGGAATCCCGGCGGCGGCCAGCTGCGCCTAGGGCGTGATCCATGCCGTCCATCACTGACACCACCCTCGGGAAATCCATCCCGCCCTCCTTGTCCCTGCGGTGTCCGGAAATACTGGCACCGGCCGGTGACTGGGAATGTGCCCAGGCGGCCATCGAAAATGGGGCGGACGCGATCTACTTCGGCCTGGAGCGCTTCAACGCCCGGATGCGGGCGGCAAACTTCACCGCCGCCGACCTGCCGAAGCTCATGGAGTACCTGCATCGCCGCGGGGTGCGCGGTTATGTGACTTTCAACACGCTCGTGTTTACGGATGAACTCGCCGAGGCGGAGGATTACCTGCGCCGCATCATCGCGGCCGGCGTCGACGCCGCCGTTGTGCAGGACGTGGGCATCTGCCGCCTTATTCGCGCGCTTTCGCCCGATTTTCCGATCCATTGCTCCACCCAGATGACGATCACCAGCGCAGCCGGTGTCGCTTTCGCGGAAGAGCTGGGCGCCGGTCTTGTCGTGCTGGCCCGGGAAAACTCGATCAAGGAAATCGCGGCCATCCAGGCTGCGCAAAGCACCGTCCGGACCGGACCGTCCGGTGGTGATCAACCGCCGTCTGGCCGGCGGTCGCCGGCGGCCCTGCCGCTCGAGGTATTCGTCCATGGCGCGCTCTGCGTGGCTTACTCCGGCCAGTGCCTGACCAGCGAAGCCCTGGGCGGACGCTCCGCCAACCGCGGAGAGTGCGCCCAAGCCTGCCGGATGCCTTACGAGCTGCTCGCCGATGGCCGGCTGGTCGAACTCGGCAACCGGCGCTACCTCCTGAGCCCGCAGGATCTTGCCGCCCTCGATGTGCTGCCCGAACTCATCCGTCTGGGCGTCGCCTCCCTCAAGATCGAGGGACGGCTGAAAAGTCCCGGGTATGTCGCCAGCATCACGCGCGTCTACCGGCGGGCGGTCGACCAGGTGCTGGCCGAAGCGGGCATGTCCGCCGAGCGCGAAGCCGGCCTGCTGGCCGGGCTCCATCGCGAACACGATTACACGATGGAGATGGCCTTCTCGCGCGGTCTTTATACCGGCTGGTTTCGGGGCACCAACAACCAGGAACTCATCCATGCCAACTTTGGCACCAAGCGCGGCGTCTTCCTCGGTGAGGTCATGCACGTGGGCGCCGACCGCGTGTCGCTCCGACCGGTCGCGCCGCTTAAACCGGGTGACGGCGTGGTGTTCGATGCCGGGAATCCCGAGACGAGGGAGGAAGGCGGCCGCGTTTACCAGGTAGAACCAGGCGGGGCGGAAACCGTGCTGCGCTTCGGTCAGGGCGACGTCGATTTCCGGCGGGTGCATGTCGGCGACCGTGTCTGGAAAACCAGCGACCCCGCGCTGGAAAAACGCATCCGGCGGACTTTCCAGGGCGAACAAATCCGGTTTCAAAGACCCCTCACGATGGAGGCCCACGGTCGCGCCGGCCTGCCGCTGACGTTGATCGCAAACGACGGACTCGGCCATGTGGTCAAAAGGGAGTCGGCCGTGGTCCTCAAGCCGGCCAAAACCCAGCCGCTGACGCCCGCGCGGCTGTGCGAGCAGCTCGGCCGTCTGGGCGGCACGCCCTTCCACCTCGCCGGTCTTGCGTCGTTTCTCGAGGGTGACGTCATCCTGCCGCTCAGCGAACTCAACCGTCTCCGTCGCGAGGTCGTAGCCGCACTGGAACGGCGGCGGTCGCAACCGCTGCGCTGGCAGCTGCAGAAACCGGCCGCCGGCGCAATCCCGGCCCCTGCCGTGCGCGGGGATGCTCCCGCTTCCCCCTCCCGGCCCGAGCTGATCGTGGTCATCCGCCAGCTTGAACAGCTCGAAGCGGCGTGGTCGACCGGCGTTCGGACGATCTACTGCGAGTTCGAGGACCCGAAGCGCTACCGCGACGCCGTGCGACGCTTTCGCGAGTTCCAAACCACGGAACCGCCGTCCGACCACCCGCCAGCAAACATCTGGGTTGCGCCGCCGCGCATTTTCAAACCCGGCGAGGAGTGGATCCTGCAGCAGGTGCTCTCGTGTGAGGCCGACGGCTATCTGGCGCGCAATTACGACCACCTGGCATTTTACCGCGGCCGGCGCCTGCGGGGGGACTACTCGCTCAACATCGCCAACCCGCTGGCCGCCGATTACTTTCTCCGGCGCCATGCCTTGGAGCGCGTGACCGCCTCCTACGATCTTAACATCCAGCAGCTCGAGGCGCTGCTGCGCGCCGCGCCACCCGGATGGTTCGAAATCACCATCCATCAGCACATGCCCATGTTTCATATGGAGCACTGCGTGTTCTGCGCGTTCCTGACGAGCGGCAGAGACTATCGTGATTGCGGCCGTCCCTGCGACCGCGTCGACCTGCGCCTGCGCGACCGCGTCGGCGCCGAACTGCCGGTAAAAGCCGACGCCGGCTGCCGCAACACCGTCTTTAACAACCGTGCTCAGACGGGAGCGGAGTATGTGTCACGGCTGCTGGCGCTTGGCGCCCGCGCCTTCCGCGTGGAGTTTCTCAATGAAACGCCCGAAGAACTGGTGCGCACCGTGCAGTGCTACCAGCAGCTCCTGCGCGGAGAGATCACCGGCGCCGGGCTTTGGCGCGAGTTCAGGCTCATCAATCAACTGGGCGTAACCCGCGGTCAGATGGAGGCTGCGCCGCAGGTCATCCAGAAGAAGGCGTGACGCCCGGCAGAAGGAAGTGAAAGTCGCTGCCCTGGCCCGGTCCGCTGG
>CAJAKX010000232.1 GCA_903940425.1 uncultured Opitutia bacterium | reverse complement strand
CACGCCGGAGTCGATCGGATCCAGCGGGAACTTCACCCCCTGCGCCTTGAGGTGGGCGACGGTTTCGTCGAACTGCTCCGTCTCCAGGGCAACGGCGCCGGCCTTGGCGCCGGGTTGCGCGCCCTGCATGATGCTGGAAAGCGCGAGGGTGGAACTGCCGACATCATACTCGACCCATTGGTCCTCCCACGAATGGCCCTCGGTGAGACCCAGGACGCCGCCATAGAACGCCCGGGCCCGGGCCATGTCGCGGACCGGATAGACGAAAAACGGGATGCCGGTGAACGTCGGTTGCATGCGGCCAGATTGCGGCAACGGTATCATGGCGTCAGCACCGGATTTTGCCTGCTGGGCGGCCCGGATTGCGCTTGTCACCGCCTGCCGCCCGCCCTCTGTTTTTCACCGCACCCGACCCCATGGCCAATCACAACTACACCGAAGCCAGCATCAAGACTCTGTCCTCGACGGAGCACATCCGGCTGCGCCCGGGCATGTATGTCGGCCGCCTCGGCAACGGCAGCCACGCTGAGGACGGCATCTATGTGCTGCTCAAGGAGACCATCGACAACTCCGTCGACGAGTTCACGATGGGCTACGGAAAAAAGATCGAGGTCGAGCTCACCGACCGCACCCTGCGCGTGCGCGACTACGGCCGCGGCATTCCGCTCGGCAAGGTCCTCGAGTGCGTGTCGGTCATCAACACCGGCGCAAAGTACGACTCCGAGACCTTCAAGAAGGCCGTCGGCCTCAACGGCATCGGTCAAAAAGCCGTCAACGCGCTCGCCGCCACCTACCGGGCGCAGGCTGTGCGCGACGGACAGACCAAGATCGTCGAGTTCTCCCGGGGAAAACTGAAGAAGGACCACCGGGTGGCGAAGACCGCTGAGCGCAATGGCACCCTGGTCGAGTTCATGCCCGACGAGGAGCTGTTCGGCGCGGACTTCAAGTTCCATCCCGAGTTCATCGAGGACCTCCTCTGGAAGTATGCCTTCCTCAACCGCGGCCTCACGCTCACGTTCAACGGCCGGCCGTTCAAGTCCGAGCACGGCCTGAAGGACCTGCTCGAGAAGAACCTCAGCGGCGAGATCCTCTATCCGATCATCCACCTCGAGGCGGAGGACATCGAGATCGCGTTCACGCACGGCTCGCACTACGGCGAGGAGTACTACTCGTTCGTCAACGGCCAGCACACCACGATGGGCGGCACGCACCAGCAGGCGTTCCGCGAGGCCGTCGTCGAGGTGCTGCGCAACTTCTACAAGAAAGACTACGATGCGGCCGACGTGCGGCAGTCGATCGTCGCCGCCGTCTCGATCCGCGTGATTGAGCCGGTTTTCGAGTCGCAGACCAAGACCCGGCTCGGCTCCGCCGACCTGGGCCCCGGCGGCCCGCCGATCCGCCAGTTCCTCGGCACGTTCATCCAGCAGCAGCTCGACGCCTGGCTGCACCGCAACCGCGAGACCGCCGACGCGCTCAAGCGCAAGCTCGAGGAGAACGAGCGCGAGCGCAAGGAGCTGGCCGGCATCCGCGGCCTCGCCCGCGAGCGCGCGAAAAAGGCCTCGCTGCACAACCGCAAGCTCCGCGACTGCCGCCTGCACCTCGGCGACCGCGCGGAGCGCGCCGAGGAAAGCACGCTGTTCATCGTCGAGGGCGACTCCGCCGCCGGCTCGCTCACCGCCTGCCGCGACGTCCAGACCCAGGCCGTCTTCGCCCTCAAGGGCAAGCCGCTCAACACCTACGGCCTGTCGAAGAAGGTCATCTACGAGAACGAGGAGTTCCACCTCCTGCAGTCGGCGCTCAACATCGAGGAGGGGCTCGACGGCCTGCGCTACGCGCGCATCGTCATCGCCACCGACGCCGACGTGGACGGCATGCACATCCGGCTGCTGCTGATCTCGTTTTTCCTGCAATATTTCCCCGAGCTCATCGCCGGCGGCCACCTCTACATCCTGGAGACGCCGCTTTTCCGGGTGCGCACCCGGAAGGAGACGAGCTACTGCTACTCCGAAACGGAAAAGCAGGCCGCGGTCGCCCGGCTCGGCCCCGGCGCGGAAATCACGCGCTTCAAGGGCCTTGGCGAGGTCTCCGCGGGCGAGTTCAAGGATTTCATCGGCGAGGGCATGCGCCTCGAGCCGGTGACCCTCGCGCACCTGCACGACAGCGACGAGCTGCTCTCCTTCTTCATGGGCAAGAACACCCCCGAGCGCCAGGAGTTCATCATTGCCAACCTCCGGGTCGAAAAGGACCTCATCGAAGCCTGAAGCATGCAACCGCTGATTCCCGCTGCTCATCGCTTCTGGCTTCGGAATTCAGCGGACATGAGCGCAGATTAGCGTTTTTCCACAATCCTTTCCTCGATGGCCAGACGCAAGAAAGACACCCAGCAGATCGAACTACCGCTCAGTGGTGCCCCGGCAGGAGCGGAGCAAAGTCCCAAGTCCCAAGCTCCAAGTTCCAAGGAACGGAAGCCGGCGCCGCCATCCACCGTGCCGGCGCCGGGCACAAAGCAAAAGGCCAGAGGTAAAAACGGGGCGGAGGCGCCCCTGGCCCAGCATTACCGGAAGTGGTTTCTCGAGTACGCCAGCTACGTCATCCTCGACCGCGCCGTGCCGCACATCGACGACGGCTTGAAGCCCGTCCAGCGCCGGATTCTGCACACGCTCTGGGAAATGGACGACGGCCGCTTCCACAAGGTGGCCAATGTCGTCGGCGCCACCATGCGCTTCCATCCGCACGGCGACGCGTCCATCGAGGCTGCGCTTGTCGGCATGGCCCAGCGCGGGCTGCTGGTCGAGCCGCAGGGCAACTTCGGCAATGTGCTCACCGGCGACGGCGCCGCGGCCGCGCGCTACATCGAGGCGCGTCTCACGCCATTCGCGCGCGAGGTCGTGTTCGATCCCAAGACCACAACGTGGCAGCTCAGCTACGATGGCCGCGCGAAGGAGCCGGTCACGCTCCCCGTGAAATTCCCGCTCGTGCTCGCCGAGGGCACCGAGGGCATCGCCGTCGGCCTCGCCACCCGGATCCTGCCGCACAACTTCAACGACCTCTGCCGCGCCGCCATCAACCACCTTCAGGGGAAAACCTTCCGCATCTACCCCGACTTTCCGACGGGCGGCATCGCCGATTTCTCCGAGTACAACGACGGCGAGCGCGGCGGGAAGGTGAAGATCCGCGCCCGGATCAAACCGCGCAGCAAATACCTCCTCGCCATCACCGAGCTCCCCTTCGGCACCACCACTTCCTCCCTCATCGAGTCGATCCTCGCCGCCAACGCCAAGGGCCGGACCAAGGTCCGGCACGTCGATGACAACACCGCCGACAAGGTCGAGATCCTCATCGAACTGCCGCAAGGCTCCGATCCCGACCAGGTCATCCAGCAGCTCTATGTCTTCACCGACTGCCAGGTGTCCATCTCGCCCGCCGCCTGCGTCATCGAGGACGACAAGCCGGTCTTCCTCGGCGTCCGCGACATCCTCAAGCGCAGCGTGAACCGGACCCGGGCGCTGCTGAAGCAGGAGCTTGAGATCAAGCTCGGCGAGCTGGAACAGCAATGGCACTGGGATTCGCTCGAACGCATTTTCATCGAGGAGCGCATCTACCGCCGCATCGAGAAGTCGAAGACGTGGGAGAGCGTGCTGGCGGAGATTCGCGAGGGATTGAAGCCCTTCGGCAAACAGCTCCGCCGGCCGGTGACCGACGACGACCTCGTCCGCCTCACCGAGATCAAAATCAAACGCATTTCCGCCTACAACCGCTTCCAGGCCGGCGAGGCCCTCCAGAAGATCGAGACCGGCATCAAGGAGGTGAAGCACGACCTCAAGAACCTCACGCCCTATGCCATCAAGTGGTTCGAGTCGTTGCAGGAGAAGTACGGCAAGGGCCGCAAGCGCCGCACCGAGTACGACGAGATCGAGCAGATCAGCGCCGCCGAGGTCGTGTCGGCCAACCAGCGGCTCTACGTCAACCGCGTGGAGGGCTTCATCGGCCTCAACTGGCGCAACCACGAGTTCGTGGCCGAATGCAGCATCCTCGACGACGCGCTGGCCATCATGGCCGACGGCTCGATGAAGGTTGCCCGCGTGGGCGACCGGGTTTTCATGGGCCCCGGCATCCTGCATTGCGCGGTGCTGCCGAAGGACGGCGACCGGGCTTTCTACACCATGGTCTACCAGGACAAGGCGACCGGCAAGGCCTTCGCGAAGAAATTCCAGATCGGCGGCGTGACGCGCGACAAACTCTACCCGCTGGTGAAAACGGCCGGCTCCCGGGTCGTCTACCTCGAGGTGAACGCGAGCGAGAAAGATATGGCGAAATCGCTGCACGTCTCGCTCGACGGCCGCAGCCGGGCGCGCATCCGCGAATTTGACTTCGACCTCACTCGCGTGTCCGTCAGCAACCGCTCCGCCAAGGGCCTCACCGTCACCCGCTGGCCGGTGAAGGAGGTTAAGCGGCTGGACTTGGTGCTGACAGTGCCGGCCAAGTAAGCCGGCTCAGTCGACGGCGGGCGCCACGGCAATGCGGCCCTACAACCATTCAGTCTGGGCGCGTCCGCGTGGAGGGCCCGGCGCCGTCCGGGCCAGGGAAGCAGACATTGGCGGTGACGGCGCACCGCCCTCCAGACATGGATGGATTGTTGGAGGGCGGACCCACGCGGGCGGAATCCATTGCCTCCAGTCCCGTGCATCGACTAGCGTCGCGCCCTGCCTCCATGAAGCGCCTCCTCTTCCTGCTCCTGCTCTGCGGGGCGATGCCTTGCTCCCGCGCGGATGATCCGGCTCCGCCGATCAATCCCGATCTGCTGACAAAAGCCTGGCCCGCCTCGTGGATCACCCACCCGACGGCGTCGCCAAACGACTACGGGGTCTTCCATTTCCGCAAGTCCTTCAATCTGGACGCAAAGCCCGCCCATTTCGTCGTCCATGTCTCGGCGGACAACCGCTATCGGATGTTTGTGAACGGCACCTCCGTCTGTTTCGGACCCGCCCGCGGGGAGCTTTTTCACTGGCGTTTCGAAACCGTGGATATTGCTCCATGGCTCCAGCCGGGGAAAAACGTGGTGGCGGTCGTCGTCTGGAATTTCGGCCTCCAGAAGCCGTTTGCCCAGGTCAGCCTGCGCACCGGGTTGATCGTGGCCGGCGACTCACCGGCGGAAAGCGCGCTCAACACCGATGGCAGCTGGAAGGTGCTCAAGGATGAAGCGTACGCTCCGTCCGGGACGGCCCCCCGGCCGATCGACCAGTTCATGGTCGTGGGCCCGGGCGACCGGATCGACGGCAGCGCTTATCCGTGGGGCTGGCAGGAGCCGGGGTTTGACGATGCGCAGTGGCAGCAGCCGCGGATGATCGCGGTGGGGTTTCCTTACGGAGTGGGGACGGATGTCACTTGGTGGCTGGTTCCGCGGAATATCCCGCTCATGGAGGAGCGGGCGCAGCGGATCGCCAGCATCCGGAGCGCGCAGGGCATCGACGTCGATCCGGCGTTTCTGCTCGGCCAGGCACCACTCACGATTCCGGCCCATACAAGGGCGGTCGTGCTGTTCGACCAGTCTTTCGAAACCAACGCCTATCCGCAGCTCCATCTCAGCGGAGGGAAGGGCGGCTCGGTCCGCTTGATCTACAGTGAAGCCCTCGTCGACGAGAAGGGCGAGAAAGGCAACCGCAACGAGATTGCCGGCCGCCAGATGGTCGGTGCCAGCGATGTGTTCCTTCCCGATGGCGGCGCCGACCGGTGGTTCACCACCCTCTGGTTCCGAACCTACCGCTATGTTGAAATGACGATCGAAACGGCGGCCGAGCCGCTGATCGTGCACGATTTCCTGGGCAACTTCACCGGCTATCCGTTCCAAGAGCGCGGCGCCTTCACCTGCGACGATGCCCGGCTCTCCGCCATTTGGACGGTGGGCTGGCGCACCGCCCGCCTGTGCGCCTACGAGACCTATTTCGACTGCCCCTACTACGAGCAGATGCAGTACGTGGGCGACACGCGCATCCAGTGCCTTATCTCCCTCTACGTGGCGGGCGATGACCGACTGATGCGCAATGCCATCGAATTGTACGATCTCTCGCGGATTCCCGAGGGGCTGACCCAAAGCCGGGTCCCGGCCTCGACGCCCCAGATTATCACCACCTTTTCGCTCTTCTGGATCGACATGGTGCACGATTACTGGATGCACCGGGATGACCGGGCATTCATCGAGGCGAGGCTGATGGGCATCGAGGCGGTGCTCGACTGGTTCGAGCAGCACATCGACGCGAAGACCGGAATGCTCGGCGGCCTGCCGTACTGGAGCTTTGTCGACTGGCCGGATGAATGGCCATGGGACAACGCCAAGCACCTCGGCGGGCAGCCCGACGGCGCGGCCGAGGGCGGATCTTCGATCGTCACCCTGCAATTGGTTTGTTCACTGGATCACGCGGCGGCGCTGTTCGACGCGTTTGGCCGGCCGACCATGGCGGCCCATTACCGCGACCTGGCGCAGGGCCTGCGGGCGGCGACCAGGAAACATTGCTGGGATGAACCAAGGCGCCTGTTCGCCGACACGCCCGAGCGGAAGGCGTTCAGTCAGCATGCCAACGTGCTGGCCGTATTGTCGGGCTGTGTGGCCGGGGAGGAGGCCAAGGCGCTCGTCACGCGGATCAATACGGAAAAGGGACTGACCCAGTGCACGCAGTATTTCCGGTTCTATTTGTTGCGGGCGATGAAGGCCGCCGGCCTGGGCGATCAGTATGTCTCGATGCTGCAACCCTGGCACGCGATGCTGGCCAAAGGATTGACGACGTTCGCCGAACGCCCGGATCCGACCCGCAGCGATTGTCATGCGTGGAGCGCCTCACCCAACTATGAATTCCTCGCGACCGTCTGCGGCATCGAGCCGGCCACGCCGGGTTTTCATACGGTCAGGATCGAGCCCCACCTCGGCTACCTGACGCGCGTTCAAGGCACGGTACCCCATCCCGCCGGGGACATCCGCGTCGCATTGCTCCGCACCGGGAATGGAATCGAAGGGGAAATCACGCTGCCTCCCGCACTCAGCGGCTATTTCCTCTGGCATGGCCGCAGACTTCCACTCCAGGCCGGGGGACAGACGATAAAAATCGAATCCGACGCGCCGGCCGGAGAGGCTCGATAGACAGACCACCGGCGGTCCGGGACACGCTTCGCCCGCCGCACGTCAATCACAACCATGAAGAAGCCGACCCAGGAAGAGCAAAAGCGCATGTGCACGCGCAAGCGGAAGTTTCGCAGCCAGGGCGACGCCCTTGACGCCGCGCTCGTTGCCGGGGTCGAACGCCGGCGCAAAGCCTACCTCTGCCCGCTCTGCAGACAATGGCACCTGACCTCGAACTAGCCTCGGCAGACGTCAGAGAAGTTGGATGTCGGACGGCGGGCGGTGAGGCCTCGGGGCCGGCCTTTCGACGCCGCTCAAGGTAAAAGCCCTTCGATGCGGCTCAGGGCAGTCCGTGGCTCACGGTGAGCGTGAAGGTGCGGCCGGAGCCGGGGATGCGCGCCCCGGGACGCAGGCTGCCGCTCGGCGGCGTGGCGGCCGCGGCCGCGCCGCATTACACGATGTGTCGTGGTCTGCTCCGGGGTTGAAAAATCGGCCGCTTTACCGCACGGTCACGAACACCCAACGGCCTCACTGCATGCACCCGTTTTTTCCCACCCCGGCCCGGCTCGCCGCGTTGACCGCGATGCTGGCCCTCCTGCCACTTGCCGCGGCCGGCGATTTCCTGCCCGCCAT
>CAJAKX010000231.1 GCA_903940425.1 uncultured Opitutia bacterium | reverse complement strand
TCCAAGGAAAACAGCGGAGGACCTCCGCGCCGCTTCCGGAAAACCAGCCGGCTATGACCGCGCCGCCCACAGTCCGACCGCGGTGGCGATCATGGCGATGACGGCCTTGATGAGCGACTCGCCGGCGATGAAGCCGGAGGCGAGCGGCACGTTGTAGGCATCGGCCGTGCGGGCGTGCATCTTGGTCCAAAGCCATGAGACCACCGCCCCGATGGCGAAAGCCTGACAGTTGCTGTAGACCATGACCCAGGAAAGCCCCAGGCCCATGGCCGAGGGCAGGTAGGGCGCGGCCTGCGGCCGTAATCTACTAAGCAAGGGCAGGCTCACCCCAACCAATGCGCCGATGACGATGGCCATCTTGGCACTGGAGGGAAGCTGGTCGAGCCCGCCGCCGGCGAGCAACTCGGCCACGGCCCTCCACATATTGGTGGCGGGCGGGTTGAAGGCCTCAAGTTTCTCCTTGGTGGGCACCATGAGGTACCAAGCGGGGACGACGGCCAGCGTGCCGAAAAAGATGCCGATGAACTGGGCGAGAAATTGCTTGCGCGGGTTGGCGCCGAGCAGGTAGCCGCTTTTCAAGTCCGTTAGCAGATCGGCGCTGGAGGAGGCCGAGTTGGCGCCGGTGGCGGCCGCCATGAGGTTGTGCTCCAGCGAGACGTGCACGCTCGAGGCGGCCGGTGGCGAGAGAATGGCGAAGAGCAGCTGCATGACCTTGCCCATGGCGCCAATTGGCGTGGTGTCGGTCTCGCCCGTGGCCCGGGAGGCCACCAGACTCAGCACGAAGGCCATGCCCACGGCAATGAGCCCCAGCCAGAGGCTGATGTGAAAGGCGACATACTGGATGGCGAGCAGGCCGATCGTGATCGGTATGAGCCCTGCGACGAGCCAGCTGAGCGGCACTTCGATGGCGGCCATGCGCTGATCGAGCACCGACGGGGCGGCGGCATTTTTGCCGCGCCGAAGGAGGCTGAAAGAATTCGCGATGGTCCGCCACTGCAACGCCAGTGCCGCCAGGCTCGAGAACACCATGGTGGCGGTGCCGCCCCACAGCGCCCAGCGCGGCAGGTGGTAGATCGTGCCTCCGCCGACGAGCGGAATGGAAATTTTGTAGGCCGTCTCCCCCAGATGGGCGGCGTCCATCGCAATGAGCGCCGGGCCTACCCAGAGATAAAGGAGCAGCGAACCGGCCAGCATCGAAAGACAGACGCGCAGACCCACGATCATCCCGGCGCCGATGAGCAGCACGCTGGGCTCGAACCCGAAGCCGATGAGCGAGCGGCCGTTGACGGTGGCATAACCGGCGGCGGGAACCAGCTCGGGCAGGTGCAGCCTCGTCTTATGAAAAAACTTGTCGAGGATTCCAAGGGTGCCCTCGGCGGTGTTGAGAATGCCGACGACGAGTCCGGCCACCAGCCCGCCGATGAGCACATACGCTTTGCGGATGGCCTCGGCGCCCTTGCTGTAAAGACTCTTGAGGGTGGTGGCCGCCGCCAGGCCCGAGGGAAAGGGCAGTTTTTCCTGGTTGATCATCTGCCGCTTCATCGGCACGGCGAGAAACACGCCGAGCGCGCCGGAGAAGAGGGTGAAGATGGCGACGATCCACACGGGCTGATGATGACCCTCGAGCAGGAGGAGCGCACCGAAGGCCGTGGCAATGGTGGCGCCGGTCGAGTAACCGGCGGCTGAAGCCGTGGACTGCATGCAGTTATTCTCCAGCAAGGACATCTCGGAGAGCCGCCCGCCGGAAAGAAGGCGGAGGGCGTTCCAGATGACGTAGGAGAGGACGCAGGAGGTGATGGCCACGCCAAAGGACCAGCCGATTTTCAGCGTCGTGTAGAGATTGGCGGCGCTCATCAGCATGCCCAGGACGGCGCCCATGAGAACGGCCCGCAGCGTCAGCTGCGGCATGGTGTCACCCTGATAGACGTGCTGATACCAGTCGGCCTCGGAACGGGCCGGATCGTTGGCGATCGCAATCGTGTCAACGGAGTTTTCGGGAGCGGGGGATGGACTGGCCTCAGGGGCGGAAGCAGGCGGCGAACTCATGCGCAGGTTAAGATAGCATTGATTGAGCGGCGTTGCTGGAAAACGCGCGAAACGCCCGCGTGCCTAGCCCACCCCGCCGGGGTTGGCGAGAAGGAATCTCTCCAGCCCGCCGGGCCCGGCGCTCCGATGGCTGCCGCCGGAACTTCCGGATGCTCAGGCGGTGATCACCGCGGCACCGTCGCCAGTCTCGCAATGCAACACGTCGGGGTTGGAACCGAATTTGCGTGCGTAAACCTTGGCCACCTGCGCCGCCTGTCTCGAGGAAAACTTCGCGTCGGTCAACGCCATCACCGCGCCGCCAAAGCCGCCGCCCGTGAGCCGCGCGCCGTAGACGTGCGGCGTGACCGCGAGCGTGTCGACGAGCAGGTCGAGCTCCGTCGTGCTGTTCTCAAACTGCGTCTGCGAACTGCGGTGCGACGCGGTGAGCAGCCGGCCGACCTCGGCGAGGTCGCCGCCGGCCAGCGCCGCGCGCACGCGGGCCACGCGGTCAATCTCCTCCACGACGTGTTTGGCGCGGCGGTAGCCCACCTCGGACAGTCGGGCCTTGCCTTGTTCGAGCTGCGCCGGGGTCACATCGACGAGCTGGTACACGCCGAGGGCTTGGGCCGCGTCCAGGCATTCGCGATGGCGCGTGGCGTAGAGGCCGTCGACGAGGGCATGCTTCGTCTGCGTGTTGAAAATCCAGAAGTGCGCCCCGGCCGGCAGCGGGACCGTCTCAAAGCGCGGGCCGCGGCAGTCGATGAACACGAGGTGATCCTTTCTTCCGAAAGCCGACACGCCCTGATCCAGAATGCCACAGGGCACGCCGACGAAATTGTTTTCCGCATACCGGCCGAGCTTCACCACTGTTTCCCGTGAGGGCTGCTCGCGGGTCAGCGCCAGGTAAGCCAGCGCTGAGGCCAGCTCGATCGCGGCGCTGCTGCTCAGGCCCGCGCCCACCGGCAGGTCCGACACCGCCAGGTATTCGAACCCCTCGGGCTGCCGGAGGCCAAATTTCGGTAAACTCACCCACACGCCCAGCGGGTAATTCGCCCAGTGCTGCGCGCCGCTCTGCTTGCGTGGATCGCGCGCCGGGACGGTCACGATGCCGCGCTGCAAAGCCGTGGCGAGGTGTAGTTCGCCGTCCGCCGTCTTTCTGGCGGCCACCCACACCCCATGGTTGATGGCGGCACCGAGCACGGTGCCTCCGTTGTAGTCCGTGTGGTTGCCGATGAACTCAATGCGTCCGGGCGCCCGGGCGACAATCTCCGGTGCATGCCCATACAACTTGGTGAAACGCTCGACAACTTGCTCCTTTATACTGGAAGATGGGAGTAACAAGGGTGCGAGTCTCGGGGGGTGAGCAGGCGTGTGAGTTTCTACGGTCGGTTGAACTGCCGGATTGCCGTTTAATTTTCCCGGCAGCCTCAGGCAGCGCAACCTTCCCGGACATTTGGAAATATCCCACGAATTCTTACGGTAAAGCTAAATCCGTATCTTATTTCAAAATAATGGGTTAAAATGGATTTAACCTTAAACTCCCAAGTTTTATTTGACGAACAGCTGCTCATGCTGCTTCTTGTGCGCGACATCAACTTTCCACACTTCTCCCGCCTAGCGGGAGTTTTGGGGTAACTAAGAAAGCAATAGCGGGCCGGTTAGGGGTAGCCGGCCCGCTTTCTTTTTGCCCCGGAGGAACACGTCCTTCCCCTCCTCCTCGGAAATCGCCGGCCATTGAATCGCGGGCTTGATTGTCGACGCGCCCGCCAGCAATTTGCCCCTTCCGTGCAAAGAACTTCTGATCTCAATGTCGTCGAGACCCGCGTCCTGCCGAGCCCGCATCAACTCCTGCGCGCCCTGCCGAAGACCGCGGCCCAGGCTGAGTTCATCACCCGTGCCCGGCGGGAGATTCACAACATTATCTTTGGTGACGACCACCGCCTGTTCCTGATCGTCGGACCCTGCTCCATCCACGACCTCGCCGCCGGCCGCGATTACGGCCGCCGTCTCGCCAGCCTCGCCCGCGAGGTTTCTGATCGTGTGCTGATTGCCATGCGCGTCTATTTTGAGAAACCGCGCACCACCGTCGGCTGGAAGGGCCTCATCATGGATCCACGCCTCGACGGCTCGCATGACATCGCCGAGGGTCTTCGCCTCGCCCGCACCTTCCTGCGCGACGTGCTTGATTTCGGCCTGCCCACGGCGACGGAGTTGCTCGATCCCATCACGCCGCAATACATCGCCGACCTGGTCTGCTGGTGCGCCATTGGCGCGCGCACCACCGAATCGCAGACCCACCGCCAGATGGCTTCCGGCCTTTCCATGCCGCTCGGCTTTAAGAACGGCACCGACGGCAACCTGCAGACCGCCATCAACGCCATTCGGGCCGCTTCGCAGCCCCAGACTTTCTTTGGCATCAATCTCGACGGCGCCGCTTCCGCCATCGTCACGCGCGGTAATCCCAACTGCCATATCGTCCTCCGCGGCGGCTCCTCGGGACCCAATTACGGCCCTCCTCACATCCACGAAACCGAACGTCTCCTCGAGGCGGCTGGCCTGTCCAAGGCCATCCTGGTTGATTGCAGCCACGACAACTCCGCCAAGCAGCCGGAGCGCCAACCGGCGGTGCTCCGCGACGTCCTCGCGCAGATCACCGCTGGCAACACCTCCATCATGGGCGCGATGATCGAGAGCAATCTCGGCGCCGGCAACCAGCCCTTTCCCCAACCCCGCGAGCAGCTCCGCTATGGTGTTTCCATCACCGATCCTTGCATCGACTGGTCGACCACCGAGGCGGCCATCCGCGAGGTGCATGCCGCCCTGGGTCCGCGGTTCCACTCCTGATCGTTCAACATCCGGCCCGGCCGGCGGACCGGTCCCGGTTCCCTCATTGATTAATCCCGGCCATTTACTGCGTTAATTCCGCATTGCTCCACGCGATTCCGATTTAACCAGGTCCGCTGATTGCTAAAACACCCGCCGTCCATGAAGTCTCCCATTCGTGTTGCAGTCACTGGCGCCGCTGGTCAGATCGGCTACTCGCTCCTGTTCCGGATCGCCTCCGGCTCGATGTTCGGCCCTGAGCAGCCGGTCATCCTCCACCTGCTGGAGATCGAGCCCGCCCTCAAGGCGCTCAACGGCGTCGTCATGGAGCTCGATGATTGCGCGTTTCCACTCCTCCAAGGTGTTGTCCCGACCGCCTCGCTTGACGAAGGCTTCAAGGGCGTCAACTGGGCCCTGCTCGTCGGCTCCGTTCCGCGCAAGGCCGGCATGGAGCGCAAAGACCTCCTCGGCATCAACGGCCGGATTTTCACCAACCAAGGTCAGGCCATTGCCAGAAACGCCGCCGCCGATGTTCGCGTGCTGGTCGTCGGCAACCCTTGCAACACCAATTGTCTCATCGCGATGAACCACGCCCGGGCTGTCCCGGCCGACCGCTGGTTCGCGATGACCATGCTCGACCAGAACCGCGCCCGGAGGCAGCTGGCGAAAAAGGCGGGCATCGACGTCACCCGCGTCACCAACATGGCGATCTGGGGCAACCATAGCACCACAATGTACCCGGATTTCTATAATGCCCGGATCGGCGGCCGGCCGGCGCTGGAGATCATCCCGGACGAGGCGTGGTTCAAGGACACCTTCATCCCGGCCATCCAAAAGCGCGGCGCGTCCATCATCGAGGCTCGCGGGGCGAGCTCGGCCGCCTCCGCCGCCAGCGCCGTCATCGATACGGTGCGCGCACTCACCACCCCCACGGCCGCCGGTGATTGCTTCAGCGTCGCGGTCTGCTCCGAGGGTTCCTACGGGATCGAGCCGGGCCTCATCTACTCCTTCCCGGTCCGCAGCGACGGCCGGAAGTGGTCCGTGCTTCCGGGCGTGCCGGTCAACGAATTCAGTCGCGCCAGGCTCACAGCCACCGAGAGCGAGCTGAAAGAGGAGAAAGCGATGGTGGAAGAGTTTCCGCCCAAGTAGATCCTCCTCTTTCCGTTCTTCCAGCCTGCGCGGTCCCGTCTGGCCCGCCGCAGCGGCCGATCGGTCAGCTTCCCGGTCTCGACGCAGACGCATTCCATCTTCTTGCTTTCCCGTCTCCACCCATGCTCACGCTTGCTGGCATCGCCAAACGCTTCGGAACGCGGACGCTGTTCGCGGAAGTGGCCTTTACGATCCTGCGGGGCGACCGCTTCGGGCTCGTCGGCGCGAACGGCACGGGCAAGACGACCCTCTTCCGCATCATCCTAGGCGAGGATTCCGCCGACGAGGGCACGCTCACTTGGCAGCGCGGCAGCACCGTCGGCCATCTGGCGCAGGAAACCGCGCCGGCGGGCGACGAGACCATCCTGCAGATCGCCATGGGCCATGTCGCCGCGCCCGCGAAGATCCCGAAACAGCAACCCGGGGTTGAACCGCACGAGGACTACACGCTTGAACCCCGCGCCAAGCAGATTCTCGCCGGCCTCGGCTTCCGCGAAGGCGACCATGATCGCCCCGCCCGCGTCTTTTCCGGCGGCTGGGTGATGCGCGCTCACCTCGCCCGATTGCTCGTGCAGT
>CAJAKX010000230.1 GCA_903940425.1 uncultured Opitutia bacterium | reverse complement strand
GAGGGTTGCGAGTTCCCGCCCGGCCTGGCCGACGAAATCATCACCATCCCCGACTGCCACGAGGCCGTGCTGCCAATCGTCGCCGCCGTGCCGGTGCAGCTCCTCAGCTATTACATCGCCGCGGAACTCGGCCGCGATGTCGATAAGCCGCGCAATCTCGCCAAGTCCGTCACCGTCGAGTGACCGGATTCGCCGAAGCCGGGGCCCGGCCGCCAGGCCCGCGGTTCTTCGAGTCTTAGGCGATCGTAGAGGGAAAGCTTTCACATGAGACTCGTTCCTCGCTGTTCCGTCTCTTTCTCGCTTCTGACTGGCTTGGCGATCCTCGCGTCCGCGTTGGGCGGCACTTCTCTCCGGGCCGACTCCCTGCTGACCGAATCACCCGGCCCCGCCGACTTCGTGCTGGCGGCGGAGGGGCGGTCCGCGGTCATCTGGCTTGAGTCCGGGACCGACAAATCGATCCTGCGGGCGGCGGGAGATCTGGCCGCGGATGTCGAGCGCGTCACCGGCGTCCGGCCGCTGGTGAGCCAGGACCCCGCGGCCCTGCATGGCCCGGTCGTGCTCATCGGGATGCTGGGGCAGAGCAAACTCATCGATGGGCTGGCGGCGTCGGGGAAGCTCGAGATCCGTGGCGTGCGCGGGGCCTGGGAGAGTTTCGTGGTGCAGGTCGTCCGCCAGCCGGCGCCGGGAGTGGACCAGGCCCTCGTCATCGCCGGCAGCGACCGCCGCGGCACGATCTACGGCATTTACGAGGTATCGGCGTCGATCGGCGTCTCGCCGTGGTACTGGTGGGCGGATGTGCCGGTGACCAGGCGTCCCGCGCTGGCGATCCGGGCGGGCGCATACCGGCAGGGCCCGCCGTCGGTGAAATACCGAGGCATTTTTCTGAACGACGAGGACTGGGGCCTGCAGCCGTGGGCGGCGAAGACGTTCGATCCGGCGCTGGGCGACATCGGACCCAAGACCTATGCGCGCATCTTCGAACTGCTGCTGCGGCTGAAGGCGAACACCCTCTGGCCGGCCATGCACGCCTGCACCAGGGCGTTCAATCTTTATCCGCAGAACAAGCAGCTCGCCGACGAGTATGCGATCGTCATGGGCTCGTCGCACGCGGAGCCGATGCTGCGCGACAACGTCACCGAGTGGACCGCCCCGCCTGAAGACTACAACTATGTGACGAATCGCGAGGGCGTGCGCGCCTACTGGGAGCAGCGCGTGCAGGAGAACGGCCCCTTCGAAAACATCTACACCCTCGGCATGCGCGGCATCCACGACTCCGCCATGCAGGGTCCGACGACCAACGCCGAGCGGATCCGCGCGCTGGAACAGATCTTTGCCGACCAGCGGGCGCTGCTCGCGAAACACGTGAATCCCGACGTGACGCAGGTTCCCCAAGCGTTCACCCCCTACAAGGAGGTGCTCGACATTTACCGCGCCGGGCTCCCGGTGCCGGATGACGTCACCCTCGTCTGGCCCGACGATAACTTCGGCTACATCCGCCATTTTCCCACGGCGGAGGAGCAGCAGCGGCGGGGCGGCTCGGGCGTGTACTACCATCTGTCCTATCTCGGCAGCCCGCTGTCCTACCTCTGGCTCTGCACCACGCCCCCGGCGCTGGTCTGGGAGGAAATGTCCAAGGCCTACGATTACGGCGCGCGCACGATCTGGATCGCCAACGTCGGCGACCTCAAGCCGGCCGAGATCAGCACGGAATTTTTCCTGCAGATGGCGTGGGACATCCACCGCTGGCGCCGCGGGAATCTGTCCGGTTTTCTGGCTGAATGGGCTGCGCGCGAGTTTGGCGCGGAACACGCGCAGGAAATCGCCGGGGTCATGGACCAATACTACCGGCTCAACTTCCAGCGGAAGCCGGAGCATCTGCAGTGGTGGCCGCCGAACGAGTCGCCGCGCCCGAGCCCGTTCACGGCGGAGGAGACGCGGCAGCGGCTCGAAGCCTTTGCGCAGCTGTGCGCGCGGGTGGACCGCCTCGGTGCGACGATACCGGACGCCGCCAAAGACGCCTTCTTTGAACTGGTGGCGTATCCGGTGCGCGGCTCCGCCCTGGCCAATGAACGCTATTTCTCCGGCGAGCTTTCGGCTCTCCACACCACCGCCGGCCGTGCCGATGCGCCGGAGCTCGCCCGGCAGGCCGAGGCGGCCGACGCCCGGCTGAAAGAGGCAACGCACGTTTTCAATGAACAGACCGCGGGGGGCAAATGGCGTGGCATCCTCGCACTCGAACCGGCCGACAACCAG
>CAJAKX010000229.1 GCA_903940425.1 uncultured Opitutia bacterium | reverse complement strand
TGCGCTCGAGCCCCACCTTGTTGATCGAACGGATGACCGCCGGGTTGCCGTCCGCAATGAGGAAGGGCGGGACATCCTGCACCACCTTCGACAGCGCGCCCACCATGGCATGTGCGCCCACGCGGCAGAACTGGTGCACGCCGGCGCCCCAGCCGATGTTCACGTGATCCTCGATGACGACGTGCCCGGCCAGCGCGGACTGGCTGCTCATCACGAGGCGATTGCCGATGACGCAGTCGTGGGCGATGTGGCTGTACGCGAGGATGACGTTGTCGTCGCCGAGCACGGTGAACGCGCCGTCCTTGGTGGCAAAGTGCACGGTCACGTACTCGCGAAACACGTTGCGGTCGCCGATGCGCACCCCGGGATTGCCGCCCTTGAATTTCAAATCGTGCGTCTTCGTGCCGATGGCGGCGTAGGGGAACACCTCGCACTGCCGGCCGAGGATGGTGTTGCCCTCGACCGTGCCGTGATGGTGGATGACCGTGCCGTCGCCAATGACGGCCGTGCCTCCGACATAGGCGTAGGCGCCGATCGTGACGTCGGCGCCCACTTGGACCTTCGGCTCGATGATCGCGGTGGGATGGATTTGGGAGGCCATGAACTCGGTGGGGGACAGGCTGTCGGCGCGAGGCCGCCGGCCGGGGCGGTCCGGCTGGATTAGTTGGCGGCTGGTGCTTCGCCCGGTGGTCGCTTTGCTTCTCGCATGACGGGAGGGGAGACCGGTTCCGTTCTGCCGCCGCCCTACTCCAGCAGCCCCTCCTCGACCAGGCTGAACATCAGCTCGGCTGATGAAACCACCAGACCGTCGACGCTGCATGTGACCTCGGCCGTGGCGATCTTGTTGCCGCGCGTCCGGGTCAGCTTGGCGTTGAGGACCACCTGGTCGCCCGGGCGCACGGCCTTGCGGAACTTCACCTTGTCGGCGCTCATCAGGAGCGCGACCTTGCCCTCGCCGGAGCCGCGCCGCAGCAGAAGGACGCCGGCGGCCTGCGCCATGGCCTCGACCTGGAGCACACCGGGCATGACGGGGTTCCCCGGATAATGCCCGCTAAAATAGGGTTCGTTGTACGTGACATTCTTGATCGCCACGAGCTCGTCCGCGCTCACGAATTCCACCACGCGGTCGAGCATGACAAACGGATAACGGTGCGGCAGCATGTCCAGGAGGCGGCGGATGTCGAGGGAGGTCTCGGTGGCGAGCACCTGCTTGGGGCGCGCGGCGGGTTTCTTCCTGGCCCCGTCCTTGATTTCCTCCATCCGCGCGTAAAGCGCCTTGGTGAGCTCGGCATTGATGGCGTGGCCCGGCCGCGTGGCGATGATGTGCGCCTTGAGCGGCAGGCCGAGCAGCACCAGGTCGCCGATGATGTCGAGGATCTTGTGGCGGACGAACTCGTCCTTGAAGCGCAGCGGGTCCTTCGAGATGATCTTGTCGCCCTTGATGACAATGGCGTTGTCCAGACTGCCGCCCTTGATCTTGCCCAGCTTGATGAGTTCCTCGATGTCCTCGTAGATCGTGAAGGTGCGCGCGGCGGCCACCTGCGTGATGTAGGTGTCGGGATCGATCGTGAGCGAGAGGTGTTGCGTATGGATGCCGCGGTCGTCGGCCGAGGTGCAGGAAATCTTCAGGCTGTCGGACGGCAGCGCGATGATCGAGGAGCCGCCGCGCGTCACGGAAACCGGCTGGTCGAGCACAAAGTACTGCCGTTCCGCCTCCTGTTCGACCGGCTCGGCCTC
>CAJAKX010000228.1 GCA_903940425.1 uncultured Opitutia bacterium | reverse complement strand
TTTCCAGGGGACGGATCCAGTCGACCACCGCGCCGTCGGGCACCTCCCGGACGAACTCCTCAAAGGCGGCGCGCTCCGGCGCATGCGCCAGCCAGCGGAAGGCGCCCTCGCCTTTCAAGGCTTCCACCTCCACGCCCGCCACGCCGCCCACCATGGCCGCGTCACCCAGCCAGGCAAACGGCCGGAAAGTCTCCACCTGCTCCTTCCGCCCGCCGTCCGCGGTGGCGAGGGCGAGGTGCGCCCGGCCGGCGTCATCGACCCAGACCCCACAGAGTTCACCAGCGGAGGAAATGTTCGGTTGGTCAGTCATGCGCGGCGATGCGGGCGGTCGATCCGTTTCTGCTCAATGGTGTGGGACCGGATTAAACCACAAAAAGCCTCCGCCGCGCACGCAATTTTACGCTGCGCCCGGCCTCCCCGCCGGTCTTTCGGCGCGGATGGAGCCGGTGCATCGACGTCAGAACGGCTTCACATAGACCATGGCCAAGGCCGTCACGGCCAGAACCATGGCCACCCAGGCGAGCACCCCCGCCAGCTCACGCCGGCGATAAGCGATCCCCGCCAGCGCGGAAAGGCCGAGCCAGCAGACCATCTTCACGACCAGCCAGCCGGCCGGCGCAAATCCGTAGACCGTCTGCCACAGGCGCAGACCCGTCAGCAGCATCACCAGGCTGGCTCCGCCCGACCAGATCAGCACCTTCCGGCGAGTCTCCGGCGGCGCGGCGAAGGCGTGGAAGGTATAACCCATGAGCACGAGGGCACCCGCGACATGGAGCAGATGGAGGAGGTTGGATTCGAGCGGATTCATGGCGGTGTCCGGGAATTCCTGCCCCGGCCGGGTGAAACGAATGCGCAGGCGATGAAAAAGCAACACCCCGCCTGTGCCGTGTGCTCAAAGGCTCTAATTCCTTTTTATGTTCAGGTGGGCGCCGCCGGGTGGTTTTTGCTTTCCGATTTACGGCCTAGCAGCCGCCACCGTTGGTTTGGCTCCCGGAAGTTATCAAAGGCAAAGAGCGGTTCTTGAACGCACCTCGAACACTGCAGGGTGTTGGCCTCCACCCTAGAAGGGCGGCGCGTCCGGTCAAACTGTAAGCGACTTTTTCCGGATGAATTTTTGCTTGCACCAGCCGCGCGCCAGCCAGAGCCCCAGCGCCGCATCGGCCGCCACCACGCACCCCGCCGAGAGCTGCGGCTGCACCGCGGCCACGATGCCCCCCAGCGTGGCCAGCGCCACTACCGCGTCGGTCCAGCGGCGGACCGGCGCTCGCCAGATGCCCGCGACCGCCGCCGCCCAGACCAGCACGCCCAGGCCGGCTGAGACGCGGGCGAACAACAGCGCCAGCTCCGCCCGGTTGTCGTGGACCAGAGCCAGCGCCAGCGTCCAGAACAGTACCTCGTTGAAAAACGCGAAACCCACCCCGAGCGCCGCGATCAGGGCCGGTGTCACCGGAAACTGCCCGCCTTCGCCCACCGGCGGCAGGCGGCTGGCCAGCGCGCAGCCCGAGCAGCAGTAGCAGGCGCGGCCCGCCTCCACCTGCCGCACCGTGAAGGGCAATCCGCAATAGCTGCACTGGATTCGGAGCCGGGACATGGGAT
Organism: uncultured Opitutia bacterium; assembly: GCA_903940425.1. Taxonomy (GTDB): domain Bacteria; phylum Verrucomicrobiota; class Verrucomicrobiia; order Opitutales; family Opitutaceae; genus Fen-1467. Next base: position 586 of record CAJAKX010000228.1, on the reverse strand, counting down.
TGAACGGCAGGCCGGGATTTATTCCGGCCCGTCATGAGTGACAGCTTTAGCCGTCGAGGATCGCCGAGTCGAGATGCTGGATGATCAGCTCCTGCAGCGTGGCGAGGAAGACATAACCCATGAACGCCTTGGCATCCGCGGCACTCAACTGAGTAACATCCGCGCCGGCACCCTCGATCACCTCGTCGGGAAGGTTCTTCAACTCCCGCTCGCGCAACCGCAGGCGGATGGCGGCGCAGGCGCGCAGGACCGACTCGGCATTGGCCTCGTCGAAGCCGACGGTGCCGCTCACAAAAAACTCCCGGTCGAACAGCGCCAGGAACCGCCGGCAGTCGTCGTTCTGGCTGCCCAGCAGATCGGTCTGCCACGCGGTGCGCAGCTCCTCATCGAGGTCCTGCAGGTGCTGCGGGGCGGCGAGCCGGTCGTCGAGGTCGCCGACGGCCGCCTTGATCAGATCGAGCAGTGGCGCGACGACCGGCAGGCTGAGCTTGACCTCAATTCTTTTCATCCGGTTCGAGCCTCGCGGTGAGATGCCATTGCTGCAGCGTGAACACGTAGGCCTCGGCCTTCTCGCGCACGCCGATCC
>CAJAKX010000227.1 GCA_903940425.1 uncultured Opitutia bacterium | reverse complement strand
TGCACCTGTCGCAGCAGCCCGACGTCGGCCAGCAGCGTCGCGCGCGGACGCAGGAATTTCTCGAACAAGCGGATGATTCCCGCCGCCGCCGCGAAAACCCTAGAGAAAAATCCGGCCGGCAGCTTCCGGCGCAGGAGTTTCTCCGGCAGCCAGGGACGCTGGCCCAGCGCCAGCCGCAGCGAAATCAGCGCAATGCCCAGTCCGAGGGGGGTGGACAACCCCGGCAGGGGGATTGGTGTGCAGAACGGCAGGGCGAGCAGGATCAGCAGCAGGAGATAGGCGCGGCCGCGCAGCACGAGGATGACCTCCTGCAGCATCACCGGTTGTTCGGCGAAGCGGGCCCGCAGGTCTGCCAGTTCCTCGGAGAGCTTGCGCGGAACCGGGACCGCGCCGGCGGGTGGATCAGACTCAGGTGCCGCGTTTGTTTCCATAGAGCTCTATTTGCAACCGCGGAGCGTAACGGAAACCGTGGCGTTTGCACAGTTCACTCAACCATGACGCGCGTTCTCGCAGCATCACGGCGGTCGTGCCTTCCGGCATCAGCAGCACCTTGTGTCTTGGCACGTCGCGCTGCAACTGCCGCAGCATGCTCTCGATCTCCTCCACGTCGGCCGGCTGTGCGACGACAAACTTCAACTGCCACGGATAGGCGTCGAGCCACGCGCGCACGATCCCGGGCTGCCAGCGCAGCGCCTCGTGTTTCCGACGCCATGCCGCGTGCGTCAGCGGATCGGGCGCCGAGTTGAGCAGCTTGGGCGACAGCGAGGCGAGATCGCAGGCAATGCCGCCGGGGGCGACGGTGGCGGCGGTCTCGATGGTGACATGGCGGCCCAGCAGTTTGAGTTCGCCCGCCAGATCCCCGATCGCCGGCGCCACCATCGGTTCGCCGCCGGTGAGCACGACGTGCTGCGCGGGGTGCTTGATGACCTCGGCCACGATGTCGTCGACCGTCCGCGGAGTGCCCTCGGGTTGCCATGACGCATAGGGTGTGTCGCACCAGGCGCAACGCAGGTTGCACCCCGACGTGCGCACAAAGACCGACGGCACGCCCGCCAGTTCACCCTCGCCCTGCAGCGAGTAAAATATCTCGGCAATCAGCATCGGGTTTAGCCCACGGGTTTCACGGATGAACCCGGATGGTTCTCATCTTCATCCGTGATTCGCGGGCGATTCCGGATTAAATTTTCGGCGGTTTCGGCGGCAGCGGGTCGGTCGCGGCGTAGACGGTGGGGTCGGGGAGGCCGGCGACGAGGAACGCTTCGCGGCGCTCCACGCACGTGCCGCACCGGCCGCAATGAATTTCGCCACCTTTGTAGCACGACCAGGTGCGCGCGTAATCCACGCCGAGCCGCGCGCCTTCGGCGGCGATCTGTGCCTTGTTCAGCCCGATGAACGGGCGCAGCAGCACCATGCCTGTGTAGGTGCCCTGGCGCATTGCTTCGCCCATCGCTCGCATGAAGTCCTCGCGACAGTCGGGGTAGATCGCGTGGTCGCCGCCATGCGCCGCAATGACGAGCCCCTCCGCGCCCCGGCTTTCGGCGAAACCGGTGGTGATCGCGAGCAGGATGCCGTTGCGGAATGGCACCACCGTCTGCTTCATGGTTGCCGCCTCGTAATGCCCGTCGGGAATCTCGCCCCCCGACCGGAGCAGTGAGGAGGCGAAGAACCGGTTCACAAAGTCGAACGCGATCACCTGGTGAGGCACCCCGAGGGCGCGCGCGTGTTCGGCGGCGAAGGGAATTTCGCGATGATTGTGCTTTGCGCCGTAATCGAAGCTCAGCACGGCCGCGATCTCATGATGCCGGCGCGCCCAGTGGAGCGCCGTCACCGAATCCATGCCGCCCGAACAAAGCACCACGACCTGCATGTTGCCTATTGGTTGTCGGTTGTTTCTTATCGTTCCGGCCCTGCGGGCCGACTTGGAAGGCAATAAGCAATGAGCGACAGGCAATCGCAATTAACAAATTCCCGGCTCCTGATCATCGCCCATCGCGGCGCCTCTGCCGAGGCCCCGGAGAACACGCTCGCCGCCTTTCGTCGCGCACTGGCGCTGGGCGCCGACGGTATCGAACTCGATGTCCGGGTGACGCGCGACGGCGAGGCGGTGGTCTTCCATGACTCCACCCTGACCCGTCTCGCCGGCCGGCGCGGACGCCTGGCGCGGCTCCTTTTTCGTGAACTGCGCGAGGTTCGTATTCAAGGTGAACCCATCCCCACGCTGGCCGAGGTGCTCGCGCTCGCCCGCCGGCGCGCCGTTGTGCAGATCGAGATCAAGCGCGGCGTGGCGGTCGCCCCGGTCGTACGCGCTCTTCACCGGGCCCGGGCCGACACCGGCGTCGTGCTCGCCTCGTTTGATGCGGCGCTTGTCGCCGCCTCGCGCCGGCTCGCGCCGCGCATCCCGCGCATGCTGATTAGCGGGGGTGGGGAACGCGGCCAGGCTAAAACCCTCGTGCCGGTCCTCGCCGCGCTCGGCGCCGTGGGGGTGAGCATTGACCACCGGGCCATTCGTTCGCCGGCGTTTGTCACCGCTTTGCATCGTTGCGGCCTGTGCGTGTGGTGCTGGACTGTGAATGATACCCGCGCCATGCTCCGTCTCGCCTCCTGGGGCGTCGATGCCATCCTTTCCGATAATCCGGCATTGCTAAAATCAACCCTTGCGGAGTTGGACTGATAAACCCGGACGCCGCCGGTGTTCCTAAACCAGTGTTTTGATGATCATTTTGCACGACCCTCAATGTGCCGACTACGGCTCCTCGATGCGTCCGGAACAGCCGCCGCGTGCCACCAAGAGCGTCGACCATCTGCGCGCCGCCCATCCCGAATGGGAGTGGCGCCTCCCGGCCATCGCCACCGAGGACATGCTGCTGGCCGTGCACACGCCCGCCCACCTTGCGCGTCTGCAGGGTCCTCCTGATTTCGACGACGATACGCCGTACTTCGAAGGCATTTACGACCATGCGCGCCGTTCCGTCGGCGCCGCGCTCGCCGCCATGAATCTCGCGCTCGTGCAGCATGAGAAGGCCTTCGCGCTCATGCGCCCGCCGGGTCATCACGCCACCGCCGGCCAGGCCATGGGGTTCTGTTATCTCAACCAGATCGCGCTGGCCGCCGTGGCCGCCCGCGTCCGCGGCGCCTCGCGCGTGGCCGTGTGGGATTTCGACGCCCACCACGGCAATGGCACTGAGTCCATCCTCGATGGCCGCGAGGGTTTTCTCTTCTGCTCGATTCACCAGTTTCCCGGCTACCCCGGCACGGGCACGCGCAACACCGCCAACTGTCGCAACTATCCCATCGCTCCGCACACTCCGCGTGCCGAGCACCTCGCGGAACTCGCCCGCTCATGGGATGCCATCGTGGGTTATAAACCTGATCTCGTGCTCGTGTCCGCCGGGTTCGACGCCTATGTGCGCGATCCTATCGCCACCATGACCCTCGAGGTGGAGGACTTTGCCGAACTGGGCCGCTGGCTGCATCACGTGGATTTCCCCGTGGCGGGTGTGCTCGAGGGCGGCTACAGCCCGGAACTGCCGCAGTTGCTCGACGCCTTCCTGAGTGCATGGGCATGAGCGGTCCGCGGTTTCCTCCCGGCTTCACCGTGCCGCACTTTCGTCTGTTCAATCCTGTTTCGCCGCACATGCTCAAGGGCCGACCATCCCTGCAGCCGTTTTGAACGCCACGCCCGCCTATACGTTCATCGACCAGCCGGCGCAACTTGCGCCGCTCCTCGCCGCGCTCGACCGCGTCGGCGAGGTCGCCCTCGACACCGAGGCGGACAACCTCTTCCGCTACCGCACGCGTATCTGCCTCCTGCAGGTCATGGCCGGCCGGCAGATTTTTCTGGTCGATCTGCTGGCCCCGCTGCCGCTCGACGGCCTCTGGCTGCGCCTCGCCGGCCGGCACCTCGTCATGCACGGCAGCGATTTCGATCTGCGCCTGTTATACGATTTCTGCGGCTTCACGGCGCACAGCCTTTTCGACACGATGATGGCCGCGCAACTGCTTAACCTGCCGCGCATCGGTCTCGCCTCGCTGTTGGAGCAGCACTTCGGCGTGGCGCTCGCCAAGGAGGGTCAGAAGGCCAATTGGTCCAAGCGACCACTCCCGCAGAAGCTCGTCGATTATGCCGCCCTGGATGTTTTCCACCTGCCCGCCCTGCGCGACATCCTGCGCACCGAACTGGAGCACCGCGGCCGGTTGGGCTGGCAGGAACAGCGCTGCCGCTGGCAGATCGAAAGCGCCCGGACCGGGTTTCCGCAAAACGACGTGCACGCCTGGCGTATCGGCCGTTCGGAGCGGCTCAGTCCGCGCGGCCAGTGCGTGCTATGGGCTGTGTGGCACTGGCGCGAGGAAACCGCGCGCCAGCTCGACCAGCCGCCCTTCAAGATCACCAGCAATGAGCTGTTGGGCGAGATCGCCGCGCGCGCCGACGCCGGCCTGCCCGAGGAGGCCATCCTCGCCGTCAACCTCGGCAAGCGCCATCCCCGCCTCATCCGCAGTCTCACCGAAGCCGTGCGCACCGGTCTGGCCAAGAATCCCGCTTCGCTCCCCCGCCGCCACCACGGACGCGACCCCAACTGGCTGCCGCTCAACGCCGCCGAGCTGGCGCTGCAAGACCGCCTCAAGACTGACCGCGACCGGGTGGCGCAGCAGCTAAATCTCGATCCCACGCTCATCGCCAACCGCGCCCAGCTCGCCCAGATCGTCCGCGACCCGGACCGGCTGGACGACATTTTGCTGCCCTGGCAAGCTGACCTGCTCCGCCATGAGCCCGCGCTCAAGACCGGCGGTGGCGGATTAGCCTAGGGTGGGTGCACCGCGCCGCGCACCTTTGTCCATTGCAGCCTTGCGCAGAGGTGGATTTGCGTGAGCCTGAAAGCCGTGTCCGCCGACTCCGCCAATATCGCGCGCCACCTGCCCCTCATGGCCGCCCGCCAGCCCGGCCACCCTGCGGTGAAAATCCCCCGCGGCCGGACCCGCACCGGCGACATCGATTACCTGACACTCACCTATGCGGAACTCGCCGTTGAAGTCGACGCGTGGGGTGCGCGGCTTGCGGCCCGCGGCACGCGCTCCGGCGACCGCACGCTCGTCATGGTGCGACAGGGCCTGCCGCTCATCGCCGCGACTTTTGCGCTTTTCAAACTCGGGGCGGTGCCGGTGGTGATCGATCCCGGCATGGGCCTGCGTAATTTTCTCGCCTGCGTGGCCCGCTCGCGGCCCCGGGTTTTGCTGGGCATCCCCTTCGCCCGGCTTGTCAGCCGTATTTTTCGAAAACCGTTCCGATCCGTCGAAGTCCGCGTCGCCACCGGCAGTTCCATGACCGCCCGGCTGGCGGAATCCCAACCCCAGCGCCGGCATCATCAATCAATCATGGCGGAGAGTTCCGCCGACACCCTCGCAGCCATCCTTTTCACGAGCGGTTCGACCGGCGCCCCCAAGGGCGTCTGCTATGAGCACGGGATGTTCGACGCCCAGGTGCGCCTCATCCGCGATACCTACGCCATCGAGCCCGGAGAAATCGACCTGCCCCTGCTGCCCATCTTTGCGCTGTTTAATCCGGCACTCGGCATGACCACCGTCGTGCCCGAATTCGATCCCCGTCGCCCCGCTGCCGTCCAACCGGACAAAATCGTCCAGGCCATCCAACAGGAGGGCGTCACCAATTCCTTCGGCTCACCCACCATCTGGCGGAAGATTGCTGACCATTGCCTCGCGCACGGCCTCGTGCTGCCGAGCCTTCGCCGGGTGCTTTGCGCGGGCGCGCCCGTGCCGGTATCGCTCTGGGCCGATGCACCGCGCTTCATTCCGAATGGCAAACTGCACAGTCCTTATGGCGCGACCGAGGTTCTCCCTGTCAGCACGGCGACCGTCGAGGTCATCTCCCCCGCCTCGGTCCGCGGCACCTGCGTGGGAAAACCCCTCGCGGAAAACCGCGTGAAGATCATCGCCATCACTGATGGACCGATCGCCGCGCTGGCCGCCGCACGCGAACTGCCACCGGGAGAGATCGGCGAGATCATCGTCACTGGTCCGACGGTCACCAAGGAATACGACCAGCTGCCCGAAGCCACCGCCCTCGCAAAAATCCGCGAGGAGAAACCTCAAACTCCCGAATCCTCCAAAGCGACTGGTGTGCAAAGTGCGCCAGACTCATCTGGAACTTGGAACTTGAAACTTGGAACTACCGCGCCAGCGGGCGCGGTCTGGCATCGCATGGGTGATTGCGGCTATCTTGATGCGGAAGGCCGCCTCTGGTTCTGCGGACGCGTGGCCGAACGCGTGGAAACGGCGGATGGTCCGATGTACACCGAACCGTGCGAGCAGGTTTTCCGGGCTCATCCCGCGGTGGCGCGTTGCGCGTTGATCGGCCTCGGCCCCCGTGGCCGGCAGACGCCGGCTGTCGTGATTGAACCAAAAGCCGGGACGCCGGTACGCGCCGCCGCGGAACGGCAGGCCTTTGCGGACGCGCTCCGCCTGCTCGCCATCAGGCATCCGCACACGGCAGGCATCCGGCGTTTCTATTTTTATTCCCGCCTCCCGGTGGATGTGCGCCATAACGCCAAGATCCACCGTCTCAGCCTTGCCAAGTGGGCCGCCACGGCCCGGGCCGTGGAAGCGACAAGTAGCAGGTGACAAGTGTCAGGAGACCCATTAACGCTCGATCACCTTGGCACCTGATCCGTCTCATCTGTCACGGCCTGCGCCGGTGTTGGTGACCGGCGGCACGGGCTTCCTCGGCCGGCATCTTGTCGAGCGCCTGCTGGCCCAAGGCCGCGCTGTCACCGTCCTCGCCCGTCGGTCCGCTCCGGACCTCGAAAAACGCGGCGTGCGCTTTGTGGTGGCCGATCTGGCCGATGCGAACGCAGTCCGCTCCGCCTGTCGCGGCGTCGAGACAGTCTTCCATGTCGCGGCGAAGGTCGGCGTGTGGGGCCGCGACGATGATTTTTTCCGCGCCAACGTGCTCGGCACGCGCGCCGTTCTCGAAGGCTGCAGGACGCACGGCGTGCGCCGGCTCATCTACACGAGCACGTCCAGTGTCGTCTACAACGGCCGCGATCTCTCCGGGGTCGATGAATCGCTTCCGCTCACGACCAACTGCCCGAGCCCGTATCCGCTCACCAAGGCAGCTGCGGAACGCGAGGTCCTTGCGGCCAATGCACCGGAGTTGCGCACGATCGCGCTGCGGCCTCACCTGATCTGGGGCGTGGGCGATCCGCACCTCGTGCCGCGCCTCATTAAACGGGCCAAAGCCGGACGTCTGCGCATCGTCGGTTCCGGCCGCAACCGCGTCGATCTCGTGCACGTCGAGAATGTCACCGACGCCCAGCTCCTTGCCGAGGCTGCCCTGGTTCAATGTCAACTAATAGTTGACAAGACGATCAGGCCACCGGACGCCAGCGGGAGGGCGTATTTC
>CAJAKX010000226.1 GCA_903940425.1 uncultured Opitutia bacterium | reverse complement strand
GCTGTTGGTCGAACACGGCGATCTTGCGATGATTGCGGAGATTCGCCGAGCCGCGCCACTGCAGCATCAGCACCGGCATGAAGCGTTGCACCTCGCCGCCGGCCTTCCGGAGTGGATTCACGAAGCCGCGGCTGCTCAGGAGACAACCCACGGCGTCGAGCAGCAGCCTAACTTTCACCCCCTCGCGCGCGCGCTGCGTCAGCAATTCCACGATCCGCCGCCCCGTGTCATCGCGACCGAGAATGAAGGTCATCAAGTGGATCGTATGCCTGGCCCCGCGAATCTGCCGTTCGAACTCGGCATACGCCTCCTCGCCGCTGGTGAGAAAACGCACGGTGTTTCCGCCCACTGGCGGGCACCCGCTTTCGCGCACGAGGGCCTGGGCGATGGCCCCGGCCGCGGCGGCCGAGGTCACGACGGCCGCATCCGAGGGCACGGGTGACAGCCGCGACTTGCGGGCAACGAGGCGCCGGAGTTTGCGGCCGCCGAAGAGCAGGTAGAGCGGCACACCGACGTAGGGGATCAGGACGATGACGAGCAGCCACGCCATCGTGTTGCCCGGCTGCCGTTTTTCGCTCATGAGGCGCGCGATCAGGAACACCGCGAGCAGGAACCCGCCGACCGTCAGCAGGTGGCGCAGGATCTCGGCATACAGCGGGGATTCCGTCTCCATGATCGTCCGGCGCTATTCTGACGGCTCGTGTCGTGGAGGAAAGCGCATTCGCCGGCACGATCAGGGACTGGCCGCCCGCCACCGCTTGTGCTCACAGCCGCCCCTTGCCAACCCGGACGAACTATGTGTTAGTTTCGTCCTCCTTGTCATGGCTTCAACGTCCGCCGCCACCGCCCAGCTCAAGCGCAAACTCGGCGCCGCCGTCCGCACCGGCCGGACGGCGCGGTGGGAGGCGTCGTTCGACAGCAGCAAGCTGTCGTTCCTGCCCGAGGCGGTGATCAAGCCGCGCCGGGCCGCCGACGTGGGCGTGGTCCTCACGCTGGCCAACCGGCATCGCGTGCCCGTCACCGTGCGCGGCCGCGGCACGACCCTCACCGGGGCGGCGGTGCCGCTGCGCGGCGGCTGGGTGGTCGATCTCACCGGCCTGCGCCGCATCCGCGTCGATGCCGAGGCCGGCATGGCCCACGTGCAAGCGGGTGCGACCAACGCCGCGATCCACGCCGCCGCCGAGGCCCGGGGCTGGTTCTACCCGCCCGATCCGTCGTCAAACCAGTATTGCACCATCGGCGGCAACATCGCCTGCAACGCCGGCGGCATGCACGGTGGCAAATACGGCGTCACCCGCGACTACGTGCTCGCGCTGAAGGGCTTTCTGCCGACCGGCGAGTGGGTGGAGTGGGGCACGGCCACGAAAAAATTCTCCGCCGGCTTCAATCTCCGCGATCTCTGGATCGGCAGCGAGGGCCTGCTCGGCGTGGTGACCGAGGCCGTGCTCAAGCTCATCCCCCTGCCGCCGGCGCGCTGGACGCTGCTCACGGCGTTTGCCGACGAGGTCGCGGCGCTGCATGCCGCGCGCGCTCTCTTTGCGCAGCGCCTGCAGCCCGCCATCTGCGAATTTCTCGACCGGTATAGCGTGCAGTGCGCCGAGCGCGCCACCGGCCGGAGCGTGTTCGCCGGCCAGACCGGCCGGCCGCTGATCCTGCTCGAACTCGCCGGTTCGGTGAACGAGGTCGACGACCAGAAGCTGGAGGTGCTGGCCTGGGCGCAGCAGCATGCCGCGGCCTTCCGGGAGGCGCGCAGCCGCGTCGAGGCCGAGCGGCTCTGGGAGGTGCGTCGCCGGTGCTCCAGTGCCATGTTTGAACTGGGTGACTCGAAGCTCAATGAGGACATCGCCATTCCCATGCGGCAGTACGAGCGCTTCGCCCGCTTTCTCGAACGCCTGCGTCGCGCGTCCGGCCTGCCCATTCCCACCTTCGGGCATCTCGCCGACGGCAACCTGCACGTTAACATCATGTATCACCGCGGCCACCCGGCTGAGTGTCGCGCCGCCGAGTCCGCGGTGCGGCGGCTCATGGAAACCGTGGTGTCACTCGGTGGCGCCATCTCGGGCGAACACGGCATCGGCCTGGCGAAGACGCCGTTTTTCCGGCTCCAGCACCGCCCGGCGCAGGTGCGCGCCATGCGCGCGGTGAAGCGCGCGCTGGATCCGCGCGGCATCCTCAATCCGGGGAAAATGTTCGAGGTGTTCCGGGTCTGGAAGCATCCGCGCGTTGAAGTCCGCCTGCCTTGGGACCACTAAGGCCCGCAGCCGGACGGTTCAGGCGGCCGACGCGCCGGCGGACAATCGCTCCGGGCGAATCGGTCATCTCCGGCCGCGCGCTTCCGGGGGAACGCCTGGCCAACGAGGCAGCAGGGCGACCGCCTACACGGCCGCTTCGCCGCGCTCGTCGGTCCGGATGCGGATCACCTCGTCGAGGGGGACGACGAAGACCTTGCCATCGCCGATCTTGCCCGTCTTGGCGGACTTGACGATCGCTTCGACCGTCCTGGCCGCCAGTTCGTCGCCCACGGCGATTTCGACTTTCACCTTGGGGAGAAAATCGACGGTGTATTCGCTGCCACGATAGATCTCGGTGTGGCCTTTCTGACGACCGAAGCCTTTAACCTCGGTGACCGTCATGCCTTCGATGCCGATTCCGGAAAGGGCTTCCTTAACTTCCTCGAGTTTGAAGGGCTTGATGATGGCGATAATGAGCTTCATTGCGGGATGAGGTTTACAGCGCGAAGGCTCGAATGGGAGATTGTCGCGGCATGATACTACGCCGCCGGGGGTCGGTGGCGATACGTTTGTGCAGGCACCGGAAGTGCTCGGGCACGGCCGGTCCGACAGGGCCGGAATGCCCGCCAATGCCGGGATGGCGGAAGAGCGACTGATCGCGGGGGGAACGCGGCCCGGTTGCCCATGGCGGGCCTTCCTTGCGTCGCGCGGAAAATTCCCTGTGAACAACTCGGTGCATTTTTCCCATTGCGGTCGCAATTTCACCCCACTCTAGTCTGCTCCTTTAAGTTGCATGTACCTTCAGGCGCTCAAGCTTCACGGCTTCAAGTCCTTCGCTGATCCCACCATCCTCCGTTTCGAACCCGGTGTCACCGCCATTGTCGGTCCCAACGGCTGCGGCAAGAGCAACATCGCCGACGCCATCCGCTGGGTGCTGGGCGAGCAGAGCGCCAAGGCCCTTCGCGGCGGCAAGATGCAGGACGTCATCTTCGAGGGCACCGACACGCGCCGGCCGCAGAATCTTTGCGAGATTTCCCTGCTCCTGACGGAGTGCGAGCAGCAGCTCGGCACCGAGTATCACGAGGTCGAGATCATGCGCCGCACGTCGCGCGACGGTCAGAGCGACTATTTCCTCAACGGGCAGCCCTGCCGCCTCAAGGACATCTACAAGCTCTTCATGGACACCGGCGTCGGCCGCACGTCCTACTCGATCATGGCGCAGGGGCAGATCGACCAGGTGCTATCCTCGAAGCCCGAGGAACGGCGCGCCGTTTTCGAGGAGGCCGCGGGCATCACGCGCTACAAGAGCCAGCGCCGCGAGGCCCTCGGCAAGCTCCTGCTGACCGACCAGAATCTGGCGCGCGTGACCGACGTGATCGCCGAGGTCGGCCGCCAGATCGGCAGCCTGCGCCGCCAAGCCTCCAAGGCCATGCGCTACAAGCGCCTCAGTTTCCGTCTCCGCCACCTCAGCCTCGCCCACAGCGGCTGGCAGTGGGGGCAGCTGAGCGCCACCATCGCCGGACTGGAGGCGGATGTCGCCGCCCTGCGCGCCACGACCGAGGCGCACCGCGCCACGCTGGAGGAACGCCAGCGCGAGTTGAATAAAATCAAGGCCCGCCGCAGCGACTACCACCAGCGCGTGCAGGAGGCGCAACAGGCGGTCTTTGATTTGCGTTCGCAGAAGGAGCAGGCCGAGAATCAGGCCGGTCTCGCCCGGATCAAGAAGACCGGCCTCGAGGAGCGCATCCAGTCGAGCCGCGACGACCTGGCCGAGCTCGAGATGCAGCTCCGCGAGGTGGCCGCGCAGACCGACAGCGGGACGCAGGACAAGCAGCTCCAGCTCAGCCTGCTCGGCAGTTCCGACGCCGCTTTCCAGCAACGCAACCGCGAACTGGCCATCGTCGAGGGGGAGCTGAGCCGGCAGGAACAGCAGCTCCAGCAGGCGAAATTCGATCTGCTCCAGCTGGAGAGTACGTTGGCGCGCCTGCGCACCGACAGCTCCGGGTATGAGGTCGAGGCGAAGACCAGCGTGGTGCGGCACGACGAGCTCGCCGTGCAGATGGCGGAGGTGCGCCAGACGATGGCCGCCGCCACCGCCCGGGCGGGCGAGGAGCAGCAGCGCCTCGAGTCCGCGCGCGTCGAGCAGAGCCGCGCCCACAACGAGGTGCAGGCCGCGCAGCATGTGCTGCAGGAGGCCACGCAGCGCTTCCGCGAGGGACAGCGCCACCTCCAGGAGCTGGACCGCACGCTGGCCCAGCGCACAGCGCGGCTGCGTCTCCTGAAGCAGCTTCATGAAAAATGGGAGGGCTTCGGCGAGGGGGCGAAGGCCCTCCTGCAGGGGCGGCTCGATACCATCCTTGCCGGCCGGGGGGTTGCCCCCATCACCCACGGCCTCGAGGTGAAGCCCGAATTTGGCCAGGCCCTCGAGGCGTTGCTCGGCTCCGCGGTCGAGGCCATCTCCGTGGCCGATCTTTCCGTGGCCCGGCAGATTCTGGCGCACCTCGAGGAGCAGAGGATCGGCGGCGCCTGCCTGCAGATTGCGGAAACGGGCAGCCGGATCGCGGAAAGCCCGGCCGCCGGGCTGCCGCCGTTCCTGCAGCCGGCCACGGTCGCGCTGGCCAACCTGGACCCCGCGCATCCGATCGTCGGTCTGCTCGCGGCGTGCTACGTCGCGGAGAATCTGAATGCCTTTCTCGAATTCTGGCGGGCGAATCCGGACTTCGCGTTCCTCCTCGTGACCACGCCGAAGGGCGAGTTGGTGGACCGGCGCGGCCTCGTCTACGGCGGCCATCAACGGAGGCCGGGCGGCGGCATCGTGCAGCGCGAGATCGACCTGCGCGAGACCGCCCGGGAGCTGGCCCGCGAGCAGAAGCTCCACGACGAGCAGCGCGCGCTCATCGACAAGCTCGGCGCGGCGCTGGCCGCGGCCGAAGCCGGCCTCGAGCAGCACCGCAAGCACGTGCTCACCACCACGCAGCAGGTGGCCGCCGTGCAGGCCGAGGCGCGCAACGCCGACAAGACCAGCGAGGAAGTGGCCGGCCGCCTCGAGCGCATGGCGCGTGAACTGGCCGGCCTCGAGCAGGCCCGGATCGAGACGGAGCAGCGTCTGATCCGCGCCCAGGCCGCCCTGGCCGAGGCCGAGGAGAAGGTCGCCGCCCAGCGGCAGGCCATCCTCGCGCTTGAAAACCAGATTGCCGCCCTCCGCACCGACCGCGACCAGAAGAAGGAGGCGCTCGCCCAGGCGCGCCTCGAACTCGCCGAGCGCCGCCAGAAGGTCGAGGTGCTCGACCGCGGTCTGGGCGAAATGGAGCGGCGCCGCGCCCAGATCGGCGAGCTGCTGGCGCAACGCCAGCAGGAGGTCGAGGTCTGGACCGAACAGGCCGCCCAACTCGAGCAGGAGTCAGCCGCCCAGCTGGCGGGGGCCGGGGAGATTGCCCGCACGCTCGTGATCGCGCAGGAGTCGGTGGAGAAGATCCGCGGCGAACTCGTCGAGCTCGAACGGCAGATCGCCGCGATCGAAGAGGACCAGCAGAGCCTGCGCGCGCAAACTGATGTCACGCAGGAGGAGCTCGGCCGCGGCGACGTCAAGCTCGCCGAGAGCCGTTCGCGGGCCCAGTTTCTCACCGAGGAGGTGCGGCACGAGTTTCAAACCGATCTCACCGCGGTGAACTGGAAGCTCCTGCTCTGGCAAGCCGACGACGATCCGCCGGATCTCAAGCCGCTCGATCTGGACGAGGACGAGGCGGAAACCGGAGACCGGAAACCGGATGGCGGAAAGGCGGCGGCCAACGGGGAGACCAAACCCCAACCCCAAACCCCAAAGCGCAGAAGCAAGAAACCCAAGGGTCCTCCTTCGGCCGAGAATCTGGCCGCGCTTGACCAGACGAACTGGGAGGAGATCAAGGCCGGGAGCGAGGCCCTGCGTCAGCGGCTCAACAGCATGGGCGCGGTCAACCTGGTCGCCATCGAGGAATACGCCGAGCTGCGCCAGCGCTACGATTTTCTCCGGACGCAGAGCGATGATCTCACCAACGCCAAGGCCGAGCTCCTCAAGGCCATCGACGAGATCAACCGCACCTCGCAAAAGCAGTTCGAACTCACGTTCGAGCAGACCCGGAAGAACTTTGAATACACCTTTCAGACGTTGTTCGGCGGCGGGCACGCGCGCCTCGACCTCGTCCAGGCCGAGGACATCCTCGAGAGCGGCATCGAGATCATCGCCCAGCCGCCCGGCACGCGGCTGAAAGGCATTTCGCTGCTGTCGGGCGGACAAAAAACACTCACCGCCGTGGCGCTGCTCTTTGCGCTCTACATGGTGAAGCCGTCGCCCTTCTGCCTGCTCGACGAACTCGACGCGCCGCTCGACGAGTCGAACATCGGCCGTTTCACCAAGCTGCTGAAGCACTTTACCAAGGATTCGCAGTTCCTCATCATCACGCATAACAAGCGCACGATCGCCGCGGCCAACGGCATCTACGGCGTGACGATGGAGGAGCGCGGCGTGTCCAAGATCGTCTCCATGCGGTTCAATCACGAGCGCGGCGAGGCCGAGGCCGTGGCCGCCACGGTGGCCGACGCCGCGAGCACGGCCCGGACCGCGGCGGCCGGACCGGAGACGCCGGTGACCACGCCGGCGGGGGCGTGAAGAACCGGCCTGGAGGCTATCCGAAAACCGTCAGACCTTGGAGGGCGGCGCGCTGTCGCCGCCAAATACCCAAGCAGCGCTGACGGAGCAGCGCCCTCCACCGGGCAACGCAGCAGGGTTTTCGGATAGCTTCTAGCCTTTTTTCAGCGAGAAGCGCTTGACGATGAATGGCGTGACATCGACGACGCGTACACCGGTCGCCTGGTAGAACGGCATTTCCACGATCACGTCCACTCCCGCCTCTTTGGCGATGGCCGGCCACTCGGCCTGGAGCAGGTCATAGATGTTTTTCAGGGGAGCGTCGCCGGTCAGCTGTTTCTGGGCGCGGGCCTGCATGGCGTTGAGTTCCCGGTCAATCTGGTCGGCCTTGGACGCATCACCGGCTGTGACTGCCTTGTTCTGTTCCTCAGCCATGGTCTGCATCTTGGCTTTCCACACCTCCGACCGGTAGAACAGCTGCACAACCATCGACCGGCTGAATACGCCGACCGTAAGCCTGGCCTCGGGCCCGGCTTGGGCGCAAGCCCGGGGCGCGGAACAGCACAGCAATCCAACCAAGGCGGCCGCCCCAACGGAGGCCGCGGGAAAGAGGCATGATTTCATGGTTTGATCCTCGGTTGTCAGACGCCGGCAGGGTGACGTCAGCAGCTCCGGCGTTGCGTGGAGTCTGCACCGGTGGGAATACTTGCGCGAGCGATATTTTGCGCCGCCGCCAGCCGCCACGAGTATGAGAGCTTGGCGCGTACACTCGCTAAGTCCAAATGAAGAGAGCCCAGCTGGCCGCTAGGGCCAACGCCGGTGTCGCTTCCGTCTAGGGGACCAGCCGTTTGGGTTCCCATCCCAACCTCCCAGGCGGATGGGACCAACCATGCGCCACCGGCGGCCCGTCCGCTAGGATCTGATTGAAGGCACGATCGAGGTTCCGACCGATCTGCCGTGAAGAAGGACAGGAACCTCACCTCTTGAGGAAGAGGTCGGAGCTTACGTGAAAGCGGGTGGCCAGTTTGCGAATGTGGTCCGCCGTGAGCTGGCGGTTGCCTTTGAGGATCTTGAAGGCGACCGAGCGGTCGACGCCGAGAATTTTGGCAAGGCCGTCGCCGGTGAGATCGTTTTCCCGAAGGAGGAACCGCAGGGTTTCGACGCCTGTGGCGTGCTTGGGTTGGGGTGAAGTTTCGGTCTCGTAGGTTTCGACGAGCCGGCTAAGCAGTTCGAGGTAGTCGTCTTGGTCCGGGGTGAGGTTGTGTCCGGCCATGGCGTCAATGATCTCGACCGTGTTTTGGTACCCGACCTCGTCGTGAATCGGGCGGGGAGTATGGAGGGCGACCAGGCGACTGTAGGTCGTCGGGAGCGTTTGAAAGGAGATTTTTGTGCGGGTGCTCATAGGTCGTTTTTCCAGGTGTCCTTGGAGTAGTTTGCGTGGGTGATGAATTTCAGGATGAAAACGGATGCCCGGTTGTAGTGAATGGCCGTGATCAGGCGGAAGGCATTGGTGAGGTTGAAGACGGTGACGGTTCTTCCACTTTGTACCGAGACCTGGTCAGCGTGGGCGAAGGTGGCTCTGGTTTCTGCGAAGTTTTTCCAAATGGCGGCCTTGGCTGCACGGTACCAGTGGTCGATAGTGGGCTTTGCTCCAGGATGCTGCTGGGAGGCTTCGTCAAGGCGTTTTTTGGAAATAATCCGCATTGGTTGAGATAAAGTGGCCTTTTTGGCCACTATGTCAAGGTTTGCCGAACAGGGTGGTGAAACCCGAAACCCTTATCCTAAACCCCCTGCGCTTGGGAGGCGGTGGGTTCTTCCTGGGGCGTCAGGAGAATGGCGGGTAGGCCCTTCCGCGGGGCTTGCCGGATCACCGACTCTCGCCATATATGGAATTTCCAACGAATTTCCATCCCTGCATCCGTGGGGGTTGGGTTTCGGATAACCACCTTATTGGGCTAAACAAACGGATGACACTCGATGACCTAGCAGAAAAATTCACTATCTTCCTAATCGGTCGACGAGCTGTGCGTGAAAGCTCACTGAGGCGGGGCGTGCTGCTGCTTGGCGTCCACTTGAAGGAGTAGAATTTCGTCGAGCCGAAAAGAATACCCGACCATGTCCTTATGTCCCTCGTCCAGGAAGCATGCATGCGTGCAGCCGAAGAAGAAGAGGACAAGGTGCCTAGATTTCGCCACTTCTATCGTCATTTGAGAGGCGTCGCAGCCGAGGCCGCAGCGGCCAGTCGTAAGGAGCAATCGACGCCGTCGCGTGTACGCTCTCTTCTTGAATTCCACGGTCTCATTTAGGTCGGTTGAAGAGGAAGCCCAACCAGCCGACAGGGTTGATCTCCGGGGGCGTCCCGCCTCCGGCTGCACAGAAGCCGCGCCAGCTGGAACCGTGGCGCAGTAACAAACTTAAATACACGCTACCACGCCGGCGCGTCGCGGGCCGGCCTAGAGGATGAGGTCGGGCGGCACGTTGGCCAGCGCCTCCTCCATCGTGGTGGTGCCCTCTTTCACCTTCAGCATCGAGTCCTGGTGGAGCGTCTTCATGCCGCCGCGCATGGCGATGCGCTTGAGTTCGGCGGTTTCGATCTCCTTGTTGATGCCTTCGGTGAGCTCCTCGTTGTTGAGCATCAGCTCATGGATGCCGACGCGGCCCTTGTAGCCGCTGCCGCTGCAGAGATGGCAGCCCTGCGGGTTGGCCTTGAAGATCTGGCCGCTCCAGCCGATGGCCTTCTCAATGATCTCCTTCTCCCGGTCTTTCGGCTCGTAGGGCACCTTGCAGTTCCGGCAGACGCGGCGCAGGAGTCGCTGGGCGCAGACACAGATGAGCGAGGCGGAGATGTTGAATATCTCGACCCCCATCTCGCTGAAGCGGGCAATGGTGGAGGGAGCGTCGTTGGTGTGGAGCGTGGAAAGAAGCAGGTGGCCGGTGAGCGCGGCTTCGATGGCGATCTCGGCGGTCTCCTGGTCGCGAATCTCACCGACGAGGATCACGTCGGGGTCCATGCGCAGGTAGCAGCGGAGCGCGCGGGCGAAGGTGAGGCCAATCTGCCGGTTCATCTGCATCTGGTTGATGCCCGCCAGGGTGTATTCGATCGGGTCCTCGGCCGTCTGGATGTTGACGTCAACCGAGTTGACCTCGGCGAGCGCGGAATAGAGCGTCATCGACTTGCCCGAGCCGGTGGGGCCGCAGTGCAGGATCATGCCGTAGGGCTGGCGGATGCACTCGCGGTACTTGGCAAGGTTCTCCTCGGAGAAGCCGAGCGCGGTCAGGGGCAGGGTGGACTTCTGCTTGTCGAGGATACGCATGACCACCTTCTCGCCGAAGTTCATCGGGCCGGTGGCGACGCGCAGGTCGATGTCGATGTTTTTCTTGGTGAATTTCTTGAAAATGATGCGCCCGTCCTGCGGCAGCCGGCGTTCGGCGATGTCGAGGTTGCACATGATCTTGAGGCGGGTGACCAGTGCGTTGGCCACCTGCTTCGGCAGGCGGAGCTTTTCCTGGCAGAGACCGTCGACGCGGTAGCGGACGAGCAGCTCCTTTTCCAACGGTTCGACGTGGATGTCGGAGGCGCCGGAGATGTAGGCGTCCTCAATGAGGCGGTTGGCGAGCTGGATGATGGGGCCGGAGTCCTCGCTCTCCAGTTCCTCGGCCTTCATCTCGCCGCCGGTGGGCGAGTAGGCCGTGTCGATGAGCTCGGCGACCGCGGCGATGTCGGCATCGCTGTCGCCGGTCGCGGGGCGGCTCCCTTTGCCTTTGCCCGAATCCTTGAAATACTTTTTAATGAGCTGCTCGATGAGGTTGGCGGGGGCGACGCGCACCTCGTCGATGGTCAGCTCGGTGGCCTGCTGGAACGCCTCGCGTTTCGCGTAATCCAGCGGGTTGGCCATGAGCACCGACACCGTGTTGGCGCCGGTCCGTTTCACCGGGAACACGCCTTCGCGCCGGATGATCTCCTGGCCGGTGATCTCGACCAGCTTATCCTCGACCTCCAGGCCCTCGAGCTTGCTCACCAGCGGCAGGTCGGTGAACTTGGCCACAAACTTGGCGGTGTCCTCCGGACCGAGCTGGAACTTCGGATCCAGCATGCGCTGGATGAGCGTGGCGGAATATACGGCGAGTTCCTGGAGGATGGGGAGGTCCTTCTGCTCGAACTGGCCGTTGGTGCCGGCGTAAATCTCCTTGTTGAGCAGCTGGATGGCGCCGATGACGATGTTGGTCTTCAACGGCACGGTGAGCATCGACTGCACCTCGAAGCCCGTGTTCATGTTCTTGAGCGAGGCGGCGTCGGGACCCTTGCTGGTGAAGAAAAGCGGCTGGCCGGTCTCGATGACCTTGCCGACGTTGCCGGTACCCTTCGCCAGCTGCATCTCCAGCAGCTTCACAGCCGTCTGCTTGAACTGCGCCTCCTTGGCCTTATCGTTGCCCCACAGGGTGGGCGAGTAGTAGACGTGGCGGAAGGAGATGTGGTCGCCCTCGACGAGGTACAAGGTCATCGACTGGCACTGCAACTGTTCGACGACCTTGGTGGCGGTCAGTTCGATGACGGAATCAAGATCCTCGCGGCTGGGCGTCGGCTTGGAGAGGATGCGGAGGAGGAGGGAACGGCGAAGCTGGCCGGAAAGGGAGGAGGAAGGCATGATGAGAAATGCGGCTTGCGCGGCGCTGGCGCGCATATTCTGGAATTGCCACGACCGGAGGGACCCCGCAATGAGAAATATCACCAATCCGGCCGGACTTGGTCCGGCCCGGGAGGTTCGCATGCTGGTCTGGCTCAAACGATTTTTTCGCGGCGGGGAGAACCGGTCCGCTTCCGCCGGGGAGCGCGGGGCCGAGGGCGAACGGCTGGCGGCCGAGTTTTTCCGCGGGCGGCAGGGCTATGAGATCGTCGCGCGCAACTGGCGCAACCCGCGCGACCAGCGCGAGGAGATCGACCTCGTGTGCCGTGACGGCGAGGTGCTCGTGTTTGTGGAGGTGAAGTCGCGCCCCGACACCGCACTGGTGCCCGGCTATCACGCGATCGACCGGCGCAAGAAACAGGTGCTGCGCCGCGCGATCCACGCCTATCTCACGCAGCTCCGGGCCCGGCCGCGCACGTTCCGGTTCGATGTCGCGGAGGTTGTGACCAGCACGAAACTGCCGCCGCAGGTGCTGCATTTCCAGAACGTGCCGCTGTTCCCGAAAGGCTACCATGTTTTGCGGTAGGCGGGGCTCCGGGTTTTCGTTTTTTTGGTTTTTGGGTTTTGAGTTTTGGGCGCCGATAGCCATCTTGACTCCTTCCGCATGCCTGATTCTCAACGCCATCCCTTTCTGCAGGGACTGAGCAAACACCGCGGCGCGCCGCCGACGGTGGTCGTCATTTTCGGCGCCTCCGGCGATCTCACCGCGCGCAAGCTCATCCCGGCCATCTACAACCTCAGTCACGACAACCTGCTGCCGCCCGACTTCTATCTCGTGGGTTTCGGCCGCAAGCCCGTTCCTGACGAGGAATTCCGTGGCCACGCGGAAGCGGCCATCCGGGAGTTCTCGCGCCGCGGGCTTGACCCCGAGGTCTGGGGCCGCGTGGCGCGCAACACGTTCTACCTGGGCGGCGGCTACGACGAGCGCGCCGCTTTCGACCGCCTGCACGCGCTCCTCCGAAAACTCGAGACGCAAGCCGCCCGCGAGCTGCAGTCGCTCTTCTACATCTCCACGCCGCCGTCGGCCTTCCGGCCCATCCTCGAAAACCTCGGCGCTTCCGGCCTCGCCCAGCGTCACCTCGGCTCGCCCCTCGAGTCGAAGGTCGTCATCGAGAAACCCTTCGGCCGCGACCTCACCTCGGCGCGCGAGCTCAACCGGGTCATCGCCGGCGTCTTTCAGGAGCCGCAGGTCTTCCGCATTGACCATTACCTCGGCAAGGAGACGGTGCAGGACCTCCTCGTGCAGCGGTTCGCCAACGCGATCTTCGAGCCGCTCTGGAACCGCAACTTTGTCGAGTGCGTGCAGATCACCGTGGCCGAGGAGGGCGGCGTCGGCGCGCGCAGTGGCTATTATGAACAGACCGGCTGCCTGCGCGACATGATCCAGAACCACACCATGCAGCTCCTCGCGCTCACCGCGATGGAGCCGCCCGTGTCGCTCGATCCCGAGGCCATCCGCGACGAGAAGGTGAAGCTCCTCAAGGCCATCCAGCCGCTGGCCCTGGGGCCGGGCGGCGACGTGACCCGCGCGCAGTACGCCGCCGGCCTCATCGGCGGC
>CAJAKX010000225.1 GCA_903940425.1 uncultured Opitutia bacterium | reverse complement strand
CTCCTGCCGGGCGAGCAGCGACTCGGTTTCATGCGCCGAATAAAGGTCCAACAGGGCGGCCCGCACACCGCTGCGCACCCTCCAGACCGCGGCCAGCAGATTCCATCGTGCGGCGTCGGCGAGATACTGCGCCTGGGCGAGACGATAGCCCCGTTTTCCCGCCGTCTCGATCGGAATATCGAACGTGACTCCCGGAATCCACGGAGGCGGCGTGGTAGTGTCGTAGGTTCCCGAAAGACTGACGGAAGGATTGGGCCGTTCCCCCGCCGTGACCTTGCCGGCCGTCGCGACCTTCCACTCCGCGCGGGCCACGTCGAGGTTGGGCTGGTAGTAGTACGCCGCCAGCGCCAGCAGGTCGAAGTCCCACGCCGCTGGTGGCCATACCTCGAAGTCGCGCCCCAGGTTCTCGGCCAGGAAACGGTGCAGACCGTCGTCATTGAGCGACCGGGCCGCCAGCGCCGTCGCGGTTTTTTCCGGGGAAAGCGGCCGGGCCTGGTAATGAACACAACCGGCCAGTCCGTTTATGACGAGCGCCAGCAGCGCCGTCCTGCAGAGCGTGGAGAGAAAATGCCGGAAAATCATCAGATGATCGTTCAGCCCCTGTCGTGCGCCCGGGTGAAAGCCGGGGCTGCATTCACCGGAGCCGGATCAACGTACTACGGGTTCATCCCGTAGACCAGAATTTTGAAGCTTCCCGGGATCACCTTGGGACGCTGACGGGGCGCGCCGGGCGCAGGTTCGGGCTGCTCCTCAAACCTGGCCGTGGCCAGGTAGATATTGTGCGTCTTGGGATCGAGCGTCATCGTGCGCGCGCCGCGCTCGGTCGTGAGCGTCTGCACCACGGTGAGTTTGTCCGGCGTTTCTTCCTTCGCGATGGTGACGGTGCCGGCACCGCAGGAGGCAAAGGCCAGCAGGGTGCCGGGATCGAAGGCATTGGCATCGACGCCCTGGTCGATGGGCGCGGTGGCGACGACTTTTCCGTTGGTGCTGTCCATCATCACCATCAGCTTGTTGCCGCATCCGAGGAAAAGGCGATGATGCTCCGCATCGATGGCCATGCCCGAAGCTTCCTCACCGGGCGCGATCGGCCAGGTGGCCACGACCTGATGGGTCTTGGTGTCGATGACGGCGACTTCGCTCTTGTCCTCGATGTTGTTGTAGACCCGTCCGGCCTGCGAGTCGGCCGCGGCAAATTCCGGCTTCCCGGATAGCGGAATCGTCGCGAGGGCCGTGCCGGATTTCGCGTCAAGCACGGTCGCCGACCTGCCGCGTCCATTGAACATATAAACCTCCTGCCGTCCCGGTTCGTAAAGCATCCCGTCGGGATTCTGGCCGGTATCCACCTTCGAAAGGGTCTTCAGGGTTTCCAGATCAACGATGCCGGCCTTGTTTTCGCGGCCGTTGCTGGTGAAGCCACGCTTCAGCTCGGGGGCGAGCGCCACGCCGTGGATTCCCGGCGTGTCGGCGATCTCGCCGACGATTTCGTTCTTGTCGACGTCGATGACCACGACCTTGGTGGCGTGACTGACATAGAGGCGGCGACCAACCGGATCCACGGAAAGATAATCCCAACCGCCGTCACCGCCGACGGGTATCTCCCGGATAAAATGGTAGGGCCCTTCCGCGCCGTAGATTGGCTTAGCCGCGAGAATGAGGATGCCCAGAGTAATGATTGTGCCGCAAAGCCGCGAGTGCGTCGTTTTCATAACGAATGGAAGTCTGGTTGTTGATTGTGACGAGGTATAGATGGATGAAGTGACGAGCCATTTCGCCGGTTGTTCCGTTCAGGTCAATGCCCGTATCATGACAATCCTGTCATGCGCCGGGCATGCTTCCTGTCATCTCATCCTGCTAGGCTGCGCGGTGAACTTCGTTCGCTGAATTGCGAAGAAAACTCGTCAAACAGCAATCCATCCAGCTCATGAATAAAATCATCCCGATTGTATCCGTCATGTGTTGCCTTGTGGCAACGATCGCCCTGCCTGCGGTGGCCAAGGGAAAAGCGGCCGAGACCAAAGCCGCGCCCCAAGGGTCAATTCGTCCGGCCGGCAAGGTGAAGCCGGCGGACCTGCCTGCGCTCGCGAAGATCTCCTTCGAGTCGGCATTAAAGGCCGCCCTGACCGCAGTCCCCGGCCACGTGATCAAGGCCGAGCTTGAGGTCGAGGACGGCAACCTCATGTATTCCTTTGAAATTGTCGGCGCGGACAAGGCCATCACGGAAGTCGAGATCGATGCCGGCGATGGCAAGGTGCTTGGGACCGAAAACGAGTCCAAGGAAAAGCGGAGCGAAAAAGACTGATCCAAGCAACGGCCACCACCCACCAGCTGCGCGGGCTTGATGCGTAACTCTTTGCAGTCCTCAGCGGCACGGAGCCAAGTTTAGAGTCAACGGAGCATGCTCTTGGATTTGGCGGCATTTTTCGATCAAACCGAATGAAGCTCGATCGTTTCTTTATCGCTCTGGTTTTAATTATCACCCCCAAGCTTCCGGCCCAGACAACCGAGGAAGGCGCCATCACAGGTTCGGTGTGCGATAAAACGACTGGCAGTCCCGTCGAATATGTCGCCTTGGCTCTAAAGGGCAGGGCGGACGGTAAATCCATGCGAACCGCCGTGACCGACAACCGCGGGGCGTTCGTGTTGGAAAACGTTCCGTTCGGAGAATACAAGATGGTTTACGGCCTGATCGGCTTCGAAAACCGGGAGACGCCCTATTTCACCGTGGATGCGCAACACCGGTCCCCCGATCTCGGCCGTCTGTTTATCGAGGAAACAGGCATTAGGATGGACAGAGTCGTCGTTTCCGCTCGTCAGGAAACTTTCTACAACTCAATTGACCGGAAGGTCTATAACGTCGGCCAGGACATCCGGAGCGTGACCGGCTCCGCCAGCGACCTGCTGCAGAATATTCCGTCGGTGGATGTCGATATTGAGGGTAATGTCAGCCTGCGCGGCAACGGCAATGTCCTGATCCTGATCAACGGACAGACGTCCCCGCTGATGGGGACGGCGAATCGGGCGATGGTGCTGGAGCAGCTCCCCGCGGACACGATCGAGAAGATCGAGGTCATTACCAACCCATCGGCCAAATACAAGCCCGACGGCACGGCCGGGATCATCAACATCGAGCTGAAACGCCAGCATACCGCCGGTTTCTCCGGCCTCTTGCGCGCGAACGGCGGCAACGATGGACGTTACAATGCCGGGCTCACCGTCAACTACAATCCAGGGAAGTATAACATCTTCGGGACCCTCAACGTCCGGCAGGATGACCGGCCGCGCTACGCTCAGGACACGCGGAGTCATTTCGACGCCGCCACCAGCACATTTGTTGCCACCGAGCAGCAGACCGTGGAGCATTCGCGCCCCTTGTCCTCCCTGGTGCAGGCCGGGGTGGATTACAGCGTGGATGCCCGGAACAAACTAGGGGCAACCGCGAGCTACAACCATCTGACCTTCTTCCGAACCGCGACCGTCACGAACCAGTCGCGGGATGCAGGGGGCGGCGTGACGAGCGATTACGACCGGCTCCGGACAGACCCGGAATGGCACAAGACGCTGGAGTTTGCGGCAACGTACCAGCACCGCTTCCCTCAGGAGGGTCATGAATTGAGCCTCGAGCTAAAGGACAATCGGCACCAGGAGATTGAAGACAATCACTACACGGATGTTTACCGCACACCGAGCGTCCCGACGACGTTCGATGACACCTTGATCAAGCCGACGGAAACAGGCCGGGAGGCGATCATGGAATACGTTCGTCCATTTGACGACGGGGCCAAACTGGAGGCCGGTTACTCCTGGGAAGCCGACAAGAACGACATGGATTTTCGTGGGAACTTCCTCGACCCGGCAACCGGACTCTGGGTCGTGGACACGGCGAAGACCAATCGCTTCATCTATCACGATGCGATTCAAGCCCTCTACGCCACCTACGGGCGACCGTGGGGCCGATACGGCATGCTGGCGGGCCTGCGGATGGAGCGGACCACCGTAGATACGAACCAGGTGACCACCCAGGTGAACGAAAAGAACGAGTATTTTCGCGTCTATCCCAGCTTGCACCTTAGTTACAACCTCACCGACACCAGCCAGCTCCAGTTGAATTACAGTCACCGTATTCATCGCCCCGAGAGCGACGACCTGAATCCATTCCCCGAGTATCAGGACCCTTACAACCTGCGGGCCGGCAATCCGCATCTCCGGCCCGAAGACACTCATTCGATCGAGGCCGGCTACCAGTACAAAGACAATGAGACCACCTACCTCGCCACGGTCTATTATCGCTACACGTACCACACCTTCACGACAATCAGCCGCTATATCGACAGCACGACGCTGCTGACCACCGAGGAAAACCTGGCGGTCAACCGCTCAAGCGGACTGGAACTCGCGGCCACCACGAACCCCGGCAGTCCGATCTCGCTCAACTTCAGCTCCAACGCCTTCTGGAGTGAAATCGATGCAAGCAACCTCGGGTTCGGCGCGCACCAGTCCACGATCGCGTGGAGCGCAAAATTGAACGTCAATTGGCATGTGGCGAAACGCGACCTCGTCCAGTTGAATTCGAATTTCGCAGCCCGGCGCTTGACCGCGCAGGGCTACCGGCAGCCCACCTTTGTGGCCAATCTTGGCTTTCGCCATGAATTCCGCGACCAGAAGACTGCATTCATCATGACCGTGTCGGACCTCTTCGACTCGCTGAAGGAGCGGACGGTCATCGACACGCCCATCTTGCATGACGAGATCACGCGGCGGCGCAGCTCGCGCATCGTCTATGCCGGGTTTACCTACAGCTTCGGCAAGCCGGGAAAGAAACCGAAGGATGACTCGCTGCCATTTGACAACCAGTTTTGAAGCCGGTCGCCGGCGACCGGCGCCGACCTTCCGTCCATCGCTTTCACCTCGTCCCGCTCCGAATCGACTGACTAGCATCCACCCATGCGCATTCTCGTCGTAGAGGACGAAAAGAAGATCGCTTCCTTCGTTAGCAAGGGACTGGCGGAAATGGGATTCAATCCGCTCGTATGCCACCGGGGGGACGACGCCCTGCATCTCGCGACAACCGAGCGTTTCGACGCGATCGTTCTCGATATCATGCTGCCGGGGCGCGACGGCCTGAGTGTTCTTCGGCAACTGCGCGAGCAGCATAATACGGTGCCGGTGATTTTGCTGACCGCACGCGATGGATTGTCAGAACGCGTGGAGGGATTGAATCTCGGCGCGGATGATTATCTGGCCAAACCATTCTCCATGGAGGAACTGATCGCCCGCCTGCGGGCCATTCGACGACGACTCTCTGGAGGGGGATTGAATATCCAGCGATATGAGGATCTCACGCTCAACCTTATCACCCGCGAAGTCAGCCGGGCGGGTTGCAAAATCGACCTTACCGCGCGTGAGTACGCGCTTCTCGAATACCTCATGCGCTCGCCCGGCCGGGTGCTGACGCGAACGCAAATTTGCGAGCAGGTGTGGGATTATCACTTCGATCCGGGGACCAATGTCGTCGACGTATGCATCCAGCGGCTGCGCCGGAAGCTGGATGACGGGCACGACGTGAAGCTCATCCAGACCGTGCGCGGAGTGGGGTATGCCTTGAAGGCCGGCTCATGAAAACCTGGCCTTTGCGTTGGCAGATCACGTTGTGGGCGGCTCTGGTCACGGGTCTCGCCCTGGTCGTGTTCGGCGCGGTTGTCGTCTTTGAGGTCTACTCCCAGCAGGTGGAGACCATCGACGCCCAACTGGCCACCGATGCGGGGCTGGTGTTCACCGCCGGGGCCGCGAGCCAAGAGCGGATGATGGAGGACTTGGCGCACCTGACGGGCCTGCCCAAGGGTGAATTTTCGCTTTACGGTTTTGCGATCGGCAGGAGCGAGGAGCCTGCAACCATCCGGGCTCAACCGGAAACCCTGGCCGGTCTTGTGCCATCGCCGCCTCCAGCCAGGAAGTTTTTCACTCAGAAACTGGGCAAAAAACGGCTGCGAATCGGTATTTTCACCCGCAACGGGACGACGCTTTTACTGGCGACCTCTCTCCATCGAGCGGAGGACAGCGTGGGCGATCTGTTGGGGGCTTATCTACTGGCATTTCCGCTGGTGCTCTTGCTCGCCGCCGGGGGCAGTTGGTGGATTGCCCGGCGCGCTCTTCGGCCCATCATGCACATCACTCGCGCCGCGAGATCCATCACGGCTGATCGGCTCGGCGAACGACTGCCCGTGCCAGACACCACGGACGAAATTGGCGAGCACATTCAGGTGCTTAATGGAATGTTTGACCGGCTTCAGCGAAGCTTCGGGCAGGCCAACCGTTTTACAGCCGACGCCGCCCATGAACTCCGGACCCCGTTGACGATCATGCGCGGCCAGATCGAGGAGGCGCTGAGGTCAGGCCGGTTTAAACTCGAGCAGGAGCGCTTCCTGGTGGGCTTGCTGGAGGAAACCACCGGCCTGCAAAAAATCTCCGACAACCTTTTGCTATTGGCGCGGTTTGACACGGGCAAGAACACGCTGCAATTGACGTCGCTCGATTTCAGCGCGCTGATCAGTGAGGCTGGCGAGGATGCCGAGCTGCTGGCGGCACCCAAAGGAATCAGCATCCGCGCGCAGATCGCACCGTCCATTCATGTCAACGGCGACAGAGTCATGCTGCGCCGCGTAGCGCTCAATCTCATCGACAATGCGGTGAAATTCAACCGCGAGGGTGGCGAGGTGAGCTTGGTCCTCCGTTCGGTCGATGGCACGGCTGTGTTCTCGGTCGGCAACACCGGTCCCGGCATCTCCCCGGAAAGACAGGGCGCGCTTTTTGAGCGCTTCTTCCGCATCGGCTCAGATCGCAATCGGGATACGGGCGGCAGTGGGCTGGGCCTCAGCCTATGCCGGGAAATCGTGAATGCCCATGGTGGACGCATTGAACTCAGTCGTTCAAAAGAGGATTGGACTGAGTTCAGTGTTCATCTGGTGATGCTTCCAAACAGGGAGTAACAGCGCACGAAACAGGACCAACCGGCCCATCTCCTAGTTTTACGCACAATAACCATTATGTCTATAATAGGCTAGGCCGCAAAGCACCCTTCAAGCCGTCTCTGGATGTCTGCCAAGGAAGGCAATGATTTCGGGTACGATCTCCTCGCCTGCGTCTTCCAAGACGTAATGCCCTGCGTCCGGTAGATAATGAATCAAGGCCTGCGGAAGGATTTGTTGCCAGCATGCGAAAAACCAGTCGTTGAAGCAGAAGTCCGCCCCGCCCCAGGCAATCATGACTGGATGTTTCTTGAAGCGTTCCAGTCCCCGTGCCGTCTCTTCCAGTAGCGCCATGCTGGGATGACCGGCGCGCATCGGAATATCGGCGACAAAACGGGTCGCCCCGATTCGGTTCGCCCAGGAATCGTAGGGAAACACATATCCCTGCTCCACGTCTGCTGCCAGTGGCCGGCGATGCACGGCCATCCGTGTCGCCGGTCTGACGAAGCCGTTCAATCCACGCACCAGCCATTCTCCGGCCAGCGGAGTCTGGCAAAGGCGGATGCGCAACGGCATCTGCGGCGCAGGAAATGCCGCCGTGTTGAGAATGACAATCCGCCCCACTTTATCAGGATGCCGGACCGCCCAGCCGAAGCCGATCGCGCCACCCCAGTCGTGAACGACCAGATGCACGCGCCGCAGTCCCAGGTGTTCGACGAGTC
Source organism: uncultured Opitutia bacterium (assembly GCA_903940425.1). Taxonomy (GTDB): domain Bacteria; phylum Verrucomicrobiota; class Verrucomicrobiia; order Opitutales; family Opitutaceae; genus Fen-1467. The sequence goes on along the minus strand of CAJAKX010000225.1, from coordinate 522 downwards.
CGTTGAGATTCTCGATGTGGGCTCCGAGGCAGTAGGGATAATCCTGCGGCTTGTCGGAAAGCCCCATGCCGATGTGGTCGGGCGCCACGCAGCGCCAACCCGCGCGCACCAGCGCGCCGATGAGTTCGCGGTAATAAAACGACCAGGTGGGATTGCCGTGCAGCAGCAGCACCGCCTCGTCGGCGCGCGGTCCTTCATCGACATAGCTAATGCGCGCCTGGCCGCAGGCGAAGGTCTTCGGCTCAAACGGATAAATCCGTCGCAACCAGTCCGGAATCTGCAGTCGTCCTGCGGTCATGCCTGTTTCGTGCACTCTGGATCCTGGTTTAATTAAGCTGGGCCAGGAGGCGATGCCTTTCCGTTTTGAAACCACTAATCCACGCTAATCTCCACTAGGGGCTATCCGAAAACCGTCAGAACTTGGAGGGCGGCGCGCTGTCGCCGCCAAATGCCCGAGCGGCGCTGACGGCGCAGCGCCCTCCACCGGGCAGCGCAACAAGGTTTTCGGATAGCCTCTAATCT
>CAJAKX010000224.1 GCA_903940425.1 uncultured Opitutia bacterium | reverse complement strand
CGCCAACCGAGGGTTCGACGACGTGCGGCACGTATTTCCTCTTCGCGGCCTCGTCGAAATACTCCATCGACTTACCGCTGAACTGCTGGTGCTGCGTGAGGTCGAAGTCGCCGCGCGCGGCGAAGCCCCACAGCTCCTGCGCGCCGAAGGGGAACTTGAACATGATGTCGACCGTGCCCTTCGAGTAGTGCGAGAGCTTCTCCCTCGGGTGGGTGTACTCGCTCAACAGCGCGCGCGGCAGCCCGATGCTCTCGAGCCAAGCGAGGCCGGCGTCGATCCAGTCGCGGTGGCACTTCTGCCAGTCGGCGTCGGGGGCGATGAAATACTCGATCTCCATCTGCTCGAACTCGCGCGAGCGGAAGGTGAAGTTGCGCGGGTTGATCTCGTTGCGGAACGCCTTGCCGATTTGCGCGATGCCGAAGGGTACCTTCACACGGCCGGTGTCGAGGACGTTCTTGAAGTTGATGAAGATGCCTTGGGCCGTCTCGGGGCGCAGATAGGCGACGGCGGAGTCGTCGCGCAGCGCGCCGACGTAGGTCTGGAACATCATGTTGAACGAGCGGGGCGGCGTGAGGCTGCCGGGCTCGCCGGTGGCGGGCGAGGGGATGAGCGGAATCTGGTCGGCGGCCGCCTGGGTGAAATCCTTTGGGGCGACCGGTTCGAGCTTTCCCTGGATGGCTTTCTTCCGTTTGAAGGTCTCGGCTTTTTCCTGGAGTTCGGCCGCGGTGGCCTCGCCCTCGAGGGCGGAGACGTAACCGACCGTTTTGCCATCAACCACGACCGCGGCCCAGAACAGCTGGTCGGCGCGATAGCGCTGCTTGGAGACCTTGCAGTCGACCAGCGGGTCGGTGAAGTTGTCGACGTGGCCGGAGGCCTTCCACGTGGTGGAATGGTGGATGATGGACGAGTCGAGTCCGACCATGTCGTTGCGGCGCTGCACGAAATCGCGCCACCACGCAGCCTTGATGTTGTTCTTCAACTCCACGCCGAGCGGGCCGTAGTCGAAGAAACCGTTGAGGCCGCCGTAGATGTCGGAGGAGGGGAAGATGAAGCCGCGGCGCTTGCAGAGCGACACGAGCGCATCCATGAGGTTGGCGGGAACAGACGGCGTGGACATAGGGGATGAGGAATAGCCGGGCGGGCCGCCTCCGGTCAATTCCGCGGTTGCGTGGCCCTAGGAGCGGGCGGGCGGACGTTGACGCCCGGCACGCACGCGGGCAAGGTGGGCGTTCATCACTTTCCCTCATGAAGCTCACTTTCACGCAGAAGGAGTACCAGCGCCTGCTGGAACTTGCGCATCTCGGCATGTGGGTGGTCACCGCCTACCAGGGCGAAGAAACCGCCGCGGCGAAACGCTACTTCGACCTCGATCAGAAGCTGCTGGAACTGGCCGGACCGCTGAACTGCGCCGACCTCGTGGAGGAGCGGGCCGACGGCACGCTGCAGCCTTCGCCGAAACTGGCCGAGGACGAGCGGGTACGCGAAATCCAGGGCGATTTTACCAACGACGCCTTCTGGCATGAGCTGGTTGCACGGCTTTCGGACCGCGACTACTCAACCGAGCAGGCCAAGCACGCGCTGGCTGAGACCCCCGGAGTGGAGCCGCCGCCCACGCCCGAGGAGCGCATCAAGCAACTGGAGGAGGCCCACTGGCGCGAATTCGAGAAGAACGACTTGGCCAACGTGATCGTCCTGCGGGGCGGCGGCAAGGGCTGAGGAGCATTTAATCCAGAATTTGAACCGCCCTTTACCCATACCACATCCATGAACAAGTTTAAGCTTCGCGCCATCCCAGGCATGCTCTTGGTTTCGGCGCTCCTCGCGGGAGCGCTGCCGGCCGGCGAACCACCGGTAATCGATCTCTGGCCGGAGGGTGTGCCGGGACTTCGGGCCGATGCCACGGCGGAGAAGATCGACGGCGATCATGTCACTAATGTCCACCGGCCAACCCTCACTTGGTTTGCCGCGTCGTCGGGCCAGGCCACCGGCACGGTGGTAATCATCTGTCCTGGTGGCGCCTATGGCGTGCTCTCTTGGGGCAAGGAAGGCGTGGAGCCAGCCCGCTGGTTCAACGCTCTCGGCGTGTCGGCCTTTGTACTCAAATACCGGCTCGCCGAATACGGCCACCCGGCGCCGTTGCGCGACGTGTTGCGGGCGGTGCGGCTGGTCCGCTCGCGCGCCACGGAGTTCGGGATCAAGGCCGACCGCATCGGAGTGATGGGTTTCTCGGCTGGCGGCCACCTCGCGTCGTGCGCCGGCACGCTCTACGACGCACCCGAGGGCCGCACCGGCGCGCCGCTCGACGCGGTCAGCGCGCGGCCCGATTTTCTCATGCTGATCTATCCGGTCATCACCATGAAGGACCCCTATGCCCACGCCGGGTCGCGCCGGAATCTCCTCGGCCCGAATCCTTCACCGGAGTTGATCGGGCGCTACTCCACCGACACGCAGGTCACGAAAAACACGCCACCCGCGTTCCTGCTCACGACCTTTGAGGACGGCACCGTGCCGGCGGAAAACAGCATCGGGTTTTTCGAGGCACTGCATCGCGCCGGCGTGCCGGCCGAGCTGCATGTTTATGAAAAAGGACCGCATGGCATCGGCCTGCGTCCCGGCCATGGTCCGACCTCCGACTGGCCGAAGCTCGGCGAACAATGGCTGCATCTCCACGGCTGGATTGCGGGATCGTGATGGCAAGGAACGCCTTCCCTGACCACAGCCGGCACCGCGGCCATTGGGCGGGGTGTCGGAGTAACTTAAGAGCAGGTTCTTAAGGGCGGCGGTCCGGCGCGGACCAGGCGAACCCCACCGCATTGAGAAAGGCGCGCGCCAGAATCATGTGGCCGATGCGGTTGGGATGCACACGATCCGCCGAGAAGACGGCGGATTCATGGTGAACCAGCGCGCGATCAAAAGCCGCCTGCGTGTCCACACAGATGGCATCATGCTCCATGGCGAGTTGTTTGACGATGGCGCCGTATTCGTTCATGCGCTGGCGCATCGCGTCGGTTGGTGCGGGCTCAATGTAGTAGGGGGTCATGAGGACGAGGCCTTTGAGCTGCGCGCGCGTGCGGATCAGTAGCCCGTCGTAGGTACGGACAAATTCCTCGGGTGGGACTGCTTCCGCCTGACGGACTGCGTCGAAATGCCGCCACACGTCGTTGATGCCGATCATGACGGAGAGCCAGTCGGGCTTAAGCACCAGCACGTCGGTATCCCAGCGCGCGGCCAGATCCCGCACCGTGTTGCCGCTGATGCCCATATTAATCACCCGAACCGAACGCGCCGGGTAAACCGCCATCAACAGCGCGGCGGTTTCGGCCACGTAGCCGTGACCCAAGGCATCGGGATCGCCTTCCCCCACCGGGCGCGCACGATCGCAATCGGTGACCGAATCGCCGATCATCACCAGGCGGGAACGGGGAGAAAGTTTCATGACCGGGAGGAGCTTATATCTGCGTGGGTCGGTCGATCGATCGTTTTTTAGCTATTGAATGAAACGGGTATGAATATCAGGTCTGTTTTACTTCTTTCTTCCATGCACCTCCGTCTCCTCCTCACCAGCGCCAGTTTCATTTTCACCATCGAGGCCAGCCAGGCCCGCGCGGCAGTGCCCGTCACGCCCGTGCCGCCGCAGGCCGTCCTCCGCGCCGCCACCGTGCAGGTGCGCGTGGCGCCCGACCATCGCGACTGGACCTACCAATCCGGCGAGTCCGTGCGGTTCAAGGTCACTGTCACCGCCGATAACGAGCCGATCGACGGCGTGACCGTTGGCTACAAGGTCGGCCCCGAGATGATGCCGGTAGCGATGAAAACCGCCGCGGTTCCGCTTGAGGGGCTCGTGATCGACGGCGGCACGATGGCGCAACCGGGATTCCTGCGCTGCACGGTCACCACCGAGGTGGCGGGGCGCACCTATGGCGGCGCGGCCACCGCGGCGTTCGCCCCGGAGAAGATTGTCCCGACGCAGGTCGAACCGGCGGATTTCGACGCGTTCTGGCAGGCGGGAAAGGCCGCACTGGCGAAAATCCCGCTGGAAGCGCGCGTCACGCTGCTGCCCGACGCCTGCACGGCGGACGCTAACGTCTATCACGTGAGCTTCCACACCGTGGGCGGCCCGGAGGGGACGGCGATTCCGTCCCGGATCTATGGCATCCTGTGCGAGCCGAAAGCTCCCGGCCATTATCCCGCTATCCTGAAGGTGCCCGGGGCCCATGTCCGGCCGTACTTCGGCGACAAGAGCCTTGCGGCGCGCGGCGTGATCACGCTCGAAATCGGTGTTCACGGCATTCCGGTCAATCTGCCCCAGGAGATTTACGACCAGCTGGATGCCGCTGCTCTCAACAGCTACTGGTTCTACAACCTCGACGACCGGGAAACCTACTATTTTCACCGGATTTACCTGAGTTGTGTGCGGGCCAACGATTTTCTGGCCTCGCGCGAAATGTGGGACGGCAAGAACCTGCTCGTCATGGGCGCGAGCCAGGGCGGCCAGCTCGCGATCGCCACGGCGGCGCTGGATCCGCGCGTCACCGGTCTGGCCGTCACCCACCCGGGTTTCTGCGATGTCTCGGGCGACCTGCACGGTCGGGCTGGTGGGTGGCCGCATCCGTTCCGGTCGGATCCCGACACCGGCAAGCCGTCGCCGCAGGCCACGCCGGCAAAGATCGCCACGGTCAGCTACTACGACACGGTCAACTTCGCCCGGCGCCTGAAAGTGCCGGGCTATTATACCTGGGGCTATAACGACGATGTTTGCCCGCCCACCTCGACGTATGCCGCCTACAACATCATCACTGCGCCCAAGGAACTTGGCCTCACCCTCGAGCTTGCCCACAGCTACACGCCGGAACAGTCCGACGCGATTAATGCCTGGGTGGTGAGATTCCTGGGGTTGAAGTGACGAGCGAACGAATCAGGTGGCGGCCCGCGAGGCCCGGCCGGAAACGCGGTGTTGACCCCCGGACCGCTTCACGCTCGTTTACTTTTTCCCGCCCAACCCCCAGCCCCTACCACCCTCATGAAACTTGCGATCACCGGTCCGGCGATTCCCAACATACCCTGGCAGCCCAAACCCGCCGGCAATCCCGATGTGGTCTGGCGCT
>CAJAKX010000223.1 GCA_903940425.1 uncultured Opitutia bacterium | reverse complement strand
GCGAAAAGGACGCTGCGCATAACAACGTCGTGGCGCTGAGCCTACCCTGAACGATCTGCAGGAGGCGCCGCCTTGAGGTGCAGGTCGAAAACCTCGCGCGCCAGCGAGGGCAGGTCGGGGTAGACATGCTCCGCGCCGGCGGCTTGAAGCTCTTCCAGTGAGTGTGTGCCCGTGGTGACCAGAAAACAGGAGAGTCCGCCCTTATGCGCAGCCTCGGCGTCGAAGGGCGAGTCGCCGACAAGGCAGGTGGTCGCGGGGTCGGCGCCGAGCGCGGCGAGCACATGAGCCGTGAGCCGGGGGTCGGGCTTGAGCCACGGGGTGTCCTGCGCGCCGAAAATACCACGGAACAGCGGGGCAATGCCGAGGTAATCGCACACCATGCGCGACGAGGTACCGAGCTTGTTGGTGAGGACCGCCAGCGTGCAGCCGCGGGCGTGCAGGGCGCGCAGCAACTCGCCCGCCCCGGGCATCAGCTCCACGCCGTCAAGCATGGTCCGGTCCCAGTAAGCGCTGTAAAGCTGCAGGGCGCGGGGCAGATCGGCCGGGCGGACAAAACGGCGCATGGCGTTTTCCAGACCGCCGCCGATGGCGCGCCGGACCTGCTCGCGCGTGGGTGCGGGCAGCCCCAACTGCGGCAGGGTGTGCGCATAACAGCGGTGGATTGCCGGCAGGTGATCGAGCAGCGTGCCATCGAGGTCGAACAGGATGCTCCGGTAGCGCATGGCGGGCAAAGATTGCCCGCGGAACACGCGGAATGACACGAAAAAATTCTGGTGAAGTGGGCACGAACGGTTGAAAGTGGTGACAATGAGTGCGGTGCCAACTCCCGCTCGCGCCGAAGCCACCCCGGAAGGGGAAGGCCTGGTGGTCAACCTCGGCGGCGCCTGGCGCATCACCCAGCCGCTGCCGGCCTGGCCGAAGGTGCTGGGCGACAGTCGGCCGCGCGCGATACGGCTGCGCATGGACGGGGTGGAGCGTTGGGACAGCTCACTGGTAAGGTTTGTCTACGAGGTGCAGGGTTGGTGCCGCGCCGCGAATGCGGCCTGCGACACGACGGCCCTGCCGGAAACGGTCCGCGGTCTCGTGGAGCAGTTGGCGCAGGCCCAGGAGAAACGCGTGCCGTCCGACCATGCGCAGAACTTTCTCGCCAGCGTGGGGCTGACCGCGACCGACCTGTGGCGGCAGATCCGTGACTTCGCGAACTTTGTCGGCGAGTGCACGCTGAGCGCCATCAGCCTGGTGAAGCGTCCGGGCCGGTTTCGCTGGCGCGATTGCTTTTCCGAGATGCAGCAGTGCGGCGCGATGGCGGTGCCCATCGTCAGCCTGAGCAGTTTTCTCATCGGCCTGACGCTGGCCTACACCGGGGCGATCATTTTGCGGCAGTTTGGCGGTGACATCTGGGTGGCCGACATCGTCGGCTTGAGCACGTTTCGCGAGATGGGCGCGGTCATGACCGGCGTCGTGATTGCCGGCCGCACCGGCGCGGCTTTTGCGGCGCAGATCGGCAACATGAAAACAGGGGAGGAAATCGACGCGCTGGAGACGCTCGGCATCCCCCCGGTGGATTTTCTCGTCATGCCGCGGCTCCTTGCGCTCACGCTGATGACGCCGCTGCTCACCATGTATGCCAACTGCCTCGGCATCCTGGGCGGCATGATCGTGTCGGCCAGCGTGCTCGAGATTCCGCCCAGCGCCTACTGGATCGAAACGCAGAGCATCATCGACCTGTCCGACATAAGCGTCAGCCTCATCAAAAGCGTGGTCTTTGGCATGCTGGTCGCCGTGGCCGGCTGCCTGCGCGGGCTGCAAGCCGAGCGCAGCGCGGCAGGCGTGGGCCGCGCGGCCACGTCGGCCGTGGTCACGAGCATCCTGCTGATGATCGTGGCCGACGCCATTTTTGCGGTGCTGTTCAACGTGCTGGGAATATGAACGCGAACCCTGAGCTGAAACCCGGGATGCCCGAACCTGGTCCCGCCGCCCCGGCGATCGAGGTCGAAGGCCTCGAGTGCCGCTATGGCGACACGGTGGTGCTCAACGGAATCACCTTCGCGGTGAAGGAGGGCGAACTATTTTTCGTCATCGGCGGCAGCGGCTGCGGCAAAACCACGCTCCTGCGCCACCTCATCGGGCTCATGAAACCGGCGAAGGGCGCCGTGCGCTACTTCGGCGAAAACTTTACCACCGACGACCCCGCGGCGCGCCGCAACCTGCTCAAGACCTTCGGCGTGCTTTACCAGAGCTCCGCGCTCTGGAGCTCCATGACCCTCCGCGAGAATGTCGCGCTGCCCCTGGAGGAATACACCACGCTCAGCCGGCGCGAACGCGAAGAGATTGTGGCCCTCAAGCTCGCGCAGGTGGGGCTGGCGGGGTTCGAGGACTATTTCCCGGCCGAGTTGAGCGGCGGCATGCGCAAGCGCGCCGGCCTCGCCCGGGCGCTCGCGCTCGATCCGCGCATCGTCTTTTTTGACGAGCCGTCCGAAGGGCTCGATCCGGTCCTCTCACGGAAACTCGACGAACTCATCCTGCAGATCCGCGAGACGCTCGGCACGACGATGGTCATCGTGTCGCACGAGCTGGCGAGCATCTATGCGCTGGCCGACCGCGTGATCATGCTCGACCACGACGCCAAGGGCATCATCGCCGAGGGCCGGCCGCGCGAACTGGCCGCCACGAGCGGCGACCCGCGGGTGCAGGAATTTCTGACCCGCGGCGGGGAGGAGGTCAGGCCGGCATGAAACGGCCGTGCGCAACGCCGGCCGCCGGCGCCGTTTGGGCGAGACTTTGGACGTTGCCTCCATCCGTTCTGTTCATTCCTTTTAATCCCCAGTTGACGTGAAAACCAAGATCAGTCCAGCAGTGGTCGGCCTGTTCGTGCTTGGCGCGATGCTGCTCGTGCTCGTCGCGCTGCTCTCGTTTGGCGGCGTGAACTTCTTCTCCAAGCCGCAGCGGTTCGTGGTTTACTTCGACGAATCGATCCACGGCCTCGACCTGGGCTCGCCGGTGAAGCTGCGCGGCGTGCGCGTCGGCCGGGTGGTCGACCTTAACGTCCGCTACGACGCCACGAGCAACAAGTCGGTGGTCGCAGTGGTGTGTGAATTCAGCCGCAACATGATCATCGACGACATGGGTCAGGCTATCGATGTATCCGACCGGAGCGCGCTGCAGGCGCTGGTCGACCACGGCCTGCGCGCGCAGCTCGGTGTGGTCGGTCTCGCCACCGGCTTGCTCTTCGTCGAGCTCGATTTCTACGACCCGCTCCAGTATCCGGCCGGGGCCCAGGCCGCCGATGCCAAGCGCATCGTCATGCCCGCCGTGCCCTCGACGATCTCCGAGTATCAGGCCAGCCTCACCGAGATCCTCTCCGACCTGAAGCGCGTGGATTTCGCCGGCCTGTCGCGCAACCTCAACGCGATGCTGGTCACGGCCAACCAAAAGCTGCAGGCGGTGGACACGGCGCGCCTGAGCGAACGCTGGGCGAAGGCGGCCGAGGCGGTGGAGACCATGGCGACCGACCCGGAGATCAAGAAAACCTTCGGCAACCTGAATGCCGCCACCAACGACCTGCGGGCGCTGATCGCCCGGCTCGACACGCAGGTGCAGCCCACGAGCGACAAGCTTGTGCAGACCCTCGAGGAGGCGCGCAAGTCGCTCGCCGCCTTTAATGACGCGGCCGCCAGTGCGCAGCGCTTCATCGCCGCGCAAAGCGGAGTGGGCGAGGAGGCGGACAAGACGCTCGAACAATTGCGCGAGGCGGCGGCGGCAGTGCAGCGTCTGGCCGACTTCCTCGAACGCAACCCCAACGCGATCATCACCGGGCGAAAACCCCAGTAAGGATGAACCACCGAGACATGGAGGGCAT
>CAJAKX010000222.1 GCA_903940425.1 uncultured Opitutia bacterium | reverse complement strand
CGCTTGACCTGGGTGGGGTCGGTCACGCCGGCGAGGACCGCGGGCACCCAGTCGGAGAGTTCGACCCACGACCAGGCGGCCGCGAACACCTCGGGGGCGACGGCGAGGCAGTGCCAGATTTTCGACCACCACCATTCGGACGAATAGGTGTTGCCGCACTTGGCGATGAACTGCGGACGATGCCGCGCGGCGAGCTCGGTGATGCGGGCGGCCTCCCGCCAGCCCGTGTGGTCCTTCCAGAGCCAGCACTGCGCGGCCAGGTGCTTCCGCCACTTTTTGTCGAGCGCGAGCGGGCGGTTGTTTTTGTCGACCGGGATCGGACTCGACCCGGTGGTGTCGACCCCGATGCCGACGATCTTCGCCGCCTCGAAGCCGCGCTGCCGGTTCGCCGCGGCCAGCGCGCCTTTCACGCTCTTCTCCAGGCCCACGAGGTAGTCGCCCGGATGCTGGCGGGCGAGATGATGATCCTTGGGGTCGAGCAGGATGCCCTGCCGGCCGCTGGGATAATCGATCACGCAGGTGCCCAGTTCCGCGCCGTCGGCACAGCGGACGACAAGCGCCCGCACCGAATTGGTACCGTAGTCAATGCCAAGGGTGAAAGACATGCGGGGAAAGGGGGCGGCGGAAGTTTGCGGAAACCGGCCGGGATGGTCGTCAGGGCTGGCCGGCCTGGCCGTAGGTGGCGCCGGGTCCGTGCTTGCGGGTGAAGTGCCGGCCCAGCAGCTCGGGTTCGATCTCGCCGCGCTGCGGCGCCAGCGCGAGGGTTTGAAAGGCCATCTGCGCCACGACCTCGAGCGCGAAGGCGGTTTCGACGGCCGGCACCCCCGCCGGACCCCACGTGAACGGCCCATGCCGCCAGACGAGCACCGCCGGCATGTCGAACGGATCGCGACCGTGGAAGGTTTCCACAATCACGTTGCCGGTGTTCCATTCGTAAGCCTCGGTGATCTCGGCCTTCGTCAGCGGACGCGTCACGGGCACGGCGCCATGGAAGTGGTCGGCGTGCGTCGTGCCGAAACAGGGGATCGGCCGCCCGGCCTGGGCAAAGCTCACCGCATGGCGTGAATGCGTGTGGACCACCGCGCGAATGCCGACAAACGCCTGGAACAGCCGGCGGTGGGTCGGGGTGTCCGACGACGGCCGCAGCTTGCCCTCGAGCACGCGGCCCTCGAGGTCGACCAGCACCATCTTGCCCGGCGTCAGCTCGGCGTAGGGCACGCCGCTGGGCTTGATGGCAAACACGCCGGCCGCGGGATCGAAGACGCTCGCGTTGCCGAACGTGAGATCGACCAGACCCGAGGCACCCAGCTGGCGGTTGGCGACATATCCTTCCTCGCGGAGAGCTCGATGCTGCATGGCACCGAAGATCAACACTCCGGCGGCCGGGCAACGGCGAGCAAAAAACCACCCAGACGACCCGATGCGATAACGGGCCTGGGGCCGGACCGTTTATGATTCCCTCTTCAACTCGCGCATCATGAGCGCCAGCAGCGAGTCGGCGGGCTTCTGGCCTTCAAAGAGGAGCCGGTGGACCTCGGTCAGAATGGGCGCGTTGATGCCCCGCTTCACGCAAAGGCCGTGGAAGGATTCCGTGGTCTTGTAGCCCTCGACCACCGTCCGGCGCCCGGCCAGCAGTTCCTCCACCGTGCGACCCTCGCCCAGGCGCTGTCCAAACTCGTGGTTGCGGCTCCAATTACCGTAGCAGGTGGCCATGAGGTCGCCCGCTCCACTGAGGCCGTAGAAAGTCTCCGGCCGGGCGCCGAGCGCCACGCCGACCCGCACCATCTCCGTCAGCGCCCGGGTGATGAGCGCGGCCTTGGAGTTGTCGCCGAGGCCCAGGCCGTCGCAACAGCCCGCGGCGATGGCATAGATGTTTTTGAGGCAGCCGCCGAACTCCACGCCGGGGAGATCATCGCTCGTGTAGAGACGCAGGCTGGGGCCGCTTACGGCGGCCTGCACCTGCTTCACGAAGGGCGTGATCGTCTCCGCGGCCAGCACCATGGCCGCCGGCAGGCCGCGCGCGACCTCGGCGGCGGTGGTCGGCCCCGTGAGCGCGCCCGCCGCATACCGGGGCAGCACGGCACGGATCACCTGGCTGGGCCGCAGGTGAGTGCCAAGTTCGAGCCCCTTGGCAAGGCTGACGACCAGCTGCAGCCGCGTCGCCAGATCCACGCAGGCGCGCAGCCGTTCGCACCACTCCCGCAACGCCTGCGCCGGACACGCCAGCAGCACGACCTCGGCCTCTTTCAGCACAGGCGTGAATTCGCAGGTGATCTGCAGGCCCGGCGGCAGCGGAAAACCGGGCAGGTAGTCGGTGTTCTCGCGCGTGGCGGCCAGGGCGAGCGCCTGCTCGGGGCGCCGCGGGACCAGCGTGACGGCGTGGCCGAGCCGCAGCAGGTGGAGCGAAAAGGCCGTGCCCCAGGCGCCGGCGCCGATGACGCAGATGTTCATGGAGGAGGTCCGGGTTCTGGGAATGCAGAGAGCATGGAGAACGGCCGCTTGGCAACCCCGGTGTTATGGCGGCGGCGGAGGTGGCCGCGGAAACTTGCGCGACCGCACGGCCATGACATAGGCGGCAAAGCCCTTCTTCATTTCGTCGCCCACCGCGGCAAAGGCGTGGGCGAAGCCGGGCATGGCCTCGGGCGCCAGACCGAGCAGGTCGGTGCAGACGAGAATCTGGCCGTCGCAGTCGACGCCCGCCCCGATGCCGATGAGCGGCACCTTCAGCGTTTCGGCGATGGTGCGGGCGAGGATCGGCTCGATCATCTCGGCGACGATGGCAAACACGCCGGCCCGTTCCAGCGCGAGCGCATCCGCCAGCAGCTGCTCGGCCTCGGCGGGCTTCGTCCCGAATTTCCGGTAACGGCCGAGATTCCGCACCTGCTGCGGTTGCAGGCCGATGTGGCCCATCACCGGCACGCCCGCCGCGACGATGCGCGCGATTTTCCCGGCCAGGCCGGCCCCGCCCTCGATCTTCACCGCCTCGGCGCCGGCTTCCTGCATGAGCCGCCGGCACGACTCGAGCACCTGCTTGAAATCAAAATGCGCCTCGACAAAGGGGACGTCGGCCACCAGCAGCGCCTCGGGCTTCGCCCGGGCGACGGCCGCCGTGTGGTGCACCATCATGTCGAGGGTCACCGGGATCGTGCTGTCGAAGCCGAGCAGGGTGTTGCCGACCGAGTCGCCCACCAGGATCAGGTCCACGCCGGCCGCGGTCGCGTAACGCGCGGTGATGGCGTCGTAGGCGGTGGCGGCGACGATGGGCCGCTGCCCCTTGAGTTTCCGCAGCGTGAGGGTGGTGGTCTTCATGCCTGGAGGAGATCCTGCGCTGCGCTCAGAATGACCGGGTGGCCGACGTGGACCAAGTCTTTTGTCATGCCGGGCCGGGCGCGGTCCGTCCGGGCGGGCCCGCCGCCTCATCCCTGCCGCCCGTCGATCCGCCCGGTCATTTCAACCAGGCCGGCACGCGCTCGCCGATGGTCATCTGCTCGAAAGTTTCGCGGGCGTTGACCAGCTCGAAGCTGCTGCCGTGCACGAGCACCTCGGCGGGCAGAGGGCGGGTGTTGTAGCGGTTGGCCATGACGTAGCCGTAGGCGCCGGCGCTCATGAACGCGACATACTCGCCCTCGCCCACCTCCTGCAACGTGCGGTCCCGGGCAAAGCAGTCCGTGGACTCGCAAACCGGCCCCACGATGTCGGCCTTCAGCGCGCGCCGCGAGGTGTCGCGCTGGAGCGGCACGATCTCGTGGTAGGCGTCGTACACCGCCGGCCGCACCAGATCGTTCATGCCCGCGTCGAGGATGAGAAAGTTCTTCCCCTGTCCGCGCTTGAGGTACTCGACCCGCGACAGCAGCACGCCGGCATTGCCCACCATGAAACGCCCGGGCTCGAGCAACAGCTTGAGGCCAAGCGGCTGCAGCAACGGCGTGAGCGCGGCACCGTAGGTCTCCGGCGTGAGCGGCCGCCGCTCAGCCGGCAGCGCGTCCCACCACGCCTGCCCGCCGCTGGCCAGGGCGTCCTGGTAGACGACGCCGATGCCGCCGCCAAGGCTGAAGTAGCTGATGGCATAGTCGCGCTGCAGCTGGCGGGCCAGCGGGGCGATCTTCCCGACCGCCTCGACGAACGGCCCCACCTCGGTCAGCTGGGAGCCGATGTGCATCTGCACGCCCTTGATCTCGAGATGGGGCAGCTTGGCCGCCATCGCGTACGCCGCGGCGGCGGCCTTCAGTGGAATGCCGAACTTGTTTTCGCTCAGGCCGGTGGTGATCTTGGCGTGGGTCTTCGCGTCGACGTCGGGGTTCACGCGGATGGCCACGGGCGCCTTGCGGCCGAGCTGGCCGGCCACGTGGTTGATGCGGGCCAGCTCGGGTTCGCTCTCGGCGTGCAGCGCAAAAATACCCGATTCCAATGCGAGCCGGATTTCCGCCTCGGTCTTGCCCACGCCGGCGAAAACGCTGCGATCGACCTTCGCGCCCGCGGCCAGCACGCGGCGCAGTTCGCCGCCACTGACCAGATCGAAGCCCGCGCCCAGGTTCGCCAGGAGGCGCAGCAACGCCAGGCTGGCATTGGCCTTCAGGGCGTAGCAGAGCTGCACGTCGACTCCCCCGAGGCTGCCGGCCAGACGGCGATAGTTGTCCTCGACGGTGGCGGCACTGTAGACGTAGGTGGGGGTGCCGTAGAGCCGGGCCACAGCGGCCAGGTCCACGGACTCGCAATGCAGGGTGTTGCCGACGTAGTGAAAACGATGCATGGCGGGGGACTGGTAAAAGTGCGTTGAAAAGCGCGCCTTATTGACAGTTTCCCCTTGAGAAAACGACACTAAAGTCGATTAAGGAACCGTGCTGCGTGAATTGCGCCATTGGTTGTATTGTCCACCCGTCCGCATGTGGTCGGTGGACAATACACGCATCCGGACCACCTGCACGAAAAACGCGCAGTTCATCAGCTATTTGGTGAAGAGCGGCTTCCGCCAGGTGAACGTCGACCGCTACGAGGTGAGCCTCCGCCGCCGGCGCGCACTCAAAGTCGCTTTGTTCTGGCTGTTGGGAGCGGGCGGCGCGTGGGTGGTGGTCGAGAGCGCCCGGGCGCTGTCCATGTTCTGAGCCGCCTGCCGGGTGTGGTCGCCATGGGCCGGCGCCGGTCAATCCGTTACCGGAGCCGCAGGAAGGAGCGCGGCGCCCGTTGCGTGTCGTTGAGTGCGAACCCGAACATCGCGGCGACCATCGCGGCGATAAACCAATCCCCGAAGTCCAGTTGGTACGTGTCGAGCGACATGGCCGCCATGGTGAGAGCCAGGATGGAAAGGATGGAGAGCAGGGTCTTCATGATGATGATTGAGGTTGTTTCCAAGAACACGGCACCTGGCGGAAAGTTACAGGGAAGTGGGGGCCCGCTGGATCTGGTGAAAAAAAGCCGGCCGCGCGATAAAGGCGCGGCCGGCAGGACGAAGAGGGACGATGACGGTGATCAGGCCGCCAGATCCAGGGAATGCGCGCGCGGCGGCGCGGAACGCCGGGACGGCGCCGGAAACCGGGTGATGCGTGTCGGAACCAGGCGACGTTCCGGCCGGGTATCGTTGAGCGCGATCGCAAAAAGCGCCGCGACTGCCACGGCTGAAAAAATAACACCGGCGTCCAACTGGTAGGCATCCAGTGAGGCGGCCGCCGTGAGGAGGACAGAGATGAACAAGAGCGAAAGGAGGGTCTTCATGGTCGTGTGTGATTGAGTGGTTTCCCCTAGAACACGGCAGCCGGCGAAAAGTTACAGTCCTGCACGACTCTCGATCCGCTTCCCCTGAAAACGCACCGGCCGCGCCATTTAAGGCGTGGCCGGTGACAGGCCCAAAAAACCGGCGGAGCCTCAGCCCGCGGCGGAGCTGGCGTTGGCCGAGGTGGGCGTGAAGGCGGAGCGGATGACGGCCTTCAGGTAGTCGCGGTTCAGGCGCGCGATGAATTCATGGCTGATGAGTTTCGGGCACACCGCGGAACATTCGTACTGGTTGGTGCAGCTGCCGAAACCCTCGGCGTCCATCTGCTTCACCATCGCCCGCACACGCTGGTCGCGCTCGGGCTGGCCCTGGGGGAGCAGGCCGAACTGGGAGACCTTGGCGCCGACGAACAGCATCGCACTGGCGTTCTTGCAGGCGGCCACGCAGGCGCCGCAGCCGATGCAGGCCGCGGCATCCATGGCGAGATCGGCGGCCTCCTTCGCCACGGGGATGGCGTTGGCGTCGCAGGCGCTGCCGGTGCGGACACTGATGAAACCGCCGGCCTGCATGATGCGATCGAAAGCCTTGCGGTTGACGATGAGGTCCTTGATGACCGGGAAGGGTTTGGCGCGGAAGGGCTCGACGGTGATGACGTCGCCGTCATGGAAGCTGCGCAGGTAGGTCTGGCAAGTGGCGACACCGCGGTGCGGGCCGTGCGGCTTGCCGTTGATGACCAGCGAGCAGGTGCCGCAGATGCCTTCGCGGCAGTCGTGGTCGAAGGCGATGGGCTCCTCGCCTTTCACGGTGAGCTCGTCGTTGACCACGTCCAACATCTCGAGAAACGACATGTTGGGGTTGAGATTCCGCGCCGGGTATTCGACGAAACGTCCCGGCTGGTCGGGCCCGGCCTGACGCCAGACGCGGAGGGTGACCGAGATGGCTTGGCTGGAAGAGGATTCGGCGACCATTTTTGGGAAAGGAGTCGGAAGTCTATTTGTAATTGCGCCGGGCCAGGTGCACGGACTCGTAGATGAGCGGTTCCTTGTTCAGCAGCGGCGCCCGGTCTTTGCCCTGGTATTCCCAGGCGGCGACATGGGCGTACTGCTCATCGTTGCGCACGCACTCGCCTTCGGCATCGACGTGCTCCTCGCGGAAGTGGCAGCCGCAGGACTCGTCGCGCTCCAGTGCATCGCGGCACAGGAGCTCGGCGAGTTCGAGATAGTCGGCCACGCGGCCGGCGCGCTCGAGCGACTGGTTGAGCGTGCCGCCATCGCCGGGTACGTTGACGTTCTGCCAGAACTCCTCGCGCAGCCGTGGAATTTCCTGCAGGGCCCGTTTCAAGCCGGCGGCGTTACGCGCCATGCCGCAGTGATCCCAGAGGATATGGCCGAGCCGCTTGTGGAAATGACTGACCGGCTCCTTCCCCCGGACGGCCAGCAGCCGCGTGACGATGCCGCGCACATTGTCCGCGGCCTGCATAAACTCGGCGGCCTCGGGCTTCGGCCGCAAACCCGGCTTCTGCGTGGCGAGGTAGTCGGCGATGGTGTACGGGATGACGAAATAGCCGTCGGCCAGGCCCTGCATCAGGGCGGAGGCTCCGAGGCGGTTGGCGCCGTGGTCGGAGAAGTTGGCCTCGCCAAGCACGAACAGGCCCGGGACGTTGGACATCAGGTCGTAGTCCACCCAGAGGCCGCCCATCATGTAATGGACCGCGGGAAAGATGCGCATCGGCACCTCGTAGGCGTTCTCGTTGGTGATCTCGTGATAGATGTCGAAGAGATTGCCGTAGCGCTCGCGCACGCCGGCCTCGCCGATGCGTTTGATCGCGTCGGCGAAATCGAGGTAGACGCCGCGACCGGACCCGCCCACCCCACGACCCTCGTCGCATACCTTCTTCGCCGCACGCGAGGAGATGTCGCGCGGGGCGAGGTTGCCGAAGGCCGGGTACATGCGCTCGAGATAGTAGTCGCGGTCCCCTTCCGGAATGTCGTTCGGGTTCTTCCGGCAGTCTTCTTTCCGTTTCGGCACCCAGATGCGGCCATCGTTGCGGAGCGACTCCGACATGAGCGTCAGCTTCGCCTGGTAGTCACCGGTGACGGGAATGCAGGTCGGGTGGATCTGGGTGAAACAGGGGTTGGCGAAGCAGGCCCCGCGCTTGTAGGCGCGCCAGATGGCGGTGGCGTTGGCGTTGAGCGCGTTGGTGGAAAGGTTGAACACGTTGCCGTAGCCGCCGGTGGCGAGCACGACGGCATCGGCCGCATGGCGCGTAATCTCACCGGTGATGAGGTCGCGCACGATGATGCCCTTGGCATGGCCGTTGACCACGACCAGGTCCAGCATCTCGGAATGCGTGAACATCCGCACCCCGCCGAGGCTGATCATGCGGCTGAGCGCGGAATAGGCGCCGAGGAGGAGCTGCTGGCCGGTCTGGCCGCGGGCGTAAAAGGTGCGCGAGACCTGCGCGCCGCCGAAGGAGCGGTTGGCGAGCAAGCCGCCGTACTCGCGGGCGAAGGGCACGCCCTGCGCGGCGCACTGGTCGATGATGTTGGCGGAGACCTCGGCGAGCCGGTGGACGTTGGCCTCGCGGGAGCGGAAGTCACCGCCCTTGATGGTGTCGTAGAAGAGCCGGTAAACGCTGTCGCCGTCGTTCTGGTAGTTCTTGGCGGCGTTGATCCCGCCCTGGGCGGCGATGGAGTGGGCGCGGCGCGGGCTGTCGTGAAAGACGAAGCACTTCACGGGATAACCCAGCTCGGCGAGCGTGGCGGCGGCCGAGGCTCCGGCGAGGCCGGCGCCCACGACGATGATCTCGTATTTCCGCTTGTTCGCCGGGCTGACGAGTTTGATCTCCGCCTTGTGCCGGGTCCACTTTTGCTCGAGCGGACCGGAGGGGATTCTGGATTCGAGTTTGGCCATGGCGGGAAAGGCTTAACGCGGGGTGACCGCGGCGGGGGCGGCCGCGACCGTGAGTTTCTGCGCGGCGTAGGTGCCGGCGGCGGGTTTCGCGACGCCCGTGAGGATGGCGCCGGGAATCGCCAGGCTGCCGAGGAAGTAGAGCACGCAATAAAGGACGACGATCCGCTTGAGCAGGCCGGCCCATTTTTCACTGCGCCAGCCGAGGGTCTGGAATATGCTGTCGGCGCCGTGCGCGAGGTGGAAACTCAGCAGGCCGACGGCCAGGATGTAGAACAGCGAGACAAAGGTGTTGGCGAAGCCGAGGTAAACCATGCTGTAGACGTCGGGCACCGGCTGGTTCCTGGCGACCACCGGAAAGCCCAGGAGATGAAAGTCCGCGGCCATCGTGTATTCCGGCAGCCGGCTCTTGAAACTGTCGGTCTGCGCCCAACCGACCGTGAACTGGGCGAGATGATAGAGGATGAAGGCGAAGACCACGACGCCGGTCCAGCGCATGGTGCGCGAGCTGAGCGTGGCCTGGATGGTGTGGTTGAGGTCGTATTTTTCCGGCCGGGCCCGGTAGTTCTCGAGCGTCAGCAGGACGGCAATCCAGATGTGGATGATCACGCAGGCCAGCAGCACCAGGCGCACCACCCACAACGTGGGCCCCAGGCTCTGCAGAAAGTGGGCATAGCCGTTGATCCGGTCGGGCGAGCCGAAGATCTGCAGGTTGCCGACGAGGTGGCCCGTGATGAAGGCAAGGAGCACCACCCCGGTGGCGGCCATCAGGAATTTCTTGCCGATCGAGGCACGGAAAAGGCTGCCAACGGGATTCATCGCAGGAAAGACATGGACTTGGATCTAGGGCGGCGCGACCACTTTGCGGAGGCGCGCGCGGCCGGTGGGTAAACCAAGGCGTGGCGCGAAAGTAAAGGCTCGCAATTCCGGCGCCAAACCGTGGGGCCGCTTATTAGGAGACCTACAATGTGGTATAAGGTCGCGGCGCGACCGGCACCGCCCGCGGATGGCGGCCCCGGCCGGCCCCAAGTGACGACGATCATCGGCGGTTCCTTCATTCCGTGGCAGCGCACCGGCGGGGATTCATTTCGCCAGCGGCTTGAGCAGCGAAAACTTGCCGCTGGAGCCGGGCTGGAGGAACCGGCGGCGAAAGGCGTTCACGCGCACGCCGTCGCCCAGCACCGGCGCGAGGGCGTCGCCGATGTCCGGCGGGGCGTTGTGGTCGGCGACATACTGGAAGTCCCAGCGCGTCTCGCCCGTCTGCACCAGGCAGTAGTGCCAGCACGTGAAACCGGCGGGCAGCGCCGCGTCGATGTCACTGGCCGACACCAGGCCGCCGTCCGGCCGGACATGGAGATCGCGGTCGCGGCCGAGGATGCGGAAGCCGGTCGGAAACCGCCGGACAATGTCGCCTGTGCTGTACCGCAGCAGCGGCATCGCCTGGCGGTTGCGCGTGGTCACCTGGGTCTGAAACACGTCGGGCAGTCCGCGCCAGGGCACGAGTTCGACGAACGCGTTCGCGTCAATCACGTGCGAGTTGTCCTGGAATGCATCCCCGATGAAAATATAGCCCGCCTCGGTGGAGCCATAGAGGTCGACCTGCGCCACCGGGAACGCCTCGGCGATGCGGCGGCCGTGCTGCACGCTCGGCTTGCCGTAGGTGAGAATGACGACCTGCAGGCTGGGCACCCTCACCCGGCGTTTGGCCACGGCCCGCGCGAGCAGCGAGAGATAGACCGGCTCGCCCTCGAGGATCTCGGGCTTCACCGCCTGCAGCTCGAGCACGATGCGGTCCCACTCGCTCTCGGGAAACACGAACGGATCGCTCGTCAGGTTGAGGTAGACCGTGCCCTCGAAATAGCGGTGGGGAAACGGCTGGTCCTCGTAGGGGCAGAGGTTGCTCGAGCACGCGACGGGCGCGAGCACGGCCTTGCGCACCGGCCGGCCGGCATACGGCGCCAGCCGCGGGTGCGCCAGGTAGGCGCGGCGCGTCTGCTCGGCCCACCAGCCGTCCTCCATGATCACGGTCATCGGCTGCGCAGTGGAGCCCGAGGTGTGCTCGTATTCGTATTCCCGGTTTTGCAGGCCGCGCTCGATGGCGCGGTAATCCGCGAAAAACGCCGTGGGCCCGCGCTGCAGGATCTCCTGCTTGGTCAGCACCGGGATCCCGTGGTAGCACGCCCACTGCAACGGCGCGGGGTGCAGCGGGAAACGCTCCGGATACAGCGGGCTGCGCTGGTAGATCGCGCGGATCTCCGACTCCAGCGACGACGGCAGGCAGGAGTCATGCGCGGAGCCGAGTGCCTCCGAGGCATTGGCAAAGACGGGAGCGGACATGTGGTGGCGTGGAGCGCCGCCCGTCAGCCGATCCGGGCCGGCGGCAGGCAGCATGGTTGGTCTCCATCGCACAAAAAGCGCACGGAGACGTTTAGTCAAACGGGCCTTCCGGGACGGGTTCATGGCATCGCCCAATCAGGCGGAGTCACCCCGCCGCAGGCGCTCCCACTCCGGCGCGAACAGGAACAGGGCATCGAGGACGAGCGCGTGCTTGATGCCGCCCGTCCGCGCCCAACTGAACACCTCGTCGACCGGCGCGGTGAGCACCTCGATCTCCTCATCGTGATCCCACGCGAGATCGCTGGTGCGCTCCACCTCCTCGACCAGCACCAGATGGCAGAGGTTGTTCATGATCGCGGGGTTCGGATGCACGCCGCCCAGCCGGCGGGCGCGCCGTCCGGTGTAGCCCGTCTCTTCGCGCAGTTCGCGCTGCGCCGCCGAGAGCGGATCCTCGCCGGGCTCCATGACCCCGCCGGGGATCTCGAGCGAGAAATCGTCGATGCCGAAACGAAACTGCCGGACCAGCACGAGCCGGTGGTCGGCCGTCAGCGCGATCACGTTGACCCAGTCGGGCGCCTCGATCACGACGAAATCGCGTTCGCGCCCGCGCACGGGATGCCGGTAGCGCGCATGCTGGACATCGAACACCTGACAGCGGGCGTGCAGGGACTGGCCGGTCTTCTTCCAACGGGCCGGCACGGGGGGAGCAGACGGATCGCTCATGCGACAATCAAAAAGCCTCCCCGACGCAGGGTCGAGGAGGCTTTCGTTGAAAAGGGACGCTATGACGCGGAGGTTATTTGGTCTTGATCGTCTGGCCGATCCGCAGGCGCTTCCAGTCGATGCCCGGGTTGACCGCTTCGAGTTCGGTGATCGACACGCCAACCGCCTTGGCGATCTTCGTGCCCGTGTCACCCGGCTTGACGACATACTCGCCGGGGCCGACCGGTCTCGCTTCGCCACCTTTGCCGACCGCCTTCGGGGCGGCGGTGCGCGCCTTGGCGGCTTCCTCGAGCTTCGTGATGGAAGCCTTCAGGTTGCCGATCTCGGGCCCGATGGAATCAAACGCCGCCTGGGTGG
>CAJAKX010000221.1 GCA_903940425.1 uncultured Opitutia bacterium | reverse complement strand
CAGTACCGCCCCGACTGGGAGCTGCCCCGCTGCTGGATCGCCACGTCCGGCTGCGCCGGACTCGCGATGACAAGTCAGATTAAGACACGAACCTCCCTCCGCCGGGATGGACAAATCAAAGCAATATCGCACTCTCGACTACCTGAGGGCGCAGTAAACCTGCGCCCCTACGATGGTTCGAAGGATCTCGGATGGCTGCTAACGATTGCTTTGGCCCAGAAAGATTGCCCCGATCACCCGTGCACCTGCACAAAAGCTTCTGCCCATTAAAGTCCGCTTCCAGAGTAGCGGGTTTGGGCCGCGTGGTTGTCATTAATTACAGCGTGCAATCAAGCCCGTCGCCTTTTTGTTTCAACAATCCGGCCGCCGCCCGCCGCACCGGCCGGCCGCGCCGTGTTTTACCCCATGCCTGACGAACCCGAGAACCGCCGGGATTTCGCCTCCCTTTACCACGCCACGGTCGAACCGTTGCGGCGCTATCTGGCGCGGCTGCTGGGCGACGCCAGCGAGGCGGAGGACGTGGCGCACGACGCCTACCTGCGGGTGCATCCTACCATCAGCGGACAACGGGCGGAGAAACCCGAGGCCCTGCTTTACACCACGGCCCGCCGGCTGGCGCTCAACCGGCTCAAACGCCGCCGCATTGCGCCGTTCGTGAGCGGGGCATGGGAGCCCGAAACCGCGGCTTCGCCGGCTCCAGGCGTGGTGCAACAGGTGATGGCGCGCGAGGAGCTGCAGCAACTTGAGCAGGCCATCGGACAGTTGCCCGAAGGCTGCCGCACCGTGCTGCTGTTGCGAAAAGTCGAGCTGCTGTCCCATCAGGAAATCGCGGACCGGCTCGGCATCGCCGTCAGCACCGTGGAGAAACAGCACGCGCGGGCCTTGCGGCTGCTGCGCGCGCTGCTGCCGATCGAACCCGCCCACACCTCAACCAACGTCGCAACACCCGCCGCCAAGGAGGCCCGCTTATGAACAGTTTCCCTCAATGCCTCGATCCCGCCGCCGAGGAACAGGCGGCACTCTGGGCCGCCCGACTCGACGGCTCCTCGCTGACCGCCGCCGACCGCACCACGCTGGACGCGTGGCTGGCCGAAAACCCGGTCCATCGCACGCTGCTTTCGCACTACTGCCAGTTCTCCGCCGACCTCGAGCAAAAGCTGCCGGTGTTGGTGGCGGCCGGCGCCGTGGAATTGCCGCCGGACTCCGTTCCGCGCCGGGCCGGGCGCTGGCTCGCGTGGGGCGCCGGTGCCTTGGCAGCCGCTGCCGCGGTCGCCGTCTTGATGTTTTGGCTGGCCCGCCCGCAGACCCAGTCGGAGAACCTGGCGACACCTATGGCGCTGCGCAAGGCGATCACCCTCGTCGACGGCACGCGGGTCGAGTTGGACGCCCAGACCAGCCTGCAGATCGAGATCGACGGGAAAGAACGGCGCATGCGCCTTGCTTCCGGTGAAGCGTTCTTTGCCGTGCATAAGGATGCCAGCCGGCCATTCACGGTGGAAACGCCGGCGGGTTCGTTGCGGGTGACGGGAACGCAGTTCGACGTCCGCGCCGAAACCGCGGCCACGCTCGAGGTGACGGTGATCGAAGGTTCGGTGCTGGCGCGCCCCGGCGAGGCGGGCGGCCGGCCCGGTGCCCCGGTTTCACTTGCCGCCGGCGATCATCTTTCAGCCGGCCCCGAC
Source organism: uncultured Opitutia bacterium (assembly GCA_903940425.1). GTDB lineage: Bacteria > Verrucomicrobiota > Verrucomicrobiia > Opitutales > Opitutaceae > Fen-1467. The sequence goes on along the minus strand of CAJAKX010000221.1, from coordinate 6,847 downwards.
GGCGTCGCCATCCATGCACTGAACGCCGCAGCCCTCGACGCCGCGTTGGCGTGGCGCCAGGGGCTGATCGTGTGCAACGGCATGCCGCTGCGCGAGGCGCTGGCACGCTTCGCCCGCTACCACGGGCGCGGCATCACGGCCACGGCGGGTGCAGCGGAACAGCGTGTCGTCGGACGATACAGCCTGGACGATCTTGACGGATTCCTGGCACAGCTCGAAGAGGCGTTGCCGATCAGCGTCACACGCAGCCTCAACGGCACGGTGCAGGTGAGCCTGCGCTCCGAGCAATAGGGTCCGCGGCACATCTCCGGCATGAACCACAGAATCCGCCCCCGGGAGTGTCCCGCCGCTGAATCAAGCACGGGTCGTCCTTCGCGGCGTTCCGGTTCCGTGCTCGCTGGCGTGCTCCTGCTGCTGGTGGTCAACTGGCTGCCCGGCAGACTGCTGGCCGAGCCGGTGGAGTTCAACCTGCCCGCCCAGCCTTTGGCCGACGCCCTGCTGGCGTTTTCCCGGCAGGCAAAGGTCGAGGTGCTGTCTTCCTTCGATGAGTTGCGGCAGGTGCAATCCACCGAGGTCGTCGGCCGCTACGAGCCGGAGGATGCGCTCAGCCGCCTCCTCCGTGGCACGGATTTTGGCGCGCGTCGTAATGACAAGGGGAAGTTCGTGGTCACGCGCATCACGCGACCCACCGGCTCGATCAAGGGGAAACTGCTCGGCTCCGACGGCGCGCCTGCCCGCGGGGTGCGTGTCACCATCGCCGGCGAGCGCCAAGCGACGGAGACTGACGCGCACGGAGGATTTGAATTTACCGCGGTGCCGCCAGGGATCTATCGGCTGAACGCCGCCGGCGCAGGATACCATCCACTGCCGATCGTCGGCATCCGGGTATTGGCCGGTCGCGTGTCGATTGTGGACACGCAGGAAATCCTCGCGGCGGACGAAGTGACCCACCTCGCACCGTATGTCGTCACGGGCGAGTCCAGCCGGGGACGGCTCTTCGACGGCAGCGAGGCCTACCTCGGCCCCCGGGTGGCCGCCGGCAACCTCGACCTGCCCCGCACGGCGGACGATGCGCTGCCCTACGCTGTCTACACCCGCAACCAGATCACGCGCAGCGGGGCGGTGAATTTGAATGAATTCATCCAGCGGGAACTGCCGGATAGCGACGCGGCGACGCTCTCACCGGATGAGAATGGACAAAAGCCCACCTATGTCACCGGCAGCACGAATCTGAATTTGCGGGCCTACGGGGCGGAAGAGACGGTCGTGTTCGTCAACGGCCGGCGCCTGCCGGAGATGGTGACCAGCGGTGGCGACCACACACTGCCGCCGGACGTGAATTTCATCCCGCTCAGCCTGGTGCAGCAGATCGAAGTGCTGCCGGCCTCAGCGGCCTCGCTCTACAGCGGCAATCCCGTCGGCGGCGTCATCAACATTGTGCTCCGCCCCGATCCGGAAGGGGAGGTGACCGAAGTGACCACCACCTATACGAATGCGTTGCACCGCTTCGACGCGCCGCAATCCTCCGTGTCCCTGCTGCACGGCCGGACTCTGCTCGACGGCGCGTTGCGCGTGCGGCTGAGCGCCAGCTTCACCCGGGCGACGCCGCCCACGGAAGCGGAACTGGGTTATATTCGGGCCAACGTGCGCCCGGCCCCTGGACCGGGCGAGCCGATCTATGGCGCAACGCCGAACGTTCGCAGCGCCAGTCTCACGCCGCTCTTTGGACCGGGCTCGTCGACAGTGACCTCGGTGGCGCCGGGGGCCGACGGCACCGGAGTACTCGCGGCCTTCGCCAATCGGCAGGGCGTGCGCAATTTCGATTTGTTTGACTCGCCCGGCGGTTTCGCGGCGTCGCCCGACAGTCTCGACTACCTGTACGGCCGGCGGCAGCAGCGCGCGACCTATTTTGCCTCCGCCACGTATGATGTTCTCCCGTGGCTGCAGCTCGGTCTCGACGGCATCTACGCGCGTACTGTGGCCAACCGCGGCTACGATGTGTTTCCCGCAGATCTAGTGCTGAAAGCGGATTCCCCGCTCAATCCGTTCCGGCAGGACGTGCAGGTCTCATTGAACGAGACAGCGCCGCTCCTGGGCGAGGGCTACAGCGAAGCGCGGATCGAATTCGGCTCGGCAGTACTCGGCCTGCTGCTCAAGCTGCCGGCGGACTGGCGGGCTTCGCTCGACGCCCAGTACGCCCACAACCTTTCCAAGTACCGGGGCGTGTGGGGAGCGGACGCCACCCAATGGCAGCAACTAGCCGATGCAGGGATCTACAATCCGCTGCGCGACACCCAAGTCCACGGCCCGCCGCCGGAGTTCTACGATCACGTGCTGATCTATTACGGCAACCGGGGGCGTTTCGTGACCCTCGGCAACTACGACACGGTGGACGCATCGGTGCGGATCACCAATCAATCCCTGGTGCTGCCCACCGGTCTTGGCGCGGTGAATTTCGGCGCCGACTACCGGCGCATGCATCTGGCGGACTACACGAACGTCCAGCGCTTTGGCGACGGCACGCTGGTGGCCGACCCGGTTCTGTGGCAAGGGCGCATCCTGCAACGCTACAGCGTGTTTGGGGAGCTGCAGGCACCGCTGCTGCCGTCGCGCCGGCTCCCGCGCTGGCTGCGCAAGATCGAGACCGATGTGGCGGTGCGCTATGTGGCGGCCGACACGAGCCGGGAGAGCTACGTGGCACCGACGGGCGGGTTGAAAGTCGACTTCGTCGGCGGCTTCTCCCTGCGCGGCAGCGTCACGTTCTCCAACCGTTATCCCACGCCGATCATGAGCCGACAGGCGGCCGCGCCGTCCGATCTCGGCTCGGGCGAGGTCAGCTACACGCGGATTACCGACCCGGTGCGAGGACAAAGCTATAACGTCCTGACCCGGGTGGCGATCAACCCCGACCTGCGGCCGGAATCGGCAGCCACGCAAACGGCGGGTATCATTTTCCAGCGGGGTCGGGAGCATCGGTTGCGGGTGGCGGTGGATTTTGTCGACACCCGCAAGACCAATGAACTGGTCTCAATGGATCCCCAGAGCTTGCTGGATTTGGAGCCGCTGTTCCCCAGGCGGGTGATCCGGGCACCGTTGCAGCCGGGAGACGAACACGCGATCGGCTATGTCACCTCGGTGCTCACCGGCGATGTCAACGCCGCCCGGCGGCATTCCCAGAACTGGAATGCGAACCTCGATTACGCGTGGACGAAGTGTCGGGGCGGCACGCTCAGCCTTTACGGCCGGCTGGTCTGGTTCCAGCGCTTCGACCGGCAGGTGTTCCGGGATTCCCCGGACGTGGACGAACTGCGGCAGCCGGACGGGTTGGTGTCGGACTTGTTGCAGTATCGCGCGAACTTCGGCGCCGGCTGGTCCGGCAAGGATTACGGTTTCGGCCTGGACGGACATTACTTTGGTTCGCGCATCCTGCCGGCCGCCGAATGGCCGAGTCAGGGCAGCGACCGGATTGAACGCTGCTGGCAGTTCGACACCTACCTGCAAAGCAACCTGGGGCGCTGGCTGCCGTGGCAAAGCTCCCGCTTCGGCCTGCGCGGGCAGGTGCGCATCAATAATCTTTTCGGCGCCGACTTCCCGAAGTACGCCAATGAACTCTCGGGCGCCGGGGTGCAGCCCTACGGCGACTGGCGCGGCCGCACCTACTCGCTGTCGCTGACCGCCACGTTCTGAGCGCGCTGCCGCGCGTTGATCGCACCCGGATGCGCGCTACTCCGGCGAGGGCAGGCGCCGGGCGGAGAATTCCTCACCGGGGTGATCCGTTTGGGGTCGGAATTGCGCATTAAGGGATGAAACCCATCCCGCCCATGAACGCCACCATCTTCCTCACCTTTGCCGCCGCCTTGACTGCCTGCCGCCTGGCTTTGATCAGCGACCTGCTGATGGTGGCCATCGTCCTCGCTCTCCTCATCGTGCTCATCACCACCGAGCCCGACTCCAGCGAATGCGTCCAGCCGCGCGCCAAGCGCAAGCCGGTTCCGATCTCGTCTTCACCTGACAAGTTTCCGGCGGCACCAGTAATATTCGCCGCCACCCGGCTCGAGTAGCGGGTTTGGCGCGCCGGATTGTCATATCGCTCAGAGGAACCCGCATGGCACAAACCGCCAGCACCGATTTGGAAACCAACGGCCCTTTTCCCGGGTCCGCGAAATCCAGCACTCTTAAGGACGAGGCCCAACTGCGCGAAGCCCTGAAGCGCTGCTCTGCCTCCACCTATGAGGCCGCCTACAGGTTCCGCCAGACCGGCGACCCCGACTGTCTGCCCACGATCATACTCGGAGTCATCGAACACCATGTGGACCCCGAGCTGCGGGCCAAGCTCAAGGAGGCCGGCGATGACCTCCGCTTGATCGAAGATCTGGGCATCGATTCGCTGACCATGATGGAGATCGTGGCACTGGCGGAGGATGTGCTCCCGGTGTCGATCAACAGCGAGGAGCTGTGCCTGCTGCGCACGCTGGGCGATGTCAGACGAGTCATCGAGTGCAAGCTGTGCGGCCTGCCCCTGCCAGAGTCCACAAAGTTGTTAACGGGAGACTGGATCTGAGGGGCGAGAGGATTTGGGCATTCCGGCTTTACGAGAGGAAACATCCCCATGAAAACGTGCCGACTGTTGATCCGCTTGTCCGTCCGCAACCTGCGCTTCATCCACAGGGTGGGGGTGCTGGCGCTGGGGATGAGTTTGCTGTCGGCGTTGGCGTGCGCGCAAGTGACCTACACGCCGTACACCTTCACCACGTTGGCCGGCAAGGCGAGCATCGGCAGCGCCGACGGTCCGCGCGAGGCCGCGCGTTTTTCTTCGCCCTTTGATGTTACGGTCGACAACGCCGGCAATCTCTACGTGGCCGACACCGACAATCACACCGTCCGGAAGATCACGCCGGACGGAATGGTCACGACCCTGGCCGGGTTGGCCGGCGTGTCCGGCTCCACAGACGGCGTCGGCAGTGCCGCGCGGTTCTATCATCCCGAGGGAATAACCGTGGATATATTCGGCAATGTGTACGTCGCGGATACCGACAATCAGACGATCCGGAAAATCACGCCGGGCGGCCTGGTGACAACGCTGGCAGGCGTGGCCGGAAGTAACGGCAATATGGACGGCATCGGCAGGGCCGCCTCCTTCAACTGGCCGAGCGGTGTGGCCGTGGACGGGACAGGCAACGTTTATGTCACCGAGATCTTCAATTACGACGTTCGGAAAATCACCCCGGCCGGAGTGGTCACAACGTTGGCCGGACAAGCGGGATCCTCGGGAAACGCCGATGGACTGGGCAGCGACGCGCGCTTCACGGACCCCGGTGGCGTGGCCGTGGACGCGTGGGGCAACATCTTTGTGGCCGACACCTACAACGACAGGATCTGCAAAATCACTCCGGCCGGGATGGTGACGACCCTGAGGATGGCAGACGGCACCGCCGCTTATTTCTATCGACCCCAGAAGCTGGGCCTGGACGTAGTCGGGAATGTTTATGTGTCCGATTCATTGAATCACCGGATTTTGCGGCTCACGACAGCCGGGGACCTGACAATCATCGCGACCTTGCCCGCCGATCTCCCGCAGGATCCGACGAGTGTGCCCTATGCCGATGGCGTCGCAGTGGATGCATTGGGCAATGTTTATGTCGCCGATACGGGAAACTCGGCGGTTCGCAAAATCACGCAGAGCGGGGTGATGACCACCGTGGCCGGATTCGGCCCGGGGTTCGGCAGCACGGATGGCGTGGGCAGTGTGGCGCGCTTTTTCTATCCGGCGGGAGTTGCAGCGGATGGCGCGGGCAACGTCTATGCGGCCGATATGGCCAACCACACGATTCGAAAGATCGCTCCGGGTGGAATAGTGACCACGCTGGCCGGCCTGGCACGGTCCTCCGGCGACGCAGACGGCACGGGCAGCGCCGCCCGCTTCAATTCTCCCAGCGCCGTGGCGGTGGACGCGGTGGGCAATGTGTATGTGGCTGACACGGGGAATGGCACGATCCGCAAGCTCACGCCGGCCGGCGTGGTATCAACGCTGGCCGGGCTGGCGGGATCTTCCGGCAACATCGACGCCACGGGAAGCGCCGCACGCTTTTCCCTTCCTCAAAGCCTGGCGGCAGATGCGGCCGGCAACGTCTATGTGGCCGATATTCACCAACCCCTGCAGAACTTTCTCCGCTGGAGCTATTACTCGGAAATTCGCAAGATCACCGCCGGCGGCGAGGTCACAACGCTGGCCACGCTTTCAGAGGTGCCCGGTTTGGTTCCGCCACCGCCCGCGGCGCTCAGCCTGGCGATCGATCGGGCAGGCAATCTCCTGGCGGCAGATTTTTATACCTCGGTCATCTGGAGGATCTCCGTTGACGGCACAGCATCCATTTTTGCAGGGACACCGACGGTGTACGGCGGCGATAGCGTTGACGGCACGGGTGCCGCGGCCCGCTTCACGGCCCTTTCGGGCATTGCGGTCGACGCGGCGGGCAGCGTCTATGTGGCGGACTGCCACGCGATCCGCAGGATCGCTCCGGGCGGCGTGGTGACGACCCTGGCCGGGGTCAGCGAACTCTTTGGCAGTGCCGACGGCACTGGCAGCGCCGCCCGCTTCAACGCCCCCAGCGGCATTGCCGTGGACAACGCCGGCCGCCTATATGTTGCCGACACCGACAACCAAACGATTCGCATGGGTGTGGCGGCCAGCACACCGGTCATCCTGACCCAACCGCAAAGCCAGGCGGTATCCGTTGGCGCCAACGTTCAGTTTTCCGTGACGGCTTCCGGGAGTCCCGAACCAACCCTTCAGTGGTTTCGCAATGGTTCCGCGATCAGTGGCGCGACCGGCAGCACGCTGACATTG
>CAJAKX010000220.1 GCA_903940425.1 uncultured Opitutia bacterium | reverse complement strand
TTGGGCGATCGCGTCATTCAACCGTCCCGGCATCTTCGACAGGACATCACCCAGGTTGTTATGCGCTTGGGCAAAATCCGGCTGCAGGCGCAGCGCCGCTTCAAACTGGGCGGCCGCGTCATTCAACCGTCCGGGCATCTGCGACCAGGCGTTGCCCAGGTTGGTATGCGCATCGGCATCATCCGGCTGCAGGCGCAGCGCTTCTTCAAGCTGGGCGATCGCGTCATTCAGCCGTCCGGGCATCTGCGCCCAGGCGTTGCCCAGGTTGTTGTGCGCCCCGGCATAATCCGGCTTCAGGCGCAGCGCCTCTTCATACTGGGCGATCGCGTCATTCAGCCGCCGGGCATCTCCGACCAGGCGAGGCCCAGGTTGTTATGCGCCCGTGCGTTGTTTGGCCGTTTGGCCACCGTGTCGCTCCAGATGGTCAGTACACTGCGGTAATCCTCGTTGCGCCGTGCCGTGAGCATGCCCAGTCCGAGCGCCAACGCTGCGAACACCACCCAGCTTTGCCGCCTGACCGCCGCGTGAATCCCCATCGCGGCAAGTGTCGTCACCGCTGCCAGCGGCAGGTACATCCGGTGTTCGACGATCATCTGGACCGCACCGGGCACCAAGCTGGTTGGAGCCAGGATCACAAAAAACCAGGCACCCCAAAAACCCCATGCCGGCCAGCGCCAGAGCGCGACGAGGGTCGCCGCCACCAGCGGGACGACGACAAGGGTGTAAGGCGCCACTTCGTCGCAGTGGTGCACCCAGAGCGTGCCGTATTCAAACACCAGCGGATGGGGCCACACCGACAGCCAGAGATAACGGGCGACCGCCTCGAACTGGGTCAGCCAGTACGCCCACGGCGTGATGCCGACGTCCAAGCCGGCCGAGCCGCTGCGATTCCAACCCGTGCCTGCCACCAGCCAGACCAATGGGAGCCAGGTTGCCGCCAGCGCCACGTGCAGTCTCCAACGCCGGCGCCAGGCCTCCCGAAACGAGCCCGCCACAAAGGTCCGGTCATAAAGCAGCACGATCAGCGGCGCGGAAACCATCACTTCTTTGGTGGCCATGCCGAGGAGGCAGGCAGCGACGGAGAGGGCAAACCAGCGGCGTCGGGGGCGCCCGTCTGCTTCGGCTCCTCGGATGAAGCCATACAAGGTGAGCAGGTAGCATAGCCCCATGAGCGACTCCGCGCGCTGGACGATGTAGGTCACCGATTCGGTCTGCAGGGGGTGCAGGGTCCAAAGAAGCGCAGCGGAGAAGGCGATGAGAGCGGCTGCAGGGCCGGCCCGCGGCACGAGCGTGCGCCGGACGATTCCGAACAGAGTCAACCCGGCCAAAACATGGATCGCCAGGTTTAAGGCATGATAACTCCACACCGCCGTCCCACTGATGGCATAGTTGATCGCCAGGGAAAGATTCAGGATGGGCCGGCCGCTCGCGGTCGTGTTGATCGGGGGCCAAAACGCGGTACTCCAGTGCCGGATCGTCGAGTTATCGACGATGGTAGGATTGTCGTCGAAAAGCAGCGGAACGGAAAAGGTCCGGCTATAGACCGCGATCGCCCCGGCCGCGAGAATGGCTCCACCCACCAGCCGCAGCCAATCCGCGCGCCCAACGGGGATGCGTTTCAGGGTCGAGGTTCCTGCGGGAGGACTTTGCGC
>CAJAKX010000219.1 GCA_903940425.1 uncultured Opitutia bacterium | reverse complement strand
CCTGCCCCGCCCGTGCCGCCAGCTCACCGAGAAACTCCGGCTTGAAGAGACGGTGCTTGTGATGGCGTTTCTTCGGCCAGGGGTCGGGGAAGAGAATATAAATATCAAGCAGCCTGACGCCGCCGGGCAGTTCATGGAGAAAATCACCCGCCTCGCAGCGGAGGAACTGCAGATTACCCAAGCCGGCGCGATCCCGCTTGTGCAACGCCTTCACGATCCGCTCGAGACGCAGGTCGATCCCCACGCAGAACTGGTCGGGGTGCGCGGTGGCGTAGGCGGCAAGGAAGTGGCCGTTGCCGCAGCCGATCTCAAACACGAAACGCGCCTTGGGTGTGGGCAATACCGCGGCGATCTCGGCGCGCAAGGCGGCGAGACGGCTGGCGCGGATGGCTTGGAACACTTCGCGCGGCATGGAAACCTGAAGGGGTAAGCGCCCCAGCGAACACGTGCAAGGCTTTGGGTGTTGAGCCCCTACCCTCTGCGCGCAATCCGAACGCAGAACCCGAAACCATGACCAATCAGGTTGCGCGCTGCGGCAGCGTAAAATAAAACGCCGTCCCCTTCCCCAGTTCGCTTTCCACCCACACGCGCCCGCCATGAAGCTGCACGGTATGCTTCACGATGCTGAGCCCGAGGCCGGTGCCACCCTTTTCCCGCGAGCGGCCTTTGTCGACGCGGTAAAACCGCTCAAAGATGTGCGGGAGATCCGCCTCGGGGATACCGGGCCCATTGTCGCGCACACAGACCTCGACCTCGCCTTCATGCAGGCGGGCGGTCACATCAATCCGTGAGCCGGGCGGGCTGTATTTGAGCGCATTGTCGAGAAGGTTCGCGCATACCTGCGAAACTTTAAGAGGATCGATGAGCACCGAGCCGATGGCGGGGTCACACGCAAACGAGATGAAATGTCCGCCGGCAGTGGAACGTCCGCGGATGTCTTCGATAAGACTGGTGACCAGGTCAGCGAACTGGGTCGACTCGCAGTGCAGACCGGGATTGATCGATTCCAGGCGCGAAAGTGTGAGCAAATCATCAAGCAGCGAGTTGAGGCGTTCCGTATGGCGCTGGATGGTCTGAAGGAAGCGGTCGCGATCCTCGATTGGCATGTTGCGGTGGCCGTCGACGAGCGTCTCGATGTAGCCCTTGATGATACTGAGCGGGGTGCGCAATTCATGGGAGACATTCGCGACGAAATCCTTGCGGATGCCCTCCAGCTCTTTTTGCCGCGTGATATCGTGCAGCACGAAAAGCGCCCAGGAACCGCGTTCACCGTTAAGCGGTGTCACGAGGGCCCCGGTAATCTCAAGCCAGATGGAACGATTGCCCTCAACGAACTCGAGTTCGTGTTGCGGCGCAGCGCAACCGGCGCGTACGGCCTCAACGTAATCAAGAAAAGCCACGCTGTGCAGGACGAGTTCAAGGCGTTGGTTGAGGATGTCCTTCGCGCGAGGGAAAATCGCTTGAAGCGCCTGGTTGGCGAGGAGGATGCGATTGCCGGAATCGACGATGAGCACGGCTTCTTGAAGGCTGCCGAGCGTGGTCTCGAGTTGTGCCAGCTGGCCGGACCGGACGCGTTGCAGGTGCGCGACCTCAGTGATGAGTTCATTGGTCGCGGAACGCAGACGGTCCCAGGCGCCGGCCGCCCTTCCAATGGTTTCCCCTTCGCGAAGCAGCGGTTGTTTTTCGAGAATAGCCTGATGAAGGCTACCCACTGCCTGCCGGTAGTCGCGGAGCTTTTTCAAGGCGATCGCGAGACCGACGCCAAGGGCGGCAGTGATCAGGTAGAGCATGCTTCGGCTTTGCGTTCGGCCATGCGGTAGCCGACACCGCGGATAGTTTCAATCCAATCAGCCTCGGGGCCGAGCTTTTCGCGCAGACGGCGGATATGCGTGTCGACCGTGCGGGTTTCGATTTCCGTCTCGTAATTCCAGACGTTGATCAGGAGATGCTCTCGTGTGTGCACCCGGCCCCGTCGCTCCATCAGCAATCGCAGCAGTTTGAACTCGGTGGCCGTGAGTTCAATCGGCCGACCCAGGACGGTTGCCACATGGCATTCAATATCGAGGATAATCTGACCCACTTGGAGGCGTTTGATTTCCTCAGAAGCACCCTTCACAACACGGCGGAGGATCGATTGCACCCTTAATATTAATTCCTTGGTGCTAAATGGCTTGCATATATAATCATCACAGCCTGTTTCAAAGCCGGCGATACGATCAGCTTCCTCGCCTTTTGCAGTAAGAAATACAATGGGAATATTTCTCAAGCGAGGATCAGCCCGTAGAATGCGGCAAATCTGGATGCCGTTCAAATCCGGCATCATGATATCAAGAATAACCAAGTCTGGCAAAAACGAGCGGGCGGTTCCGATGCTGACATTGGGATTGTTGACCGTCTCCACTTGATAGCCCTTGGCTTTGAGGTGGTAGGAGACGAGATCGGCGACATCCGGTTCGTCGTCGACGATCAAGATCTTCTTGGGCTTGTGCTCGGACATATACTTGAGAATAAACCGGCTGGAGGGGTTTGCTAGTGAATTTCCGAAAGTCACCCATTTGTTACATGGTGCACGCGAGAGAAACTTGCGGGACTTTACCTATGACGAAAGACCGTTGAGCTGACCCTGGTTGGAGGCCAGGCGAGATCCCCTACCCGTTTGAATCAGTATCATGAGAATGCTGATGTCCGCCGGGTTTACACCACTGATACGACTCGCCTGACCAAGCGTGTAAGGACGGTGCTGCTGGAGCTTGAGTGCGCTTTCACGGCGCAGCCCGCGGATCGACAGATAATCGAAGTTATCAGGAATTCGGATGCGCTCAACCTCTCGCAATTTTTCGATCTGGCGTAGTTCGCGCTCCAAATAACCTCGATAAGTGATACGATAAACAACCTCGTGACGGATTGGTTCAGGTTCAGAAAGAAATTCGGGTGGCAGCACCGATAATTGCATTCCGCGTCTTAGGCGATCTCCCCAAGTTAGACCTGAAGAATTAGCGGATTCTAGTTTCATCACCCAATTTTCGATAAGTAGTTTTTTGTGTAAAATGTTATTTATCCTATTAATGGTTAGTAACTTATAACTTTTCGAGTGTTCCAACATTCGTAATTCCGCGCTACCATGATTAAAAAGAAGCCGGTACTCAGCTCGACTGGTAAACATCCGATATGGTTCAGATGTACCCTTGGTTACAAGGTCATCGATCAATACGCCAATGTAGCCTTCATGACGGCCGATAATGAGCGGTGCTTCATTCCTGGTTTTTTGCACTGCATTAATCCCAGCAACAATGCCCTGCCCCGCTGCTTCCTCATAGCCGGAGGTTCCATTGATCTGGCCCGCAAAAAAAAGATTCTCCACCTGTTTAGACTCCAAGGATGG
>CAJAKX010000218.1 GCA_903940425.1 uncultured Opitutia bacterium | reverse complement strand
ATCGTAGACGTCGTGCGGGATGGTGATCCGGTCAACGACGTTGAGCGCGGCGAGAAATCCCGGCACTTCGTAGGCCGGAACCACGTAGCTCTTTCCCTCGCCGGTGTTCCCGTTCAGGACGGTGTCATGTCCGACGGGCGGCGCCACGGCTGGGATCGGGTCGGACGGGGCCGGCGTTTGGGCCTGGAGGCCGACTCCTAGGGCGAAGAGCAGGAGGGCCGCGGCGGTGAGGCGGGGCGAACTGAAGACCGGCCGAAGCCGAGGGGACAGGGTGGCGGGAAAGTGCATGGTGTTGGGATCGGCGTTCCCACGAAACATAAGGGTCTTGCGGCAACGTCACAATGGGGTGATCGCCCCATCAGAATTGGGCGCTCCCGCATCCCTTTCCTCTTTCGCTCCGCGGATTTCTGCGTACATTGGTCGGATGGAATCATTGTGGACTGGCGCGCGCCCAGGGCTCTTTCTCATGACTGCGCTGATTACCTTTCAGGGCTCTGGTCTTGGCGCGGAGCCGGTCACCTCGGCACCGCCGGATTCCATCGCGGCCTCAGGCCGCCGACCCGACAACGCGTTCTCCCTGGACACGCTCCGGCTGTTTGCCGACGACACGGTGTACGTGTTCACCGCGCCGACCCGATGGGACGGAGCCGACTGGCTGGCGGCGGCAGGGGCCGGCGGATTGGCCCTTGGCACCACCGCCTTCGACCGTTCCATTCGCAACTCCGTCCAAGCCCACCGTTCAGCAGGGCTGGATCGCTTCAGCCGGGCTTTTGAGCACTTGGGCGCGGACTACTCCTTCGTCGTTCTGGCGGGTTTTGAGGGATACCATTTCTTGGCGGATGACCGGCGCTCCCAGGCGGTCTTCGTCGACGGGCTCGCCGCCTCTCTGATCGCGTCCGGTTTCATCGCGCCTGTCCTTAAATATTCCGTCGGTCGCGAGCGGCCGTCCGACACGGGGAATCCCTACCGCTTTCGTCCCTTCACCAATCACAACTCATTCCCCTCCGGGCACACCACCCAAGCCTTTGCCGTCGCGACCGTAATCGCCTCGCACTATCCGGCGTGGTGGGTCGAGGTGCTCGCCTACGGATCTGCCGGCCTGGTGGGCTACTGCCGCGTCGAACAGAATTCGCATTTCACCAGTGACGTCGTTGCCGGCGCGCTGATCGGATGGTCGGTCGCTCGCTCCGTCGTAAAACATAACGACGAATCCAAAGCGCCGAAATTTACTCTCGTTCCCTACAGCGACGGCCGTTCGAGCGGCTTGCTGTTCGCCAAGACCTTCTGAGGTGAACCTCCGTCGAGGCGGTGGCGTAAGTGACAAGCACCGAAGCGCTTAGCACTGGGTTTGTGTTGAGCGGAAACTGGTGGAGCAGACCGGACTTAAACCGGCGACCTCCTCGTTGCGAACGAGGCGCTCTATCAACTGAGCTACTGCCCCGGCCAGAAAGGGCCGCATTTAGGGCGATGCCTCACGTCGAGTAAATCTCTTTTTTCGCGGGGCGGCGCATCAACTCCGTCACCGCGATATTTCCCGGCTGTCAAGTTGGTCTTTAATTTGCTATTGCTGGACCTCCCGGCGATTCAATCATCGCCCGGATAGTTCGGAATAATCATCTAAATTAGAAAACAAAGTTCACCAATGAAGAAGACCACAACCAGGAACACCAAGGGAGCGAAGGCCGCCGCGAAGCCGGCGCGCAAGGCGCCCGCCAAAAAACCCGCGGTCAAGACCACCCGCACGACCATCAACGCACAGATCGACGTCGGTTTCGGCAATGCACTCTACATCCGTGGCGAGGGTCCCGGCCTGAGCTGGGACAAAGGACTCGTGATGGATTGTGTCGCCGATGATCAGTGGATCATCACCATTAGTGACGCCACCGTGCCTGTCGTCTTCAAACTCCTGCTGAATGACATCACTTGGTGCGTCGGCAACGACTTCGTCGTCGAACCCGGTGGCAGCGCTGTCCTGGTGCCCGCGTTCTGACGGGCGGGGCGCCCGTCATGCAGGCGGGTGCTGCGGGCATTAATCCGGGTTGGTCGCCAGCAGACGCTCCCGGAGTATCTCAGCTGTCATGGTCGGGGCGCGGAGTTCGGCCGCCGGCACGAGGGTGCAGACCAGTTGCACCCGGGAGAAGGGTTTGGGCAGGTAAAATCCGTCCCAGCTCTTGAGCCGCCGCGCCGAGGTGAAACGCGCGCCGATCAGCAGCGCCGGCGCACCCGCGCGCCGGGTCACGACGAGAGCCCCAGGCTTGAAATCATACCTCGGGCCGCGCGGTCCGTCGGGCGTGATGCCGATATCGTGACCCTCGCGCAGTATTGCGATCAGCGCGCGCACGGCTTCACGGCCGAGTTTCTGGCTGGATCCGCGCACCGTGCGCATGCCGACCGTCGAGAAAAAGGCGTCGAGCCATGCGCCATCCCGGCTGGCGCTCACCAGGGAATAGGTGGGCCGGCCCTGCCGGAAACGGCGGACAATCTCCGCCGACAGAAACAGCCGGTTGTGCCAAAGGATGATGGCCACCGGTTCGTCGCGCTTGGAAATGTTGCGCAGATCCTCGGGCGCCACCTCGAAGCGCAGGGATCGGCCCCACAGGCGCGCCAGCAGGCCCAGCGGCCATAGCACCAGCCGTCGCCAGCCTGCGAGGTGCTGGACCTGGTCGGTGTCGGGATCGATGTTTTCGGTGACGGGACTCAAGGCCTCCTGTTGTCGCGCAAAGGCACGGGCGCGCCAAGCCAATCCTGCGCATGCCCCGTTGGCTGACGTGGAGGGGCCGGCGATGAATTACCGCCGGGTGAGCATGGGAGACGGGGCTGGCCTCAGGGTTTGACGGATGGCGCGGGCAGCGGTTGATCCTTGGGCAGATACTCGCCCGCCCAATCCAGGGATTCAATGATGGTGCCCAACCGGCGGCCATCGGGCCCCCCCTCGGGTCGGCCTTTAAGTTCCCACACGGGGCTGGGCACATCCGGGCCAGAAACGAGATGCGGCTTCACGTCGAAATTGACCCCGAATTCGCCAGGGCGGATCTCACGGTGCTGAGCGGCGGTGATCAGGGTTTTGGCCGCCTGCTGGCCGAGGGCGGCGTTCTTCGTCACGTAGGCGGCGTAGGCCATGGGATTGCCGGCCGTGTGGGCGGCATAATTGTGCCAGGCTTCCCAGTACGCGGGATGATCAACGACCTGTTCCATCTCCGCCATGATTTCGACGGTTCCAAACAGCAGATCGAAGTCGGTGGCCCCGCCAACTTCGGCCCCGCCTCGTGCGCCCCCCGCCGCGCCGCCGCGACCGCGACCCTGCGCGGGGGCGGGACCTTGGGCTCCGGCGCGAGCCGGCGGCACGGCGGCGGCAGCCGGTGCGCCACCAGCGCCGAAGAATCTCTCCACCCGCCCCATGAACTTGCCGGTCGTGGGATCATACGCACCCATGCCCAGCAGCTGGCCGGGCGTGCTGGCCAGTGCGAGCTGCGTATCCATGCCTGCCTTGATCTTGTTCAGCCACTGCGGATCCAGGGTGCGCTCGTACTCGGTCAGCCAATTGCAGCAATAGCCCGCCCAATCTGTGCCGAAACTGGCGGCGGTGAATTCGCCGCGGTTGTCGGGATGGATCGGATCGGTGCGCTTCACCTCGGCATAGGTTTTGTCCGCGGTGAGTTGCTCGCGCATGAGATCGCCGATGCGCTCGTCGGTGCTCAGAAAGTAATAAAACCGCTTGAGGCCCGCCTGGCTGATGCGCGGCTGCTTGGCGCCGTCGCCCCAGTGATTGACGTTGTGGCGCGAGCCCAGCGGCGCAAACCGACCGAGGTGGTGCACGTCCACTTCGCTCGTGTGCCGGGTCATGGCTTCGGCCAGCCGGAACAAGTCCGCCCGGCCGGTGCGCAGGAAGTGGTACCAAAGCCAGTAGTCCGGCAGCAGCTCGGTGTTGTTCCAGGCCTGGCCGCCGATGTCGTAGCGCCACTCATGACGAATCTCGTCGTACATCCGCCCGATGTCGCCGTAGTTCCAGAAGCCGTACCAGGATTGCTGGTCGACATCGTCGCGGTAGAAGTCGACCGCGGTTTCAAGTTGATCCTCCAGCGACCGGCGGACCGCGCTGGACCGGTCGGGCAGGCTCCAGAAGCCGAAGGCCCGCTGGTCGTGATAGTACTGCGGTGTGCAGACCAGCAGCGCCGGCTCGGCGCCGGCCTTGGCCATCTTCACGAGGTCCGCGTTGGCGGGTACGCTGGCGCAGGCCCAGAGGGTAAGTTCGGTGGTGTTGGTCACGCCCAGCGGCGAATCCCAGCCTTCCTTCCAGTCTTCGTAGGACATGTCCAGTCCGTGCCCCTTGATGTCGTAATGGCGCATGTCCATCGCCGGGCCATCGGGTGACCAGAGCCACACGCGCAGTTCGCCGAGTGGCGAGGTCGCGCCGTGGACTTCCAACGCCGATGGATTTTTCTGCCAGAATTTGCTCACATCAACCGCGATGCCGCCGCTGACGTCGCCGAGAAACGCGAGGCCCAGCGCGCGTCTGCCTTCGATGACGTGCAGCCACGAACTCTTCGCCTGCGTGCGCTTCTCGATCACAAAACCGTGGGCGTTGGCCTGCGTGAGCTTGTAGTCATCCCAGTCGGCGATTTCGCGGAGGTATTGCTGCTGCTGCGGGACGTATTGATCCGCATTGGGCACACGTTTGCCGGCAACCTGGGTGGGGAAGATCGGGTTCTGGTTGCCGTCAGTGATGATCCGCCGGCCGACCATCGGCTTGACCGGTTCGGCCCACATTCCTTCGTCGCCGCCGAAACGGACGTGGCGGTTGATGACTTCTTCGCGCAGCGGCACGGCGAACGAGATCGCCAGGCCCTTGATGAAGTCCTTCTGCCCGTCGCTGTCGAAGACGAACGAATGGACGATCCGTATCGAATTCAGGCCGGCATTGAAATAGAGCCGGACAACGAAGGGCAGCCACGCGCGGTCGGATAAAGTAGACTGGTGATCGCCTTCGATCTTCACGACCGCCCGGACCGGGCCCGACTGTTCCAGGGTGACGGTCTTGATCCGGCTGATGAATTCTTCTTCGCGGATCGTCCGCGTGGTTTCGAAAGCTGAACGGTCTTCCAGCCGGCAGACAAGCTTGCCGTCCTGGGCGATCTTGCGGTCGCCGATCGAGATGGACTCGACGAGGCTTGACCCCTGCTTCGGCAGGCGCACGCGGATCGCACCGGTGTCGATCGTAATGGCCTGGTCGTCCTGCGTGCAGGCGATCTTCGCGGCCGGATCGGTCGCCGCGCCGACAGCGAGTTGCAGCGGGCCGGTCATGTCCGGGGTGGCGGCGATGGAGTGCCCGCTCCACATGATCGAACCATCCGGCCAATACGCCATCGGCCAAGTCTGCGCCGGGATGGTCTTGCCGTCGGCGGCCATGAGCACGAGCGCATCGCTCTTCTGCACCTTGCCCTTGGGCCAGGGCACGCCCCAACTCACGCTCTGCGGGGTGGCGGGAGGCTGGCCGTCGAGCCAGTTGAGCTTCACCGGTTCAACCGACTGGGCGATGGCCGAGCTGACGAATACCGCCAGCGACAGCAAGACGCTCCGCGTCGCAATTCGGGCGATCACGGAGGGCAAACTCGATCTAAGGATGTGAGTATTCATGGGGGAATGGGGAGGAGTTCCAGGTCGGATTCATGCAGTTGTAGGAGGGAGTTCACTCGCGATGGCAGAGGAGAAGTCGTCGGCTTGCCCCGACCAGTCGGGGCAAGCAGGTTCCTGCATCTTTCGCCGAACGGTTGGAGCGCTCGCGAGCGCCATCATGGTTCTACTGCATGTTTCCGGCCTAAGGAGCTGGTTTTTCAGGGAAGGGGTTTATCCCTTCCGTTGCTGCGGACAAGATACGGGTAGGGCAGTCAATGGGTGGTCAAGGTCAAGGTGGCCGGCTGCAAACCCGGTGAGTCCACCGTCAGGTTGACCGTTCCGGAAACCAGGGTCGATTGAATGACGATCAGCGCTTTCCCTTGGTAAGCCTTCCGGCTGGTTGCCTTGAAGGGTTCATCATTCGTCCAGTCGCCACTGGCAATGCCAAGGCTTCTCGCGGGGCCGGTCATGGTAAACCGCACCGTATTGTCGGCGGTGAAGATGGAGTTGTTGTCCGCATCGCCGATGTCCACCTGGATGCAGGAAACATCGTCCCCATCGGCATGGAGGGTGGTCCGATCGGGCGTGAGCATGACTTTCGCCGGCGCACCGACGGTCTTGATGCTGTCAACGGCCGCCTCTTTGCCGTCTTTCCAGCCGATGGCCTTGATCACCCCGGACTGCCAGGGGACATCGGTCCATTGCATAATTCCGTTCTCGGCAAAGTCGCTCGATTTTTTGGTCCCGATCTTGGTGGTGTTGACGTAGAGATCGACGGAATCGCAATTGGCATAGGTGACCACGCTGACCGGTCCAGTCTGGTTCCAATTCTCGGCCAGCGTGGGCATGGCGCGTCCGTTTCCCGTGCCATTGCCGATGGTGATATGCACCATGGGCGAATCGCTCCATTGGCTTTGCTGATAATAAAACCAGGATTTGCGGAAGATGCAGTTATCGAGGAAGCCGCTGGTACCGCCCAGCCTGTCTTTGGACTCGCCCAGATAATCCACGCCGGTCCACAGATGATGGCCAATCACGTAGGGTGTGTTCCGCACTGAGTACCACGTCGGAACGTTGGATTTGGGGACCGCATAGGGGTCTTGTTCGGTGCCGCAAATCACGGCGTTGGGATTTGCCGCGTGAATCGCGCCAAACAGGAAGTCCTGGTAATTGACCCCGACAATATCTTCGACATCCGCCAGCGCGGCCAGGCCGGGGGCGTCGTTCCAGCCCGAAACGCAGGCATGCGTGTAGGGGCGGGTGTTGTCGAGTTTCCGGGCAAAGGGAACCAGCATTTTGAGGGTGTTGGGAATGTAATCAGGCACCTTCGCGGCAGCGGCGACCTCATTGCCCAGACTCCAGATCACAATGCTGGGATGGTTTCGGTCGCGCTCGATGAACGAGGTAAGGTCCTTTTGCCAGACCTGGTCGAAATCCGCATAGAATGAACCGGCGTTGGTCTGCGACCATTTATCGCACCATTCATCCATGACCATCATGCCCAATCGGTCGCAATAATCGTAGAACTCCGGGCTTTGCGGATTATGCGACGTCCGGATGGAATTACATCCCGAGGCCAGCAATTCCTTGATGGTCCGCTCCCACATTGCATCCGGCACCGCGGCCCCGGCCGGGACCAGCGTGTGATGGATGCAGACGCCCTTCAACTTGGTCGAAACGCCATTGATGGTCAGACCGGCGGTGGCCGAAATCTTGATCTCCCGTATGCCGAACGGGCTGACATAGTCATCGGTCGGGGTCGTCTGGTTGAGAATCCTGGAATAGGCATAGTAGCGCACCGGGGTCGCGGGCGACCAGAGTTTGCAGGCGGAAAGCGTCAGCGTTTGCACGCAGGTTTCGGTGCCCTGCGCCGGGATCGTCAGGGGCGTTGCGACGGTCTGGAGGGCTTGGTGGCCTTCATCGTAGATCGTCGTTTCCACGGTGCGCGTCTGCGCGGTCGCAAGCTCATTGACCACCTCGGTCTGCACCCGGATCTGCGATTGGGCCATGGCCACCGCGGGCGTGGTCACGGCCGTCCCCCAGTTCCGGATGTGGACCATGTCCGTCGCAATGAGCCACACATGACGATAGATGCCGGTGCCTGAATAGAAGTGCGAACGGCGGCTCGTCAGGTTGTCGACAAACACGGCCAGCACATTGTCGCCCGTCGCGTTCAGGTAAGGCGTCAGATCGCAACAAAAGCTGACGTACCCGAAGCGCTGGCTGCCGACCTCGGTGCCGTTCAGGTAGATCTTTGAGTCGTGATAAACGCCATCGAACTGCACGATGACCTTCTTCCCGGCAAACCCTGGAGGAAGGGTGAAATGTTTCCGGTACCAGCCGATGACGCCGGGATCGCTGTCCTTGGAGCTCACCAGCGTGATGCTCATATCGTGCGGAACATTCGTCGTGGTCCAGGAGGCGTCATCGAACGCCACGGCCTGCGCCCCGGGAATATTTCCGGTCTGAACCTTCCAGCCTTCATCGATCCGCTGCTTGATACGGTTTTGAAGATATTTTCCCTCCAGGCGTTCGGTCAGACTCGCCTGGACACTGCCGGCAAGCAGCAAGGACATCACAAAAAGCACGGCCACCGTACCGGGAATGGAATTTCGCATGGGTTTTTTCATGGATAAGGTTTGTCAAAGTGCCTCACTGACCGCCTGAGATGGACTGATCGGAAATTTGATTCCGCGTGGGCGTGTGTGGGTCGGGCTCGGGTGAGGGTGAGAAGTGTT
>CAJAKX010000217.1 GCA_903940425.1 uncultured Opitutia bacterium | reverse complement strand
GGTCGACACGCCCGACCCCTATCTTAACGCCGCCGTCGCCGCGCTCAACGTGGCGGTTGACGCCGTATGGGACGAACCGCAGGGCGCGGTGATGCACGGCGCGATCGCCTGGCGCGCGAAACTGCTCGGCTGGCGCGGGCCGGATGCGCCGGACGCGCTCGGCTGGCACACCCGGGCGCGGCGGCACCTCGCCTCTTGGGCGACGCAGCAAAACGACGAGCCGGTCCCGGCGAAGCTCCCGCCGCCCGACGAGAACGCCAACCTCGCGCGCAGCGAGGCGGCGCTGCACAGCAACGGCGACATCTCGAACAGCCACTACGACATGAATCTCGTCTACATCGACGCGCTGTTCCGCCACCTGCTGTGGACGGGCGACCTCGAGTTTGCGCGGCAGATGTGGCCGGTGATCGAGCGGCACCTGGCGTGGGAGCGGCGGCTGTTCCGGCGCGAGTTCGGTCCGGAAAAGTTGCCGCTCTACGAGGCCTACGCGGCGATCTGGGCCAGCGACGACCTGCAGTACCATGGCGGCGGCGTGACGCACGCCTCGGCCTATAATTACTGGCACAATTTCATGGCGGCACGGCTCGCACGGCTGCTGGGGAAGGATCCCGCGCCTTATCAACATGAGGCCGAACTCATCGCCCGCGCCATGCGCGAATACCTCTGGCTCCCGGACCGCGGCATGTTCGCCGAGTTCAAGGATCTGCTCGGATTGCAGCTCGTGCATCCCAGCGCGGGTTTGTGGACGTTCTACCACACGATGGATTCCGGACTGCCGACACCGGCGGAGGCATGGCGGATGACGATGGATGTCGACCGAAGGATCCCGCACCTGCCGGTGCGCGGACCCGGCGTGCCCGCGGACGACGACTACCATGTGCTCGCGACGACCGACTGGATGCCGTACACCTGGTCGGTCAACAACGTCGTGATGGGCGAGATCAACCACACGGCGCTCGGCTACTGGCAGGCGGGGCGCGCCGACGAGGCCTACCGGCTGATGAAGAGCGCGCTGCTCGCCTCGATGTTCATGGGCATCTGCCCCGGCAACGTCGGCACGATGAACTACCTCGACGTCTACCGCCGCGAGTCGCAGCGTGACTTTGCCGACGGCGGCGGCGTCACCTCGCGTGCGCTGGTCGAGGGACTGTTCGGCGTGAAACCCGACGCGCTCGCGGGCGAACTGCGCATCGCGCCCGGCTTCCCGGCCGCGTGGGACCACGCCAGCCTGCGGCATCCGGACGTGACGATGGACTTCCGGCGCGACGGCCAGACCGATACCTACACGGTTGAATCCAAGTTCGCGAAGCCGATGGCGCTCCGGTTCCAAGTGCCGGTGCGCGCCGCCTCGGTGGCCCGCGTGACACTGAACGGCCAGCCGGCCGCAGCGAAGCAGCGCGAAGCGGTGGCGGGACATCCGGTCCTCGAGTTGACAGGAACCGCCGAGGCGAAACAGGTGGTGACGATTACCTGGGGCGGCGCCGTGCTGCCGCGTCCGTCGGAGCCCGCGCCCGCACAACCGCGCCAGCTGGGCGGACCGGCGACCGACTGGACGGCGAAGTTGCCGGAATCGACTCGCTGGGAGCCGCTCGACCTCGCGGCGCAGTTCAACGACCGGGTGACGGAGATTTTCCGGCCGGGCAAATACTTGTCCCCGCGGTCGCCGTTCGTATCGCTGGCCCTGCCCTCGCAGGGCATCGGCGCGTGGGCCGGGCACGTCAACGAAATGGCGGAGATTGACGACCGCGGCCTGCGGTCCGTCGCGGGCGCGAACGGCGGTCGCCTCGTCCTGCCGAACGGCGTGCCGTTCGCCACGCCCGGGCCGGGCGATGCGAAGAACATCGTCTTCACCTCGCAATGGGACAACTACCCGCGCGAGGCGACGGTGCCGCTCGCCGGCAAGGCGGGGCACGTCTATCTGTTGATGGCCGGTTCGACGAACCACATGCAGAGCCGTCTCGATAACGGCGAGGTTATCGTGACCTACGCCGACGGCTCGACCGCCCGCTTGGCGCTGCACAATCCGACGACGTGGTGGCCGATCGACCAGGATTACTTCATCGACGATTATCAGTTCGCCCGGCCCGGGCCGATCCCGCCGCGAGTGGATTTGAAAACCGGCAGGGTCCGGCTCCTCGATGAAAATGAGTTCAAGGGTCAGGGGTGCAAAATCCCCGGCGGCGCCGCGACCGTGCTTGACCTGCCGCTCGATCCGGCGAAGGAGCTGCGCTCGCTCACCGTCCGCACCCTTGCCAATGAAGTCGTCATCGGCCTCATGGGGCTGACCCTTGCACGGTGAGGAAATCCGATTGAACCACGCATGGCACGAATGGGCACAGATACACTTGGAGGAGCGTGCTTGCGCGCGATAGTGAGATGATCGTTTGCCAGCTCCGCCGTAGCGGCGCGGACAAGGAGGCTCCTGCAAGTTCCCTATATTTCGTGCCCCATGACAGGAAATCACCATTATCCGTGTTGATCGGTGCAATCCGTGGTCCAGAGAATTCCTTCCATGAAAGCCGTAGCTTGTGGTGGTTTGTGGCTGCTGACGGCGGCCGCGTTCGCGGCCGATACGGTTGCCTTCAAATTCGACTTCGGTCCCGGCGCGGTCGCGCCGGGGTACGTGCAGGTCCTGCCGGCCACCGTCTATAGCAGCGCACTCGGCTACGGCTTTGAGCCCGGCGCAACGGTCACCGGCGTCGACCGGGGCGGTCATGATCCCTTGCGCGGCGATTTCATCACCAGCGACCGGCCGTTCTTTTTCTCGGCCCGGGTGCCGGCGGAGGGAAACTACCGGGTGACGGTCACGCTGGGCGACGCGGCGGGCGAGACGACCACGACGATCAAGGCCGAGTTGCGGCGGTTGATGGCGGAGAAAGTCCATACGGCGCCCGGACAGTTCGCTGCGGTCAGTTTCATCGTCAACACCCGCACGCCGCAGATCGCCCCCGCCGGCGACATCCAGGCGGGCGGGGTCAAATTGAAGGCCCCGCGCGAATCGATTCAGGAGGGCTGGGCGTGGGACGACCGGATCACGCTGGAGTTCAACCCCGGCGCAGCGCCGGGGCGGTCCTGCGTCTGCGCCATCGAAATCACGAAAGTGGACGTGCCCACGGTGTTTCTGCTCGGCGACTCCACGGTCTGCGACCAGTCGCGCGAACCGTACGCGAGCTGGGGGCAGATGCTGACCCGGTTTTTCAAGCCCGGGGTGGCGATCGCCAATCACGGGGAGTCGGGCGAAACCTACCGGGACTCCCTCGGGCGGCGGCGCCTCGACAAGATCCTCAGCGTGATGAAGCCGGGCGACACCCTGATCATGCAGTTCGGCCACAACGACCAGAAGCAGATCGCGGCGGGCACCGGCGGCCCGTTCACCACCTATAAGGCGGAGATCAAGCAGCACGTCGACGCCGTCCGCCGGCACGGCGGCATCCCCGTGATCGTGTCACCGATGGAACGCCGCGAGTTTGATGAAAACGGCCGGATCAAGCCGACACTGGCGGATTATGCCGAGGCGGCGCGCCAGGCGGCGCGGGAGCTGCAGACCGCATTCATCGACCTCAACGCCATGAGCCGGCCTTTCTACGAGGCGCTGGGGCCGGAGCAGTCGAAACTGGCCTTTGCCAGGCCCGCGCCTGACAAGGTGGACAACACCCATCACGACAACTACGGCGCCTACGAACTCGCCAAGTGCGTCGTCGAGGGCATCAAGGAAAACAAACTGCCGCTCGCTTCGTGCATCGTTGACGATTTCGGCTCTTTCGATCCGGCTCATCCTGATCCGGTCGGGCAGTTCGACCTGCCGGCCAGTCCGTTCAGCACGATCCGGACCCCGCGGGGAAACTGAACTAGGGGAGAGTTTTTTTAGGGCCGACGCACGACGCCGGGTGGCAGAGCACGGTCATCGAGCAGCGCGGAACAAGATTGGCGGAGCCTAACTCTGCTGTGCCCTCTGATATCGAAGGCCTAATATGCTGCCAGATCCCATGTGTTCGGCTTAAATCTGGTGATGAAACTCGAGTATGCTCCTAATTCTCGGATCGACATCACTCTTGTCCTCAAATGCCGCCTCAATCTCGCGGGCCATGATCTCGATCTCTTTGTATAACTGTCCATAACGAGCGAGCTTATCCTTCTCCATCTCGGCCGCTCTGCGATATGCCTCTTGGATGAGCACAACCAGAACTTCATCTGGAATCTTGGATTATTGGGCAACCCCCCGCACTTTGAGTTCTATCCGCAAAAAATCGACCATGCCCGGGACAGATTTAGGCCGGACAACAAACCGCCAGTAGGTCAAAGCTATCAACTTCGAGACAAGGTCCATGGTGGGTTAGCTGTTTTTCCGTCCGTATCATTGCGAACTTTGACAGCTACGGCACGCCGCGGAGCAGGGCCCGCTCCTCGGCTGCGGGGAGCGGTTCGCCGTTGGTTTCGAGGATGCGGCGCGCCAGCGGCGCGAGCAGTTCCGCCGGTACCGCGACAACCCCGCGGCCCTCACGCCACTGGATGACCGGCAGGCCGTAGGCGACGTTCTCCAGCACGACGCGGGCATAGGCCCGACGCAG
>CAJAKX010000216.1 GCA_903940425.1 uncultured Opitutia bacterium | reverse complement strand
GGTCACGATGGCGGCAATCAGGTTGCCGGTGAGTCGGTCGGCGTTGACGCCGGCGCGCCGAACGCGGGTAGCGGTGACCGCCTCGATTTCCCGGACGGTGTCGGCGACCGCTTCGCGCCACCAGTCCGCGATCCGCTGGTCACCGCCCACCAGGTGGAGCAGGGAAACATCCTTCGGCGGTGAAATCTGCCCGAAATAACCCACCCGCCGATGGGTCCCCTTGTCCCGCACCATCAATTTTTCGCCGGTCACCGGATGCAGGCCCCGGCATAGATTCTCGAAGTGCACCAGATCACACTGGCCGCTCAGACCAAGGCGCCCGGCCCCCGCACCCACCCAGGTCATCTCCGACTGGCCTTCCTGCGACAGATAATCGCCCACGGCCATGTGTTCACGGAAATAGTCCATGGCGCCTTTCACAAATGCACAGGGCTTATCGAATCTGACCATGTTTTCTCCATACCATACACCCATACGAAAGCGAGACAAAAACCGCTTCTTCCCGTCAAAAGAGATGCCCGGGAGCAACCCTGCCCCATCCTTTTTTCACGCCCCGATTGACACCCAACCCAGGTTCAATCCCGGAGTGACTGAGCGGCAGCCGCCGCCACCTTCTACCTATACCAGAGGGAACACGCCACCCCTAACGTCCTTTAGGCCTCGGCTGCATCGCTGCGGGCTGACTGCTGCCTTGTTGCTGCTTTGCTGCTGCTGCGGTTGTTCGGTGTCCGTGCGGTTTTTGCTTTACTTTAACCCATACAATAGTATTTTACGGACAAATGCCATCCTCCGACCTGCACGCGCGCCTGCTTGACGATGCCCACAGCTACAACCCGAGTGCGCACCACCGCAGCCTCCTCGACCCGTTCCGGGACGTGATCCTGCTCCAGCGGGCCAAATTCATGAGCTACGATCAGATTGCGGCCGTCTTTACCCGCAACGGGCTCAAGGTGTCGGGACCGGGCGTGGCCGGCTATTGCCGGCGGACCTTCACCAAGGCCGAAATCCTGCGGGTGCGCGAGGAGCTCAAACCGGAGTCCCCCGCGGGACCGGCCACGACCGCTCCGAGCTTCCCCGGGCTCTCCGCGGTCGCGACGCCGGCGCCCATTCCGTTGCCGCCGGGCCGGCGCGGACCGAAAATCGCCCGGGACAACTACTGAACCCGTGGCCGCGACCAAACGCATCATCCTGTTTCCCCAGGACAAGGGGGGCATCGGCAAAAGCTTCGTGGCGACGCTGCTGTTCGATCACCTTTCCGAACATGGCCGCCGCGTGAAAGGCTTCGACCTGGATCATGCCAACTCGACCTTCCGGCGCTTCGTGCCCGAAGCCGAGTTCATCGACACCGACGTCGACGCCGACAAGCTGGGTGTCTTGGACCGCATCGTTCACGTTCTGCCCGAAGCGGACGTGGTGCTGGTGGACAACCGGGCCTCCGGCGGAGCCAAGGTGCTGGCCTACCTCGATGAAACGCGTCTGCCCGAGCTGCAGGCGGATTTCGATTGCGCGCTGGTCTTTGTCGTTATCGCGACCGACGACAAGGACGCCAACTCCCAGATTGCCGAGCTCCTGGACGGCTATGGCCCGAAGGTCCGCTGGCTGGTTGTCCGCAACCTGCGCGACGGCGACAACCTAAGCTTGTTTGCGCAAAGCAATTCCCGCAAGGTCCTCGCCGATCTCGGGGCCGTGGAAATCGACGTACCCTGTCTCACCGAGGTCACCCGCAACCGATTGCAGGAGGCCAACCTCACCGTGGGCCGGGGCCGCGAGGCCGCGCAGCTGCACCTGCTGGACCGCTCCCGGTGCGTGCGCTTCCACCAGAAGATGGCCGCAGAGTTCGCCAAGGCCCGCCCGCTGCTTGTCCCATGAAGCCCGAGGAGCTGCTCGATCCGACCAAGCTGCCCGAGGACCTCCAATGGCTGCCTGAACGTTTCAAACTGCAGCCGGACGACCCAGTGTTTCTGCTGATCGCCTGGCACTGGCATCGCGTGAAACAGGGCGAGGACACCCTGCGGGCGGCCATCGTTGAAATGAAGGCCGCCCTGGATAAACGCGTTGAATCGCTCTCCAACGCCGCCGAAACCGTGGCCGGGGTGGGTGCTGCGCTGGTCAGCTTGCAGGATGCCCTGGAACACAAGCCCGAGGAACTCGGCCGGCAGATTGAAGCGCAGCTCACCAAGCCAGTGGCAGATGCCCTGGCCCAGATTAAGGCGCTCGAAAAGGCGCTCGCGCCGCTCGCCCGCACCTTTCGGTCCGCACAGCACCGGCAGTTGCTGGCGGCCATCCTGACCGGCGTGGCGTTGGGTGTCTTGTCTGCCGTTGTTGCACTTTTGGCGTGAGCACCCGGCCCTTGGCCCTTAGCGCGGCGTGTTTTGCGGGCGCCGCCTTCATGCGGTCGGCCGTACCCGGGCCCGCCGGCCTTTGGGTGCCGGCTGCCGGCATCTGCGCCGGAGTCTGGCTCGCCTACTGCGCCTTGGTGGCTTCCACCGACAGCGCGAATGCTGCCGTGCTCCGGCTCTGGGGTCTTACCTGGACCCGTGACGAAGCGTGTTGCCATTTCCTGATCACCGGGGCCACGGGCACCGGCAAGACCGCGCGGGCCGTGGTGCCGATCGTGCATGGTTTACGCTCGGCCATGCCAGACACGGGCATCCTCGCGGTCGACTCCAAAGGTGCCCTGTGGCAGCCGCTGTCGCAGATGGCCCGCGCCCTCGGTCAGGAAGCCACGCTGCGGCTGATCCGCGTTCGGCCCACCCACGTTGCCCCGACTAACTGGATCCCTCCGCTGCAGCTGAACCTTTTGGCCGATGCCAGCATTCCCTGGACCACCTACGCCAAACTGGTCGTAGACACGGCCACCGCCGCCGGCCAGCGAGGCGGCCAGACCTTCTTCAAGGAAACCGCGCGCGACGTTATCACCCACGCGATGCGTGCCCTCGAACTCGCCGACCACCCGGTGACCCTCGCCAACGTCCACGACGCCATCTGCATTTCCGCCGAGACCGCGAAACTGCTGGCCGCTCTGGCGGAGCATCCAAGCCCGGATGCCGAGGTCGAGCGGCAGTACTTCAGCGACTTTGCCGCCCAGCCGCCCGAGCAGAAAAGCGGCACCGTTTACACCGTCGCCAACTTCCTTCGGCCGTACACTCCCCCCGATATCCGCGAGATTTTCTGCTCGGTCGACCCAAACTTCACTCTCAACGAGGTCGATGCCGGGAGGCTGATCTGTCTATCCATTCCGCAGACCTACCAGGTGGAGCGCCGGTATCTCAACCTGCTCTGCAAGCAGCTGTTCTTTCTCCACGCCTTTCGCCGTTTCGATCTCGAGTCGGCCGAGATGGGCCGGCGCAACATGATCGTGCTGGTGCTCGACGAAGGACAGAAGACCACCCTGGTTTCCGAGGACGGCTTCGCCGACCATGCAACCGTCGATGAACTGCGCGAAGCAGGCGTGTGCCTGATCTCAGCAACGCAAACGCCACTCTCGCTCTATGCGGCCTTCGAGACCCCGACCAAGGCGGACGTGTTCATGGCGAACCTGCGCACCCAGATCCATTTCCGTGCCGCCGACGAAAAAGGCGCAAAGATCCTCTCGGAGAAGATGGGTGGCCGCGAAATCCGGAAATACAGCGGCGGGGTAAGCGGTGGCCACACCTCCCGCAATTGGCAGCCGGTGGATGAGCCATGGTTCAAGCCGACCGCGTTTCTCTCGCTACCGGATGGCCGTGCGGTGATCAAGCATCCGCGGCGCCGCGGCCGGCCGCTTTTGCGCAAGCTCCTGTTCACGCCGTTCACCGAACCGAACGATGGCCTATGACGCTCAGTTGGAAGTTGAGCAATCCACACAATTCAAAAGCGTCGCAAGTTTGGCCGGTTTGAACACCACATGATCGACGCCCAGCGTTCGATAAGCGCTGATCTCCTCCGCCGACAAGGCCGAGCCCTGAACGATGATTCTGCCGGGAAACGAGGCTTTCCGAAGGTGCCCGACCAGCGCCGAACCACTCAGACGGGGCATCTGATCGTCGATGATCAGCAGGTCGAAAAAAGTCAGATCGGCGATAATACGATCCAGGGCCTGTTGTCCGTCCGCAGCGCATTCCACGACATAGCCCGCTTGGTCCAGCACGCATCTGAGCGCCTGGCTGACCGGCTCCTGGTCGTCGACGCAGAGGATGCGGTACGGCTTTCCCCGGCCGCGATGGCTGGGTGAATGAATTGTGCTGCCGCAGGTGCGCATGCCCAAGGAGCTGCTTTATTCTCCTAGGGAATAATTCAGGGCAAGGATAAATGTAGGCTTGCCGCGCCCCCCGGGGCGCACCGTGCCAAAGGCCAAACCATCGCGAAACCTCACCGGCCCGGCCATTCGCCGCATCCGCATGGCCGCGAGCCCGAAAATCACCCAGGAAGACATGGTGGGCCGGCTGGCCCGCCAGGGCGTCCGCATCAACCAGTCGCAGTTCGCGAAAATCGAGAGCGGCGACCGGCCGATCCTCGACCACGAACTGGCGGCGATCGCCAAGGCGCTGAAAGTGCCGGTGCAGGTTCTCTTCGAATAGACCTGGGTATCAGTCGGGTGTGACCCTGCCGGCCTGCTTGGAG
>CAJAKX010000215.1 GCA_903940425.1 uncultured Opitutia bacterium | reverse complement strand
GCGGTCGTCGGCCGAGGTGCAGGAAATCTTCAGGCTGTCGGACGGCAGCGCGATGATCGAGGAGCCGCCGCGCGTCACGGAAACCGGCTGGTCGAGCACAAAGTACTGCCGTTCCGCCTCCTGTTCGACCGGCTCGGCCTCTAGGATGAGATTCACGAACGGCTTGGCCGAGCCATCCATGATGGGCGGCTCGCTCGCGTTCATCTCCACCAGCGCGTTGTCGATGCCGCAGCCGTACAGGGCGCTGAGCACATGCTCGACCAGGATGATTTTGGCGTGGCCCGACTGGATCGTCGTGGCCCGCACCAGGTCGGTGATCTGGTCGACCCGCGGCTTGACCTCGGGCTGGCCGGCGATGTCCATACGCTTGAAAAGAATACCGTGGCCGGCGGGCGCGGGCTTCATCGTCAGCGTGACCGCCTCGCCGGTGTGGAGCGCGTTGCCGCTGAGCGAGACCTCACGCAGGATGGTCCGTTGCTTCATGGGTTTGGCGCAGTGTCGGTAGGCGGACAAAAAGGGCAAGCCCGGAGATGCACAAAGGCCGCCCTTGACACTCCTGAGACCGCTTCCTTACTCCCTCACCTCTTCATAACACCAACCCTCTTCCGCAATCTCCCATGCCGTCCGCCAACGACCTCCGCAAAGGCCAGGTGATCAAGTTCAACAACGAGCCGCACCTGGTGATGGAAACCCAGCATCGCACGCCGGGCAACCTGCGCGCCTTCGTCCAGGCCAAGCTCCGCAACCTCCGGAACGGCCGCTCGCTCGACCAGCGCTTCAACTCCACGGAAACCATGGAGGTGCTGAACACCGACCGCCGCACACTCGAGTTCAGCTACGCCGACCACGAGAACTTCGCGTTCATGGACCCGCAGAGCTACGAAACCGTCGAGTTGAGCGCCGCCATGATTGGCGAAGCCAAGTACTACCTCGTGGCCAACGGCAAGGTCGAGGTGCTCTTCGTCGATGACCGTCCGGTCACCGTCGACCTCCCTTCCGCCGCCACGCTCAAGGTCACGGACGCCCCGGAGGGCATCCGCGGCGACACCGCCAGCAACGTCCAGAAGTCGGTGATCTGCGAGACCGGCCTCGTGGTCTCGGCGCCGCTCTTCATCAAGAACGGCGATGTCATCAAAGTCAGCACCGCCGACGGCAGTTATCTGGGCCGGGCGTGATTTGATACCGGATTGCCGATACCGGATACCGGAAAGATTTGCGCTCGCGAGAAAACGCGGGCTTTTTGCCGGGCGGATCTTACCGGCGGCTGCAGCGGCCGCGGAATTCCCCTTGTGACGTCGCGCTCGGACGATTACATGCATCGTGTGATTCACCGCTGATGCCCAGGCTGCCGGACTGAGTCCCGCATCCGCAATTTCCCAACCCGATTCTGCCATGGACAAGCCCAACATCGCCCAAAAATTCCCCATCGTTAAAGACATGGCCGCCGGAACCTACTCCTGGTGTGCCTGCGGCAATTCGAAGAACCAGCCGTTCTGTGATGGTGCGCACAAAGGCACCGGCTTCACTCCCAAGCAGGTCGTGATCGCCGAGCCCAAAAAAGTGGCCTGGTGCGCCTGCAAGCACTCGAAGAACGCCCCCTTCTGCGACGGCACGCATCGCACCGTTTAGCGCCGACCATCCTCCCGTCTGCAAGCCGGCATCGGGTCACCCGAATCCCGTTTCGTGGAGCGAAGAAACTGCTGAAACGTCGCCGGCTTGCTTGACCGCATTGCCCGGCCGGGATGCGGGCGCCACGGAAACAAAGGCGCAACTTTATTGCCAGTTGCGGAGCGCTCTGATGATTGCTCTTGGTTGTCACAGCGAATGCATCCCGCCGGCGTCATGAACCTTGGACGAGTCAGTATTTCGAACCGTGGGGCGGCGGTGATCATTTTCTGCCTGACCCTCCTGGCCTACCTGCCGGCGCTTTCTGGCAACTTCATCTGGAATGACAGCGACTACGTGACCGCGCCAGCGCTGCGCTCACTTGAAGGTCTGGGCCGCATCTGGACCCAGCCCGGAGCGACCCAGCAGTATTATCCCCTTCTGCACAGCGCCTTTTGGATCCAGCACCGACTATGGGGTGACCATCCCTTCGGCTACCACCTCGTCACGGTGCTGCTGCACGCCGGCTCGGCGGTCCTGTTCGCGCTGGTCCTGCAACGGCTGGCCGTCCCCGGGGCATGGCTGGCGGCGCTGCTCTTCGCCTTGCACCCGGTGCATGTCGAGTCGGTGGCCTGGATTACGGAGCAGAAGAACACCGTTTCGCTCGTCTTCTACCTCGCGGCGGTCCTGGTCTACCTTCGGTTTGACGAGACGCGGCAACCCCGGACGTATGTGGCCGCGCTGGCTTTGTTCGCACTTTCACTGCTGTGCAAGACGGTGACGGCGACCCTGCCGGCGGCCCTCCTGGTGGTGTTCTGGTGGAAACGCGGCCGGCTCGGCTGGCGGCGCGAGGTCCTGTCTCTGCTTCCCTGGCTGGCGATGGGCGCCGCGGCGGGTCTGTTCAGCGCCTGGGTGGAGAAGCGCTACATCGGTGCACAAGGCGCGGATTTTGCGCTTCCGTTCCTCGGACGCGTGCTGGTTGCCGGTCGCGCCATCTGGTTCTACGCAGGGAAGCTCGTCTGGCCCTTCGACCTCAACTTTGTCTACCCGCGCTGGACGGTGGACACCGCGGCCTGGCAGCAGTGGCTCTTCCCGCTCGGCGTCGTCGGCTTCGGCACCGCGCTCTGGGCCATCCGGCGCCAGGCCCGCGCCCCATTGGCGGTATTTCTGATTTTTACGGGTTCGCTTTTCCCGGTGCTCGGCTTCGTCAACCTATTTGGCGCATGCTACTCGTGGGTCTGGGATCACTGGCAGTACCTGCCCGACCTCGGACCGCTGGCGCTGGTCGCGGCCGGGCTCACCTGCGTTTGGGACCACGTGGCGAGCCGCCTCCGTTGGATCGGCCCGGCGCTGGTAGCGGCGCTCGCCCTTCTGCTCGGTACGCTGACGTGGAGCCACTGTGCGGTGTTCCATGACGATCAAACTCTGTACCGCGCAACCATCGCGCTCAATCCCGGTTGCT